>DASWLV010000231.1:0-7746 GCA_036400075.1 Pyrinomonadaceae bacterium
ATTATCGTTTTGTTTTTGCTCGGTTTTCTGCAAACGGCAGTCGCAGGAGTTTTAATTGCTTCACCGACCGGGTTTCGATGATTCAATTTTCTGAACAAAACGGCGTAATTGTTTTCACGGTTAGAGTTGTGCCACGCGCCTCGAAAAGCGAAATTGTCGGCGTGCACGACAGCCTGTTAAAAATCAGATTAGCCGCGCCTCCGGTTGAAGGCGCTGCCAACGAGGAGTTAATCAAAACTCTGGCGAAATATTTTGAAGTCCAAAAAAGCGCGGTTGAAATCGTCAGCGGCGCAACCGCGAAAACAAAACAGATCAGAATTGCGGGCGCAAACGCCGAAAAATTAAGGCAAATTTGAAATTTGAAATTTCAAAATGCTATATTCCAAAAGCCGAAAATGCGATTTTCACAAATTTATTAACAATCTGTTTATTTAAAAAAGGGCAAAATGCAAAAGTCGAAATTTTCGCCTTTCGCCTTTCGCCTTCATCTTTTATTTATGTCCGGTCATAGTAAATGGCACACTATTAAACACAAAAAAGGCGCGCTCGACGCCAAGCGCGGCAAGCTTTTTACCCGTCTGATCAAAGAAATTACGGTCGCCGCGAGAATGGGCGGCGGAAAAGTCGAAGACAATGCGCGCCTGCGGAAAGTCGTCAACGAAGCCAAAGGCGCGAATATGCCCAACGATACGATTGACAAAGCAATCAAACGCGGGACGGGCGAGCTGGAAGGCGTCACGTACGAAGAAATTACTTACGAAGGCTACGGCGTCGGCGGCGTCGCCGTGCTGGTCGAAACAATGACCGACAACCGCAATCGAACGGTCGCCGAGCTTCGCCATCTTTTCTCGAAAAACAACGGTAATTTGGGAGAAGCCGGCTCGGTCGCGTGGATGTTCGACAAAAAAGGCTATATTGTCGTTGAAAAAGAAGCGAAATCCGAAGACGAATTGTTTGAACTGGCAATCGAAGCTGGAGCCGACGATTTGCAGGATGAAGGCGACGTTTTTGAAATCTACACCCCGCCGGAAAACTTCGATGCCGTAACCGACGCAGTTAAAAACGCCGGAATCGAACCGCAAGCGGCAGAAATTTCGATGGTTCCGCAAAACTACATCAAGCTCGAAGGCGTTGACGCCAAACAAATGCTCAAGCTCTACGACGCGCTCGACGATCACGACGACGTGCAAAAAGTTTATGCGAATTTTGATATTGACGAATCGGAAATTGAGTAGCGGATTTTAACGGCAAAAGGCTCGATGGAACAAAGCTATGTCAACGCAAAATAACGACAACACGACTAAATTCATTAATAATACGATTTTGCTTTTTATCGGAGGCATCATAGCGATTGCCGCGCTCGGTTTTATCAACGGCGCGATGAATTGGACGGGCATCGTTGTCGTCTTAGTTGTTATTGCCGCTTTGCTAATTTATCGCGGGCGTTCAAACAAGAAATCAAAGTAAAATGAGAGTTCTCGGCATAGACCCCGGCAGCGAAACGCTCGGTTGGGGAGTGATCAAAAGCGACGGCAGAATTTATCGCCTTCTGCAGTACGGCACGGTCAAATCAAGCCCGCGCGACGCTTTCGCCGACCGTCTTTTGAAAATTGCCGAAGGCGTCGAAGAAATCATCGAGCGTTTTGAACCGGACGCGCTTTCGATTGAAGAGGCGTTTTACGCGGCGAACGTTAAAGTCGCTTTAAAGCTCGGACAGGTGCGCGGCGTCGTGCTTTATCTCGCCGCCAAACACAAGCTCGACATCGGCGAATATGCGCCGCGCCTAATCAAACAAACTGTCGTCGGTTACGGCAACGCCGAAAAACATCAGGTTCAGGAAATGATTCGGATTCTGCTCAAACTGCCGCACGTTCCCGAACCGCACGACGCGGCGGACGCGCTCGCCGCCGCGATTTGTCATTTTCATCACGCCGAATCGAAGCAGCGCCTGCTCGCCGCTCAAGCCAAAATTAAAATTCCGCGTTAAAATTTTGTTTGACTCCGCATCAATTTGGGTGTAACGTAGCGGCGAAATTACAAGTTGTAATTAATCCTTTTTTCTCTCGAAAAGGAGACTTCGATGAAGCATTCGCCGAAATTCAGCCGCGTGGGGGCTGCCGGTTTCGCGTTATTTGCCGCTTTTCTTTTATTCGTTTGCGTTTATACCGCAAACGGACAAAAACGCCGCCCGGTCGTTAATAAAAATCCGACAAAAACTTTCGTCGCAAAACGCGCGTCGCCCGCAATCGCCGTTGTGATTGACGAGCGTTTGTCAGTTTTACGTTTCGAGCCTAGTTTGATGGGGATTCCGCTGCAAAGAATGAGCGCCGGGCGCACTATGCAAATAACCGGAAGCCGCCAAACCGACGACGGTTTGACATTTTATCGCGTCCAGTTACCGCCGGAAAAAAGCGGTTGGGTGCAGGCTGAAGCAGTCGTCAGAACTGACCGGAGCGATGAAGATGCCAGACTTTTACGCCTTATTCGCGCCAGCGATGGTTTTGAACAGATCGAACGCGCCGTGATTTTTCTCGAAAATTTTCCGAATTCGACTTTTCGTCCGGCGGTTTTGCTGATGTTGGGAGATTTGGTTGAAAACATCTCGCAAAGACTTTCGCGCGATGCGGCGAGGCGCTTCGATGAAGAAGAAATGCGCGCCAATGAAGCCCCGATTCAAAGTTTTTATCTCAATTACAACGGTTTAGACCGTTATCGGCGACTCGGAATCGGTTTTGTTTTTAATCGGAAATTAAAACAATTTCATTACGACGGCACGGCTTGGCGCGAAATTGTACAAAAACACAAACAAAGCTATGAAAGCGCCGAAGCGCAAAAACGTTTGGACGCTCTGGCTGAAAAAATGAAATAAAAAGTTAATAAAGCTGCGCGGCGATTTGCGCGGCGATGCGAGCGTTGTTTTCTAAAAGCGCGAGATTGGCGGACATCGTTTCGCCGCCGCTTCGCCGCGACATTTCGGCGAGCAGAAACGGCGTTAGCTCTTTGCCGCGAATTTTCCTGTTTCCGGCTTCGCGCATCGAATCCTGTAGAATCGTTTCGATTTTTTCAGCCGCAATTTCAAATTCTGCGGGAACCGGAGCCGTAATTAAAACAGCATTTTCAAGCCCGAGAGCATCGCGCGCGCGGATTATTTCGGCAGCTTCTTTGGCGGTTTCGACTCTGGCGTCGGTTTTCAAATTGCTCGTTCTGGAATAAAAAGCCGGTATTTCATCGGTTTGCCAGCCGACAATGCAAACGCCGTTGGTTTCGAGCCATTCGCGCGTCGCCGGCAAATCCAAAATCGCCTTTGCTCCGGCGCAGACGACGGCAATCGGCGTTTTCGCAAGCTCCGGTAAATCCGCCGAAACGTCGGGCGTGGCGCCGCGATGGACGCCGCCGATTCCGCCGGTGGCGAAAACTCTGATTCCCGCTTGATGCGCGAAAAAGGCGGTTGAGGCGACGGTCGTCGCGCCGTTCCATTTGCGCCCGATTGCGGCGGGTAAATCACGTCGGCTGAGCTTGCGAACCGTCTTCGATTGAGCCAGAAAATTGATTTTTTCGCGTGACAGACCGATTTGCGGAACGCCTTCCAAAACCGCGATTGTCGCCGGAACAGCGCCGTTTTCGCGGATGATTTCTTCGAGCGCGAGAGCCGTTTCGAGATTGTTTGGATAAGGTAAACCGTGAGCGATAACAGTTGATTCGAGCGCGACGACCGGATTGTTTTGCGACAAGGCAAAAGATACTTCGGGGGAAAAAAAGAATAAATCCGAAAGGCTCATCAAAAATTATTTAATCAGCGCGCCGATTCGATTAAAACGGGGACTTGTCAAACAGCCGATGAAAGTGTCGCTTTGGCTTTGATCGCAAGACCAATAAACGAACATGGCTCTGCCGATGATTAAATCACGATGGACAAAGCCCCAATAGCGGCTATCCTCGCTGTTGTCGCGGGCGTCGCCCATCATAAAATAGCTGTCCGGCGGAACAACCGAAGGCTTTCCAGCGACGCCGAAATTCATACCTCTTCCTTCAACGACCGACATTCCTCTTTTTGCCTCTTCCACATTTTCCGAGTCGTAATAAACAGTGTAAGCTGCATCGGGCGGAGCAGGTTCAAATTCTTTGATTGTCAGAGACACTTTTTCCGGGTTGCTGCCTCGCGCCGGAACGACATCGCCGATCACGCGGCGTTCGGGCAAAAGCTGCCCATTGATGTAAACCTGATTGTTGCGAAATTCCACAGTGTCGCCCGGCAGACCGATTACGCGCTTGATATAGTTGATTTCATACGGTTTGAGATCGCGCGAGCGGTCGGCGGCGGGATTAACTCGGTTTCCCGGATATTTAAAAACCACAATGTCGCCCCGGCGAACTTCGCGCATCGGCAAAAACGGCAACGGCGTGCCCGGTCCGTAAATAAATTTATTGACGAGAAAATGGTCGCCGATGTAAATCGTGTTTTGCATTGAGCCGGTCGGAACCGTCACCGCCTGCACGATAAAAGTCATACCGAAAAACGCCATAATCAGCGTCACGATAAAAGATTCCAGATATTCTCTGACAACGCTTTTTTTCGGAGCGTTCGGATTCGGTTGAGTTGTTTCGGCATTTGCCGGTTCGCTTCCTTCGGTCGGTTCGGCGACGTTGGTTATTTCGGAGCTTTGGCTCATAAAGTAATCGTAAAAAAGTTAGACGTGTCTAGCAAGTTTGCTCGTTGTTTTTCTGATTATTAATCTTCCTGCGACTCTAATTTATCGAGCGCTGCTTTTGCCGCCATCATTTCGGCGGTTTTAATCGTCGTCCCGATTCCTTCTTCTCTGCCGCCTTCCCAGACGGCTTCGACAAAAAATGTCCGGCGATGCGGCGGACCTTCCGTACGAACTACGGCGTAAACAGGAGCGGAACGTTTTTCGGCTTGCAGGCGCTCTTGGAGCATTGTTTTGTAATCGAGTGAAGCTGTCGGATCGATATTTTCGATGTATTCGGTAAAAAGCTGACGGACAATCTTCCGCGCCGCCGCGTAACCGCCATCAAAAAAAACCGCGGCGAAAACGGCTTCGAGCGTATCGGCTAAAATTGCGGCTTTTTTTCGTCCGCCGGTTCGCTCTTCGCCGCGCCCCAAGCGAATCATCTCGTTTAAACGCAAATTTTCGGCGATTTCCGTGAGCGTCGTCGCGCTCACCAGACGATGTTTCATCAGCGTCAGCTCGCCTTCGCTTGCGTTTGGAAATCTTTCAAACAAAAGCTCCGCGATAATTAAACCTAAAATTGAATCGCCGACAAATTCAAAGGCTTCGTTGTGCAGGTTGCGCACTTCCGACTCGCGCCCGGATTGAGCGCGTTCGTGCGCCCACGAGCGATGCGTTAGAGCGCGCTCGATGAACGAGCGGTCGGCGAAATCATAACCGATTCGCTCCTCGCACAACAAAACGTAAGATGGCTTCTGCATTTCCAAAATAAAAAGCCGAGCGTGAAAGACGCTCGGCTTTTTATTTTAACTCACGACGCGATAATTTGCGTCAGAAAGGCGCTCGCCACAGCTTTAGCGAGAAGGTTTTTTAGGCGTTGTCGCCGGTTTCGCCGCCGGTTTTGCGGCATCGGGTTTTGCGGTCGTCGTATTTGGCGCAGCCCCGGCTGTACGTTCACGAGTTCCGTTGCCGTTGCCCGAAGCTGCGGCTGCCGCAGATTTTGTTTCGGCTGCGGGCGTTACAGCCGCAGTCGAGCCGGTTGTTCCGGTTGTCGTGGTCGGCGTTTCTTCAATTACCGGAGTTACCGGAGACGCCGGATCAGGCAAGGGTTTTGACGCCGTGCTGGCGACAACCTCGTTAATATTTAACGGTTGGTCTTTAAAGCGAATTTTATACATTTGCTCCAAATCTTTTTTGCGTGTCTCCAGCACCGCCGCTGAGACTTTGGCATCGGCTGCCGCTTTGTATGCGCGGGCAAATGCATCAATCGCGCGATCCATCAGAGCCTTCTGAATTCCCAAATCTCTTTTAAATTCCTCGGTCGGATCAGTCACGTTAGCGTATTTTGCTTGGAAATCCTGCACGGCTTTGTTGTATTGCGTGCGATAGTTAAATCCGAGCGCGTAGTAAGGCTGGAATTTTTTCTTAATATCCGGTGAATCGTACTGCAGCGATTTATAAAAATAAGGCACCGCGTCGGCTTCTTTTCCGCTCAAATTATAGAACGTAATAGTTCCGATGATGTAATTCATCCAAGCCAGTGCATCGTCTTTGCTCTTGTACTGATAATCAGCCCACTTAACGTCGCCGAGGCTGTTGCTTTCGATTTTTTGAATCGCCTGTTTTGCCAACGTAATCGTTTGGTCGTTGTAATTATTAACCGGCGGATTTGAGGTTGCCATAACGAAGCCATAATCAATCGGAACTAGGACCGGATAAGCATTATTCGGCATTTGCGAAGCAAATTGCTGGCATCCGGCAAAAATATCCGAACCAAATTTTGCTTTGTCGGCGGGCGTTTGCGCTTTTCCCGCTGCCTGTATCGGATCGGCACAAAGTTTGGCAATTCTTTGTGCTTTTTCTGCATCTGCTGTCTCTTTGTTTATTACATCCTGTTTGGCAACCCAGTCATTTAAATATTTGACAAAAGCAGCGGCTCCGGCGTCGCTGCTGCACTTAGCTAAATAATCTTTAGCAGCTTGATAAGCTACATCTCTATTGGTTGTGCGGTTATCCCGAAATTTCTTATCCAGAGCCGCTTGTTCTTCTGGATTGCACGCACTGGCGGCAGCCGCCGCTGTGGTGTCTTGTGCCGCAACCGTCGGAACAACCGCCGGAGCCGCAACAAAGGCGAGCGCGAGCGCGCCGGGCAACAAAATATTCAACATTTTTTTCATGGCTTGCATTATCCTTCCTGCACAAATTAGCGTTCGTTTTTATTGATTTATTATCAATTATTTCCGGCAACTGACGGCTTCCGTCTTATGCTGCAATCAGATGAAAAAATCAGCAAAGTTGGTTGCTAGCCTTTTGCGCCGCAACGTCGGGCGGCTGTTTAGCCGCGCAACAAAAGCCTTCCGCGCCGTTAAATATAAACAATGAAATATCACGTAAATATCACAACTCTGTCAAGCCATTTAAACAGAAAAAAGGGAAAAGGCTTCGATTTCCTTTTCCCTTCGTTTTTTCGAATGTAAATTCGGCTTACGGTTTCGGATTGACGACAATTCGCGGGCGGCGCTGTTCCGGGCTTAACGGCTGCGGTTTCGCGGGCGAATTGTTTGTGTTATTTGCCGACGGGGCGGCAGGTTGATTTGCGGGCGGATTTCCGCGCGGGTAAACCTTGTTGATGGATTTGACCTTGTTGCTGTTTGTAACCGCGGGCAAAACCGGAGACGCCGCGACATTCGGAATTGTAACAACACCGTGCGAATCAAATTTACCGGATTTTCCGGCTGACTTGCCATTGGTAAAATCGCCGCCTTCGGCGTCGGCTTGCGCTTCTTCGTCGGCGCCTTCTTCGGCGCTGAGTCGAGCGGCGGTTTGCGCGTCAACCTTTGGACGCGGCGGCTGGATAACCGGCTGCTGAGTTGCAATCATCGGCTGCGGAGGCGCATTGGCGCGAATTCTTGATGCAAGCGCCTGATAAACTTTTCCGGCGACTTGCGAAGCCCATTTGCCGCGCTCGGCTTGTCCGCGCGTAACGACGACAACCGCGTATTTCGGGTTTTGCACCGGAGCGACCGAAGCGAAAAGTCCGAGCCACGAGCCTTGACCG
>DASWLV010000232.1:0-38490 GCA_036400075.1 Pyrinomonadaceae bacterium
TCGTAGAACGTTTTAAGGTTTTTAATCAAAACGATAAAATCATAAACCGTCCTGAATTACAAAACAGTCTTTCTCAATAAAAACGCGGATTCGTCAACAAAAAGTGCAAAGAGTTCGTTCCAATTTAACAATCAAAACCGAGGCTGTCGGCGGCAGCAAACAAGTTTACGTGCGCCCGTTCTGGCTCTCCAACTGGACTTACTTCGGCAGCGCGGCGGCGGTTTCGCTCATTTTATTTTTCATTCTGTGGAGCATTTTAGCCGAAGACGGCGATGTTCACGACGGAACCTGGTTTCCGGCATTTCTTGTCGGAACGGTTTTTTTCGCTTTCGCTGCGGCGCTGCACGGCGTTTTATTGCGCCGGGTGAAAAATAAATATTTGCTCCGGCGCGAGCAAATGAAATTTCCGGGACGCGGCGCCCCAAACCTTGAACCCGGCAAGCTCACTTTGGAAAGACACGTCGCCGCGCTCAAGAAAATACAAAGCAAATCCGAAGCTGCGGAAATCTCCAAAACGCCAAACGGCGAAGCGCATCTGGAAGTTTATCGCGCCTGCGGCGATTATCTCGAACAAGTCGAGGCGGCAATGCCGACCGTACACGCCGGAAGCCCGCGACTGGCGGCGTTTCGCAGCGGGCAGGAGCGCGTGCGCGGTTTGCAGAAACATCATCTTTTGGCGTGGGCTGAAGAAGAATCTCGCCAGCTTCTGCGCGAAGCTCAAATCCGCGTCACGACCAGTGAAAAAGTGGAAACCGCGCAGCGGGCGCTCGAAGTTTTGGATGCGGCTTTGCAGCTTTACCCGCAAGAACGGCAGCTTGCCGAATCAAGCGTCGCAGTGCAGGAATTTATTGCCGCTTCGTACGTTGCGCATTGGGTAGAATTAGCCGAGCGCGCGGCTTTTAAAGAAAATTATGAGCAAGCCGTTGACCATTACCGCGACGCGCTTTTTTATCTTTCGCGCGAAGCGGTCAATGAAATGCAGCGACAGGGCGCGGCAATCAGAATCGAAACTGAGATAAGCAGATTGCAGATTTTAATAAATCAACGAGGGGGAAACGATAAATCATTGAAATCCGGTAAATCGGAAGAATTGAACTTGGAGGCGGAAAATTGATTTTCTCAAAATGTCCCCGTTGCGACAGCAACCGGATTCGCCGCGGCTATCGCCGGTCGCCGATTTGGTGGAGAATTTTCGGCAGGTATCATCTGCTTTGCAACGCTTGTAATTGGGAGTTTGCGGGCTGGGCGATTCCGGGCACGGTTGAAGCGGCTGCGACGCGCCGACGAAAAAAACGAGCCGCCGCAAAAAAACAGCAAGCGCCGGAAACGTTTGAGGAATCAAAAGAATCCGTCGAAAATATTGAAAAAGCCGAAGATAATATTCAAACGGCTGAAAATAATACTCAAACGATTGAAGATAATATTGAAACGGCTGAAGATGCTGCGGAAAATCTCAATCGGGTTAAGGTCAGAAAAAGAGTTAAGGTAAAATTGAAGAAATGAGGTTTGGCTTTTTAATTTTAAAGTTATCGTGCGCCGTTCTGTTTCTCGTGACGGCAAGCGCGAGCGCGAAAATTTTCGCGCAAAAAGTCGAACCGACTCCGGTTATCAATCAAGCCTCGGCTCAACTCGCCGAAGAAAAAGCCGCCAGGCAGGAAAACGCCGAAAACAAATCGAACGAAAAAGCCCTGGCGGTGAATTCAAGCGTTCAACTCGAAGAATTGATCCATCTCGGCGATGTAATTGACATTGATGTTTTGGGCAGTCTCGAATACGACTGGCGCGGGCAACTCGATGCGGAAGGTTTTTTGTCGGCGATTCCTTACACCAAAGAACCCATTTTCGGGCTTTGCCGCACTGAAGGAGAACTTGCCGCAACCCTTTACGAAGCATATTCAAAATTTTTGAAAAAACCGGAAATCGTCGTCCGGGTCGTTGACCGCACAGCCCGCCAGCAAGCCAGAATTTTCGGCGCGGTGCGAACGCCGATGCGTTTTCAAATCGAGCGCCCGGTTCGTTTGAACGAGATTTTAGTGTTAACGGGCGGAATCGGCGAACGTGCGAGCGGAGAAATCAAAATCTTTCGTCCGGCATATTTAAGCTGCAATTCGCCGCAAGCCGCGCAAGCCGAATCGCAAACGATGAGGGTTAAAATCTCGGAGCTTCTGGCGGGAAAATCCGAATCAAATCCGTTTGTCCGCACCGGCGATATTGTAACTGTCGAAGAAGCAAAACCGATTTTCGTCGCCGGTGGCGTCGTTTCGCCGCAAACAATATTCTTACGCGACAATCAAACGATGACTTTAACCCGCGCGGTTGCGAGCGCCGGCGGCGCAATCAAAAACGCTGCCAAAGTTACAATATTTCGCCGCTCTTCGGACGGAGCATCACAGCTAATCGAAGCCGATTTGGAGAAAATCGGCAAAAAACAATCGGAAGACGTTTCGCTCGAAGCATTCGATATTGTCGAAGTGGCAGGCACGCCGCGCGCCGACAAAACCAAACCGCCGGTCATTGCCGGACTCGAAGCCAATCAATCGAGCCAGCCGAATCTGCCTCTGCGCGTCCTCAATTAAAATTTCCTAATTCCGGATTTTCAAATTAAGCTCCTGCAATGTTTCATTGCCAAAGAAATCTGCGGCGAAAACGCGGATTTTGTAATCGCCGTTCGGCAGTTTTGTCGTATCTAAAAAATCCTCGACAGCCGCGCCGTCTTTGATGCGATTTGAAACGATGTAGTTAAAAACGGTTTCCGGCGTGTAGCCGGATTGCGAACCGACGGCGTAAACCAGATTTGCCGCTTCCGAATCGGGAAGCCGCTCGAAAGAAATGGTTTCCAGTTTGTCCGCAACCGGAGAACTGTCCGCCGTTAAAACCTGATAGCCGAGTTTGTAAATTCCGAGCCGCCGACGCGACGAGCCGCCGTCCATTTGGTCAAAGCCTCGCGCCGCGATTCTAATTCGCCCGCGCAGAGGTTCGTTGGCTTTGATTTCGTTCCAATTTTCGCCGAAAAATGTAATCTTTTCGATTTTCGGAGCAATCGTGTCGCGCGCGCCGGGAAGAACGAGCGCGTCTAAAGCGTTCATTTCCGAGCCGGTTTCTCCGGCAATCAAATGTACGTGATTAAAAGGATTCAGTGTTCCGAGCGCTTCGCCCGCTTTAAATTTTGCGCCGCGCGGAACGCGCAAGCCGGTCAATTTTCCGTTCTCGGTTTGAAAAAGAAAACGCCCGTCGCCGAAAGGTTTATTGCTCGCGTCTCTGCCCAATCGAATGTGAATGTAACCGATGGTCGGCATTCGCAGGCGTTCGCGGTTGTTTTTCTGGTCGAAATCTTCGACAGCAATCGGACGCAGCACTTTTTCATCGCGGATAAAAACAGCAATTTCGCCAAGCGCGCCCGCGATGTCCAGACCGTTGTGAAACCAAGCCGAATCGCCCGGTTTGCGAATCGCGCCGCGCAATTCGCCGAATGTTCCCGCAACGTCGCGCGGACGTTCGGGTGGATTAAAAGTCCAGCGCGCCTCGCCGCGCTCGCGCATTTGTGCGGGCGAGAGAAACAGCGATTTGCCGGTTTCCGCAGAAATCTGACCGCCGAGATTTGAGTTTTCCGGTTGAACAATCCGAATTAATTTGTTGGCGGAATCGGCGACAAACAAATTTCCGCTCGCGTCAATCGCCAGATTCATCGGGCGATTAAATTTTGCGTTCTCTAAAACATCGTCCGCAGTTCCACGCCCCGCGCCCGCGGCTGTTTCCCAAAAAGGCGTTAAACGACGATTAAAAACGCGAATGCTGTTCGCGCCCGCGTCTGTAACGTAAATCGCCCCGGTTTTGTCAAACAGAATCCCCGTCGGTTCGACAAAAGACGCTTCATCCGAAAAACCGTTGTTCGATCCGGCTTCACCCGTTCCGGCAAAAGTCGAAACTGAGCCGTCGGGTTCAATCCTTCTGATCCGGCGATTTCCAGTGTCTGCGACGAGAATTGAATTGTCGGGCAAAACAGCGACGCCGCACGGCGTATCGAATTTCGCGGCTAAACCGTCAGCAAAACCGTTTTCGCCGCCTGCAAGAGTTTTGACCGAGCCATTTTCAATCACGCGAACCCGGTCGTTATAAGTATCGGCAACATAGATTTTGTTTTCGGCGACTGCCACACCGATTGGCGCGTTAAAGAGCGCTTGATTTGTTGCGCCGTCGGCAAAACCGCTGCGATTTTCGATTCCGGCGAGAACTGATGTTTCGCCGTTTGTCGGATTGATTCGTTTGATTGTGTGCGAGCCGGAATCGGCGACGACGAGCGAATCGTCTTTGTCAACGACGAGAGCCGAAGGCGTATCGAGCTTGTCGGTGACGAGCGATGTTTCTCCGCTTTTTTCAACTCGCCAGATTTTTCCGTTTGCTCCGTCGGAAATAAAAATCGCGCCTTTGCTGTTAATCGCAATGCCGAAAACTTCTCCAAAGCGGATTTCGCCTGCTCCGGCGAGCGTTTGGACTTTGGTTAAAGGCTCGCGCAAAGACGATTGATTGCTTTGCGAACACGAAAAATTAAGGCTGATAATTAAAATCAGAAATAAGATTTTGCCCGGCGATTTGAAATTAAAAATTCGGCGATTCATCGAAAGTAAACAAAAAGATAATTGTTGTGCTGTCAATAAATCTTGTCAATCAAGCCGCCGAGTAGTTACTATCTTCTCAAAAGCAAAATTTATTTTTTTAAGGAGAGAAAAAGAAAATGTTTTCTTTACAGGATTTATTGGGGCAGCAACAGGGCAGCGAAGCCGTCGGGCAAATCAGTCAGCAAATCGGCGCAGACCCGTCCGCCGTTCAAAGTGCGATTCAGATGGCGCTACCGGCGATTCTCGGCGGCTTAGCGCAAAAAGCGCAGCAACCGGAAACCGCGCCGATGATTGCCAGCGCAATCGAGCAGGAACAAGGCGGTTTTCTCGACAACATCGGCGGGCTGCTCGGCGGAGGCGCGGTTAATCCGATGATGAGCGCCGGTATTTTAAGCACGATTTTCGGCAACAATCAAACGCAGGTCGCCGATCAAATCGGACAAAAGAGCGGTTTGAATACCGGACAGGTCGCCAGTATTTTGATGATGCTCGCGCCGATTGTTTTGGGTTATCTGGGGCGTCAGCAAACTCAGCAAGGGCTGGATCAGGGCGGAATCGTTGATATGCTCGGCGGTTACGGACAGCAGGCGCAGCAGCAACCGCAGGCTGGCGGCTGGCTGTCGGGAATGCTCGATTCAAACCGCAACGGCAGCTCTCTTGATGAATTAGCGTCAATGGCGATGCAGTATATGGGACGCCGATAAATCAAAACAAATCTCAAAAACAATTCTTCGCTTCCTTTGCGAAACCTTAGCGTTCTTTGCGGTTAAGTTTTTTCAGAATTAAACCGCAAAGGACGCTAAGGTTTCGCAAAGGAAGCAAATTTTTCCGGCGAGCAAACTTTCTTTCGTTTGCTCCGTAGAATAGTTGTCATTAAAATCTCGCGTGAAGTTACGAGAAAATATTAATCAAAAAAGGAAAAGTATGAAAAATAGACTGCCTCGTTTTCTGGCATCGTTTGTATCGTTAGGTTTGATTTTCAGTCTGAACGTGAATCTGGTCGCCGCTTCCGACCCGGTTGAAGATTTGCGGGAAAAGTTCGTGCAGGAAGCGGCAAAGAAAAAGCCTCTGCCGCCGGTTCACTATATTCCGAGTCGCGAGTATGATTTGCGCCACGTCGCGCTCGATTTAAAATTCGATTGGAACGCCGAACAAGCATTCGGCACAGCGACTTTGACCTTTGCGCCGCTTCTGGCAAACACTAAAACCGCAACTTTTAACGCCGAACTCGGAGCTGTTAACTCGGTCAAATTGCCGGAGGGCAAAGCATTGCAGTACAAATTAGACGCCGAAAAGGAAACGTTGACGGTCGAACTCGACCGCGCTTATCAGCCGAATCAGACCGTCACGATTGCGATTGATTATAGATCGGGCAAACCCAAAGGCGGCAGTCCGATTGGCGGCGCGGCACTGACTTTTATCAAACCGAACGACCGCGACGCTAATCGTCCGCGCCAAATCTGGTCGCAAGGACAACCCGAAAACAACCGTTACTGGTTTCCGTCGTTTGACCACCCATCTGATTTTCGCACTTCCGAATTGCGCGCCACTGTTGAAAAGCCGTTAATGGTGATTTCCAACGGCAAGCTACTTTCGACAACGGAAAATAAAGACAACACGCGCACTTTCCATTGGAAAATGGATGTGCCTTATACGAATTATCTGACTTCCGTTATCGTCGGAGAATATGCGACGGTTGAAGGCAAATATCAGAATATTCCGGTTCTTTCTTATGTTTATCCAAACGAACTCGCCGAAGGAAAAGCCTCTACCGGGCGTTTGCCGCAAATGGTCGAGCATTTCTCAAATGTCACGGGCTTGAAATACCCTTACAACAAATACGTCCAAACAATGGTCAAGGATTTCGGCGGCGCGATGGAAAATATTACGGCGACGACGATGACCGACACGATCATTCAAGACGAGCGCGCACTGTTGACCGGCGACACCGAAGACATTCAGGCACACGAATTGGCGCACCAGTGGTTCGGCGATTACGTGACTTGCCGTGATTGGTCGGACATCTGGCTCAATGAAAGCTGGGCGACATTTATGGAAGTCGTCTGGGAAGAAAAGAGCGACGGACGCGAAGAAGCCTTGCTGCAAAACAGAGAGCATCAAGACGCTTACTTCAGCACTTGGCGACAAGGCACACGGCGTCCCGTAGTGACGAAAAACTATGCCAACCCAGACGCGGTTTTTGACACTTACGCTTATCCGCGCGGCGGCGCGACGCTCTTTATGCTTCGCTCGCAATTGGGCGAAGATAATTTCTGGCGCGCAGTTAATTATTATCTCCGCAAACATGCCAATCAGCCCGTCACGACCGACGATTTCCGCTCGGCAATCGAAGAATCAACCGGGCAGTCAATGGACGTTTTCTTTGATCAATGGGTTTATAAAATGGGGCATCCGATTTTCGAGGTTTCAAAATCTTATGATGCCGCGTCGAAAACTTTAAAGCTCAACGTCAAGCAAACACAAAAACGCGACGAAACTTCGGATTATCCGCAGGTCGAATTGTTCCAAACTCCGGTTGACATTGAAATCGGCACGGCTTCCGGCACGAGAGTCGAGCGCATTCAGCTTGCCGCTTTGACCGAACAAACCGTCTCGATTGCGGTTGATGCCGAACCGACGCTCGTTAATTGGGATTACCAAAATTCTCTGATTGATGAAGTTAAATTCGACAAGTCAATTGACGAGCTGGCTTATCAACTTAAAAACGATCCCGATGTGATGGGAAGAATGTGGGCTTTGGGCGAACTGAGAACCAAATCGCGGGCAGCAAATGCTGCCGATGCTGATAAACAAAAAGCTCTCACGGCATTCAGTGCGGCAATTGCGGGTGATAAGGTTTGGCAAATTCGACGCGACGCGATTAATGCTCTTGCCCCGGCTGGTCCGCAAGGTCCTGCTGCGATTTTAGCTTCGATCAGCGGCAATATGCCGAAACCTAATTTTTCGCCCGAAACCATCAACCTCTTGCTGACCGCAACCAAAGATCAGCGTGCCAATGTACGGCAAGCTGCCATTTCCCAGCTCGGACGGCTGCGCGACGCCAAATACGCCGATACTTTTGCGGCTGCTTTAAACGACCGGAGCTATTCGGTGATTGACGCGGCGGCAAACGCGCTCGGAGCAACCAAAACGCCGCAGGCTTATGACCAGATCGCGCGTCTGCTTGACCAAAATTCGTGGCGCGACCGCGTGCGGATTGCGGCTTTAAACGGACTATCAGCGACGGGCGATAAACGCGCGATGGAAACCGGCTTCAAATACACCGATAAAGCCAACCCGGCAAACATTCGCACCGCTGCTTTGGGCGTTCTGGCGGAAACCGGGAAAGGCGACGAGCGAATCTTTCCGCTTCTCTTTGAAAGCTTCAAGAAATCGCTCGATTCGAGCGATTTCAACGGAATTTTCGGCGGCTTTACCGGCTTTATCAAGCTCGGCGACCCGCGGGGTCAGCAGGCTTTTGATTTAGCCAAAGAAAAATTTAAAACGCAGGCGGGGTTGATGAACTTTATCTCGCAGCTTGAAGGCGCTTTTAAGCAAGTGACGGGCGGAGCGACTAAATCACCTGCGGCAAACCCGCAGTAAAAAACGCCTCTGCTATTATTCGTCAAGCCGATTAAATGTTTAGTCGGCTTGACGTTTTTGATAAGCAGTGTAAAATTTGCATTGACAATTAAAAGTGGTGAGTTAAGGCAACTTGCGACCACTTAAAATAAAACGCTAAACAGCCCGATAGACTTTTCAATTTAAATTTTAAAGAAAAGCCTCGCGTTGTTTGCACGCGAGGCTTTTCTTTATTTGAAAGGCACAGCAAAATTTAAAGGTAAATTGCGCTTACTAAAAGCTATCGGAAAGGCAAGGGCAAAGGTCGGATGAACATCAATGAGGCAAACTCCGGTTTGGAAATGATTGTCGTCACCCGGACGCGGGAAATCGTTGACGGCTTCAGCGTCAGGCGCGCTTTGCCCACTGCGCGGCGTCGGATGGTCGGACCTTTTATATTTTTTGATCAAATGGGACCGGAAATATTGCAAGCCGGACGAGGCTTGGACGTAGCTCCGCATCCGCATATCGGGCTTGCCACGCTGACTTATCTTTTTAAAGGCGAGCTGCTGCATCGCGACAGCCTCGGAACAATTCAGGAAATTCGCGCGGGCGAAATCAACTGGATGACCGCGGGACGCGGAATCGCTCATTCGGAGCGAACGCCCGACGAGATGAGAAACGGCGGCGCGCAGCTTTTCGGCATTCAATCCTGGATTGCTCTACCGAGCAAAAACGAAGAAACCGAGCCGGGCTTTTCGCATCACGAAGCGAGCGAATTACCGATTATCGAAGGCGAGGGAAAACGTGTTTGCCTGATCGCGGGTTCGCTTTTTGGAGCGCAATCGCCCGTGCAGACTTTTTCGGAAATGTTTTACGCGGACGCAATGCTGGCAAGCGGCGCTCAGATACCGATTCCCGCAGAACACGAAGAACGCGCAATTTATGTTGTCGAAGGCTCGATTGAGATTGTTTCCGAAGACGGTAAATTCGACGCCGGACAATTGCTGATTTTAAAGCCGGGAGCGGAAATTACAATCAGAGCCGCTGCTTCGGCTGCTCGCATGATGCTGCTCGGCGGCGATCCGATGGACGGGCAGCGGCATATCTGGTGGAATTTTGTTTCAAGCTCGAAAGAGAGCATCGAGCAGGCAAAAGAAGATTGGAAAGCGGGGCGTTTTTTACCCGTTCCCGACGAAGATGAATTTATCCCGCTGCCGGATTCAAATCCCAAACCTGTGCGTTATCCTTAAACGGAGGCTTCGAGAAAATTCTTCTTCAAACGGTGTAATCCAATAAAATAACGGTTTTATGAATTTTTTAGATTTACTTAAAGAAAAAATAATAGTTTTTGACGGCGCGATGGGCAGCAATCTGCAATCGCAAAATCTGACGATTGACGATTGGGGCGGAGCGAATTTTGAAAACTGTTCGGAAAATCTGCTTTACACCAAACCCGAAGCGATTGAAAAAGTGCATTTGAGCTTTTTAGAAATCGGCTGCGACGTGATTGAAACCAACTCGTTCGGCGGCAGCGAAGTCGTTTTAGCCGAATTCGGAATTGCGGATAAAGCTTATGACGTTAATCGAAAAGCGGCTGAATTGGCAAAACGTCTGACCAATGATTTTTCGACCAATGAAAAACCGCGTTTTGTCGCCGGTTCAATCGGACCCGGAACGAAGCTGCCAACGCTCGGACACATCACTTATCGGGATTTGAAAGCGGCTTACACAGAACAGGTGCGCGGGCTTTACGATGGCGGAGTTGATTTGTTTATCGTCGAAACCTGTCAGGATTTGCTCCAAACAAAAGCGACGCTTGCCGCTATTTTTGAATTTTTCGAGAAACAAAAAATTAAAATTCCGGTCATCGCGCAGGTCACAATCGAAGCATTCGGCACAATGCTTAACGGAACTGAAATCTCCGCCGCTCTGACCGCGCTCGAACCGTTTCCGATTGACGTTATCGGGATGAACTGCGGAACGGGACCGAAAAATATGGGCGAAAACGTCAAATATCTGTGCGAAAACTCGCCCGTTCCGGTTTCGGTTTTGCCGAATGCCGGAATGCCCGAAGTCAAAGGCGGCGCGCAGCATTACGACGAAACGCCCGAAAGCTTCGCCGCACAGGTCGAACATTTCGCCAAAGATTTCGGCGCAAATATTGTCGGCGGCTGTTGCGGCACAACACCCGAACATTTGCGCCTCGTCGTCGAAAAAATGGCGAATGTGACGCCAAAACAGCGCGAAGCCAAATTAACTCCAGCCGCTTCTTCGATTTATTTCCAGCAGCCTTATTCGCAGGACGCATCGTTTTTGATTATCGGCGAGCGGGTTAACGCTTCCGGCTCGAAAAAAATGCGCGACCTTTTAAACGCCGAAGATTGGGACGGTCTGGTTTCACTCGCCAAAGAACAGGAACGCGAAGGCGCGCATATTTTGGACGTTAACGTTGATTTTGTCGGGCGCGACGGCGTTGCCGATATGCACGAGCTTGTTTCGCGTCTCGTAACAAACGTCAAAATTCCGATAATGCTCGATTCGACCGAATGGCAAAAAATGGAAGCCGGTTTGGAACACGCGGGCGGAAAATGCATTTTAAATTCGACCAATTACGAGGACGGCGAAGAGCGTTATTTCAAAGTTTTGGAGCTTGCGAGAGAACACGCTGCGGCGATTGTGGTCGGGACGATTGACGAAAAAGGAATGGCGCGAACCGCTGACGATAAAATCAGAATCGCGCGCCGCGCTTTTAAAGATGCAACCGAATTCGGCATCGAAGCCCACGATATTTTCTTTGATCCGCTCGCTTTGCCGATTTCGACGGGAATCGAAGAAGACCGCCAAAACGCCGCCGAAACTATTAAAGGCATTCGCCAAATCCGCGAAGAAATGCCCGAAACAAATATTCTTTTGGGTGTTTCAAACATTTCTTTCGGTCTGAATCCGGCTGCGCGCGTGGTTTTAAATTCCGTCTTTCTGCACGAATGCACCGAAGCCGGAATGAACGCGGCAATCGTCAACGCCTCGAAAATTCTGCCTTTAAATCGTTTTAACGAACGCGAAATCGAAGTCGCGCTCGATTTGATTTACGACCGCCGACAGTTTGAAGGCGAGATTTGCACTTACGATCCGCTCGGCGAGTTTTCCACAATGTTTGAGGGCAAATCCGCCAAGTCAATAAAAGTTGATGTCTCGAATCTGCCAATCGAGGAACAGCTTAAACATCACATCATTGACGGCGAAAAAATAGGACTGGAAGACCACTTGAAAATCGCGCTCGAAAAATATTCGGCGCTCGACATTATCAACAACATCTTGCTCGACGGTATGAAAGTCGTCGGCGATCTTTTCGGTTCGGGGCAAATGCAATTGCCGTTTGTTTTGCAGTCGGCGGAAGTAATGAAAACCGCAGTCAAATTCCTTGAGCCATTTATGGAAAAAGTCGAAGGCGAACAGTCGAAAGGCGTGATGGTTTTGGCGACCGTCAAAGGCGACGTTCACGACATCGGCAAAAACCTCGTGGATATTATTTTGACCAACAACGGTTATCGCGTCGTCAATCTCGGCATTAAACAACAGATTGACGACATTTTAAAAGCCGCCGAAGAACATAAAGCCGACGCAGTCGGAATGAGCGGTCTGCTGGTTAAATCAACGCTCGTGATGCGCGACAATCTCGAAATTATGAA
Organism: Pyrinomonadaceae bacterium; assembly: GCA_036400075.1. Classification (GTDB taxonomy): domain Bacteria; phylum Acidobacteriota; class Blastocatellia; order Pyrinomonadales; family Pyrinomonadaceae; genus JALZCH01. Next base: position 11,870 of record DASWLV010000232.1, read on the forward strand.
CGAGCGCGCCATAAATGTTCCGGTGGTTTTGGGCGGCGCAGCATTAAACCGGCGCTATGTTGACGCCGATTTGATTCCGCTTTACAAAGGCAAACTTTTCTACGCGCAGGACGCTTTCGACGGTTTGCGCGCAATGGATTTGGTGACCGGAAAAACTGAAGCGCCTGCCGCAAAAACAAACGGCAAAGCGGTTTCAAATCAAACTAACGGCAATACCGTTCAAACCGTCGCGGACGCCGAAGATTTAGTCGGTGAAGACGCCAAACTCGGCACAGTCGCCGCTCGCGCCCGCGTTCGCAGTTCCGGCGACACCGCGCATACAAAACGCTCGGACATTTCGCAAAACGTGGAAATTCCGAACGCGCCGTTTTACGGTTCGCGCGTGGTCGAAGACATTGATTTGGACGAGGTTTTTTCGTTCATCAACGAAACCGCGTTGTTTAAAGGTCAATGGCAATATAAACAGGGACGCAAAACCAAAGAAGAATACGAAAAGATTGTGCGCGAAACCGTTTTGCCGAAATTCGCCGCGCTCAAAGAAAAAGCCAAAAGCGAACAGCTCTTAACGCCGAAAGTCGTCTATGGCTATTTTTCGTGTCAATCGAACGGCAACGATTTAATTATCTACGGCGAAGACAAGCAAACCGAAATCCAGCGTTTTACGTTTCCGCGCCAGCCGCAGGAACAGCGCGGCGGGAAAAATCTGTGTCTCGCCGATTATTTTGCTTCGGTCGAATCGGGAAAAATGGACGTTGTTGCGTTTGATTTGGTGACAATGGGTCGCCGCGCCAGCGAATATGCCGCCGAATTATTCAAAGCCGATAATTACACCGATTATTTGCTTTTCCACGGTTTATCGGTCGAATCGGCGGAAGCTCTGGCGGAATTGTGGCACAAGCGAATCCGTCAGGAATTAGGCATCGCCGAAAAGGACGCGCCCGAATTAACCAAACTTTTTCATCAAGGCTATCAAGGCTCGCGTTACAGCTTCGGCTATCCGGCTTGTCCGAATCTTGAAGATCAGACGAAAATTTTTGAGTTGATTCAACCGGAAAGAATCGGCGTTGAATTATCGGAAGAGTTTCAGCTTGAACCGGAACAATCAACTTCGGCGATTATTATTCATCATCCTGAAGCGAAGTATTTCAATATAGAATAGACCGTAAATAAGAAAATGCGTTTTTCGTTCGTCAAAGCGAAAAGCGCATTTGTCGCTTTGTAAAACACCTTTGTCCCAAAACTTTTGACTCTTTCGTAAACTTGCTTAGTCTCAACTAGTGCAATTGTGAGGCGAAGATGTTTCAAAATCGTTGGCTGAATTTATCCCTGCTGATATTTTTGTGCGCGCTGCTTGGATTTGTTGACGCGCTCAGGTCGTATATCTCCGCTTATCATAATGGAATAGCGCAGGTTGATTTGATAACGGCAATCCGTTGGGATTTGAGCGCGTGGGCTTTCTGGATATTTTTTATTCCATTGGTTTTATGGTTCTCACGCCGTTTGAAGATAGACCGTGATAATTGGTATCGGAGCTTGCCTTTTTATTTCGCTCTCGGATTATTGCTCTCGCTGGCGAAAACGCTTTTTCCTTTTTTGTTTCAACTCATCTTTTTCAACTCAAGCTTGACTGACACGCTGAATTGGCTTTCCACGAAGTGGCATTTTTTGATTACAGACTTTTTGACGGCTCTGATTTTTTACGGTTTTGTGCTGGCTCTCGGTCAGGCGTTCAACTATCACCGCCAGTTCCGCGAAGAAGAGCTTCGCACATTGCAGCTTGAATCGCAGCTTGCGCGCGCCGAACTGCAAGCTTTAAAGATGCAGCTTCACCCGCATTTTCTTTTTAACACTCTGCATTCAATTTCCGCCTTGCAGTTTGAAGACATTGACGCGGCGCAGACGATGACCGCCAGACTCGGAGATTTTCTGCGGCTGACGCTGGATAATGCAGGGACGCAAGTCGTCAGTCTGAAGCGCGAAATTGAATTTTTGAAATGTTACCTGGACATCGAGCGCGTTCGATTTGGAAAAAGGCTGACGACCGAATTTGAAATCGAACCGACGGCGCTGGAAATTCAAGTCCCGAATTTAATTTTGCAGCCGCTCGTCGAAAACGCCATCAAACACGGCATTTCCAAACAAGTCAAAGCCGGTCTGATTCGCGTCAGCGCGAAGATTCAAAACGGCAAGTTGCGGCTTGAAGTGGCTGATAACGGCTGCGGTCTGGCGTATAACGGAAACGGTTTTCCGAAACAAGGTCTCGGTCTGGAAAACATCCGCGAGCGGCTGCAACAATTTTACGGTTCGAATCAGAGCTTTGAATTGAAGCAAGCGCAGGAAGGCGGTCTGCTCGCGGTTGTTTCGATTCCGTTGATGATTGCCGATTCTGCCGCTTACAACTTGAATTGAAACGCGATGCCCGAAACTAGCAAAATCAAAGCTCTCATTGTTGACGATGAACGCCCGGCGCGAATGATGATTCGGCATTTGCTCGGCGGGCGAAAGGAAATCGAAATCGCGGGCGAATGCGAAAACGGGGAGGAAGCGATTGCCGCGATTGAAACAATAAAACCGGATTTGGTTTTTCTCGACGTGCAGATGCCTGAAGTTGACGGGTTCGAGGTTATCAAATCTCTGAGCGGCGAAATGCCGCCGCACATAGTTTTTGTCACGGCTTACGACCAATATGCCGTGCGCGCTTTTGAAGTCCACGCGCTCGATTATCTCTTAAAGCCGTTTGACCGCGAACGATTCGAGCAAGCTCTGACGCGCGCCGTCTCGCAAATCGAAAGCGAGAAAAAAGGTGATTTCGAGCGGCGTTTATTCTCGCTGTTGAATGAGCGCGAAAGCGCGACCGCATATCTCGAACGCTTTATTATCAAAGCCAACGGGCGCGTTTTTTTCCTGAAATCCGACGAAATTTTGTGGATTGAAGCCGAAGCCAATTACGTTGCGCTGCACACCGAAAAACAAACTCATCTTTTCCGCGAAGCCATCAGCAGTCTGGAAGCAAAGCTTGACCCGCGCCGGTTCAGACGCATCGGGCGTTCGGCAATCGTTAATCTCGATTTCGTCCGCGAGCTGCAAGTCTGGTCTCGCGGCGATTACAAGGTAATTTTAAAAAACGGCGTGGAATTAAAATTGAGTCACCGCTACCGAGACAATTTGAGCAAATATCTCGGCGGAAATCTCTAAGCCGAACCCACGGTTTATTCATTCGTTCATCTCCAAAACGCTTTGATTTAATCGTCCGGCGTTTTTGTCACAAAATCATTTCAGTCAAAACACAAAGTTCCTAATCTGAACGGCGAAATCTACTTCCGGTTATTGAAGTAACTATATGGACTTTGTGAAACGCACTCTTTTCTTTCTCGCTTTGGCAATGACGAGCGCATTAATTCTTTTCCCTTTGAAAGCTGCATTACAGCAAAATTTCATCACGATTCAAGGCGAAGTAAAAGACCAAAACGATGCCGTCATTGCCGGAGCAAAGGTCGTTTTGAAAAGAGATTCGACAATTTTGACTGCAATAAGCGACGAGCAGGGAAAATTCGTTTTTAGAAATCCGGCTGTCGGTTCTTACAATTTGCAGATTGAAGCCGAAGGTTTCGGTATTTACGAAGAAAATTTGATTGTTGAAAGCGCGACAAAGCCTGTGCGACTTTACGTAACGCTGTATCCGACCATCAAGGAAAATGTTGCAGTCAATGAGTTTTCCGAATCCACGCTCGATCCCGAACGAGCCGCCGGAACACAGGTTTTAACCGAACGAGACCTCGAAACATTGCCCGACGACCCGGATCAATTAAAAGAACATCTTCAACAACTCGCCGCTTCATCAGGGAGCGTTCCGGGGCAGGCGGTAACGACGGTTGACGGGTTTCGCTCGGACGGACGCTTGCCGCCAAAATCATCCATCGCTTCGATTCGCGTTAGTCCGAATAATTATTCGGCTGAATACGAAACTCCGGCTTTTCGCGGCGGTCGCATTGAAGTTACAACCAAACCCGGCGCGGATTCGTTTAACGGCTCTGTATTTTTTAACTTCAACGATGACGCGCTCAATGCCCGCGATGCGTTTGCAGCTACACGCGCCTCGACGCAAACGCGGCAATACGGTTTTCAATTGGGCGCACCGATTGTCAGGAAAAAATCCGGCTTTTTCATTGATTTCGAGAAACGCGATATTGACGAAACTGCTCTTGTTAATGCTCTTGTTCTCGATGCGGCTTTTCAACTGGCAGCTTTTAACGTAAATATTCTTGCTCCAAGAAAACTGCTCATCGGTTCGGCTCGCGCAGATTGGCTGCTTGGCGCAAACCGCGTCCAAGTTTTGCGCTACGACTTCAATTCAAATCGTTTGGACAATCAAGGCATCGGTGGTTTCAATCTTCCCGAACGCGGCTTTAACGTCCATCAAACCGAGCAGAATTTGCGATTCACCGATGCTCTGAACATCAGCCCCAGAATGTCTAATGAACTGCGAATTGGTTTGACGCTGCTAAAACTAAAGCAAGAAGCTCTTTCCGCCGAACGTGCTTTCAGCGTTGCAGGCTCTTTTACATCGGGCGGCGCAAATACGCAATTTCTCGAAGCCGACGAGAAGCGTCTGGAAATCGTTGACAATATCGTTTTACGTGCGGGCAATCACAATTTGAGATTCGGGACGCAAAACACTTTCCGTCAGGTCACCGATGTTCGCATCGAAAATGCGAACGGCACTTTTTACTTTGGCGGCGCGGAGTTAAACGGAACAAACATTTCGGCTCTCGAACAATATCGCCGCACTTTGCTCTCGCAGCCAGGCGGCATTCCTACACGGTTTTCAATCGCACTCGGTTCGCCTTCAGTTGCGGTCAAACAATTGCGCGTTGCAGGATTTGTTCAAGACGACTGGCAGTTGCGGAAAAATCTCATTCTTAGCTTGGGCTTTCGTTACGAAGCCCAAACAGCGCCGACGGATTTGGCGAGCTTAGCGCCTCGTTTAGGCGTCGCTTATTCGCCCGATAAAAAACAAAAATGGATTTTACGCGCTCGCGGCGGCGTTTTTTACGACCGCATCAGCGAAATTCTGTCGCTCGAAGCGCAAAGAGTTGACGGCGTGCGCCAACAGCAAATCATTCTTGACGCGCCTGCCTTTCCAAATCCGTTTAGCGGCGGGACGGCAAACAACTCGACTCCGATTGTCAGATTTCTCGACGAAAATTTGCGCCCGACCGCTTCATTTCAATTCAGACTTGAGTTTGAACGGCAGCTTCCGCAAGGCTGGAAGATTTCGGCAAGCCACAGTTGGACGCGAGGCTGGAACGAATTGCGCTCGCGTAACATCAACGCTCCGATTATTGACACCGCAAATCCAGACCCGCGAACCGCGCCGCGACCATTGGGAGTTGCGAAAAACATTTTGATGTTTGAATCAACCGGAAAAACATTCGGGCGCGTTCTTTCTGTAACGCTCAATCAATCTTCAAACAAACGTTTTAACGCCACGTTGACTTATCTTAATTTCAATTTCAAAACAACCGCCGATGACCCGTTTCTGTTTCCGCAGTCGAGCTATGATTCTACGGGCGAATGTGCGCGACCGAGCTGGCAAATGAGTCACAGGATTTTTATCAATGGAACTGTAAATCTCCCCTGGCAAGTCCGCGCCGGAGTGTCTTTTATTGCAGCTTCGGGAACTCCGTTTAACATCACGACTGGGCGCGATAATAATGGAGACGGCAATTTCAACGACCGTCCGAGCGTGGTTGATTTATCGAATCCGCAGGCAATTTCAACTCGCTACGGCTTTCTGACGCCAAATGCGATAAATGGCAATCTGCCGCGCAATGCTGGAACGAATCCCGCAAATGTCACCTTCAACCTGAATCTCAGCCGCACTTTTACATTTGGGGAAAAAGACAAAAAAGCGAGCGGAAATCGCAAACTGGCGGCAAACATCCGCTTTAACAATTTGTTTAACCGCACGAATCCGCTCAATGTGAGCGGCGTGCTGATTTCGCCTTTCTTCGGGCGCGCCAACGCTTCCGCGCCCCCGCGCAGAATTGAATTCGGTTTGCGTTACAGTTTTTAGTTTTAAATTCAGCACTTTTTTGCATTACGGGCAATCAATGCGTTTTGGTTTTTGCTTGCGGCAACTGTTATTTACTTGATTGGAGTATTTGGCGTAACCGTTTTCGGCAATGTTCCTTTAAATAACACGCTTGAGCGTTTTAATCTAGACTCGGCTTCCGAAAAAGAAAAATCCTTATTTATCTCAAAAAAAGAAATCCGGCGATACGCTTTCGCGCAGAAATGCGCGTTTTAAGTTGGAGGTTAATTTATATGGCAATTAATACAAGTTTAATACGGCGACCTTCGGATCGTGGATTGTTTCTGGCAGCGGCAATCGGTTTTCCCCTGATTGTTTTTATCGGTTATTTTAAATCTTATTATTTCAGTTCCCTGTTTGCCGACGCGCGCCCGATTGCGAACACCCTTGTTCACTTGCACGGCATCGTGATGTCGGTTTGGGTGGCTTACTTTGTGGCGCAGGTCGCTCTGATTCGTTCCAAAAATATTAGATTACACATGACGATGGGAATGGCGGGCATCGCGCTTGCCGCGCTAGTCGTAATTGTCGGACTGGCGACGGCGTATGATGCTCAGCTCGTTAGAAGCTCCGCGCCGCCGGGAAGCGATCCGCACGAGTTTTTCATTCTTCCGCTCGGCGATATGCTTTTGTTTGCAATTTATTTTGCGGGCGCAATTTATTACCGCAAACGTCCGCGCGAACATAAATCGTTGATGTTAATGACGGCGATCAATTTTATGCCCGCCGCGCTGTTCAGAGTTTCGTTTGTACCGGAAAGTTATACACTGCTGTTTACATTCGGAGTGCCGGGACTGATTGCAATTCTTTGTTTAGCGTGGCTTCGGATGAAACACGGCAAATTCAACCGCGTTTTTGCCGCTGCTTTGCTGCTTTATTTTATTGCATTACCTTTCCCATTTAGAATGGTTTTGGCTCAAACGACCGTTTGGCACAGCATTGTCAACTGGATGGCTCCGTAATTTGAAGAAGGCATACGCGCAAATCAGGTTTTAACCGGGATTCGCAGAGGAAAACTAGTTTGCCGCCATTTCTTAACGGAAGAACTCGTCCAGCGATTTAAAACAAAACGGCAATTTTCTCTACTGCCACCAAAAAGGCGAGATTGCTCGATTGGGTAATTTCGCCTTTTCAATTTGATTGTCAAGCGTGCGCTTTTTCGCTTGATTGAAGCAAACTAACCGGATGATTCGGAACTTTCGGCGTGACCATTTTCGGCAACGTTCTTTTGAATAACAGGCTCGACCGTTTCAATTTAGAATCGGCTTCGGAAGAAGAAACGGCTTTGCAAAGGGAGAATTTGAAGGGCGATGGAACAATTTGAATAATATTCCCACTGTTTCTTCAACGCTTTCCGTTATTCTTGTTGTCAATGCTTGTCTGGACTAGCACAAATTATCATTAAATTTAGATTAATAACTAGAGCACTCTTTCGGAATATTTAATTTATCTTTAAAAGAAAAGGAATTCTTTATATGTGAGAATTCCTTTTCTTTTTTGTAATTGCTTAACGCTTTCTAGTGTAGTTAAGGAGACCAATCGCCGCTGATTTCTCCAACAAGAATTGCCGCGTAATTCTGATCAAACAGATTGCCGTTCAAAGGCTCGTACGGGCGATTTGCCGGAGTAAACTTCCAATTACCAATTTGTCCGGTGTTGGCATTTTGACTGCCTGCCGCTACATATCGCAGAATTTGTGTTGCATCAAATGGAGAGATGCTTCCATCACCATTAGCATCTGCTGCAATTCGTTGATTTGCATTTAAAACATTCGGTCCTGTTCCGTTAGCTGCTATATGACGAAGAATCAGAGTTGCGTCAAACGGAGAGATGCCGTTGATGTTTCCGCTCTTTGAAGCAGTGACGGTGTAATTAACGCCTGTTGTTAAATTCTGCAGCAAATAAGTACCGGAAGCATTTGTCGTAGGAGAATTAACGCCGCCAACACTCACCGTTACACCTGAGACAAACTTGCTTTGATCTGCGGGCGACGTGCCGTAAGAAACTTTTCCTGTTATTGATGCCGGTGGGGGCGTTAGTGTTGTTGCATCAGCCGTCGCCGGGGCGTTTTCATTATTTCCCGTTTTATCCTGAGCCACGCTGTAAAATGCATAAGTCGTATCCGCTTTACCGGCGAAGATGCCGGATGTTTCCGTCGTATTCTGCCTCCAGACATTAAACGGTCCGCCGTTCTCAGAAACAAAAATACTGTAGGATTGAATGCCCGAACCGGTATCCGTTCCAGACCAATTGACTGTAAAGCTGCTGGAACTCTGCGTCGCCGATAGCGAACTGACCTGGCTCACAGGCTTCGAGTTATCAATGGTGTTGAGCCATTCCGGCGTGTCAATCGGCTCGTTAGTGTCAAAGATGATTCTCGCTTTGTTCCGAATCTCTGTTCCGGTTGCGAGATTCTCTTTAGGACGCACGGTAAAAAGAACTTGTCCCTCACCTTCATTTCCAATAACATTCGGCGGAAGGAATCCGGCACGCGGATCTTCGGTCGGCTGCATTGTCACCGGGTCAAGCGAAGTAAAGCGCCACGTCAGAAGTCCCGTCGTTTTGTCTAATTTTGCATTGATACGCACGATCAGACTGTTTGCCGGTCGAAGGTCAACATCTTTAGTGAACTCACTCAAGCCCGATGGCGGTACGATGTGATTATTATCACCAAAAGAAATTGGACCAAGACTGAAGGTATCTAAATCGAGTTTTGAATTGTCGAGTTGATCGGTAATAACTACATCTTGAGCAGGAGCAGTGGCAGATTCAACATTTTCAAAGTAGATTGCATAACGGGTAGGTTCATTTCCAGAAATATAGTGATTAACGCCTATTCCTGCTGATCCGATCTTGTCATTTGGGTCACGAGAGAAGATTGGTATCAATTTCTTGGATATTTCTTCAAATACATTAAAGCCTGTGCATGCAGATAGTATATTACTTGCGGCTAACCCGCAGTTTACTGCGCCGTAAACCTGCGCTACGCCAGGAATAACCCTTTTTGAACATTCCGAAGCCAACACAACTGTTCCAGCAGTTGCTCTAGTCAACGAAACCACCGGAGACGATGCGTTATAAGTATTTGTCGCTGTATCAACACCTGAGTTAATAAGGTCCAATTTGAGATTTGCCGCATATAGATACGCCGCTTTAACGCACCCTATTGGTGTTGCTTCTTTGACGCAATTGCCAGCTTCGGTAGCAAGAGTAGTAAGACATGATAATACAGAAACCTCATTCTCATTATCATTAACCATGTATAAATCTGCTATAGATGTATATTCACTAGCTCTAGATTTGGATAAATTTGCAAAAGATGTTGGACTACTAGCCCTCGACGCTAACCCACGACCAATATTTGGGAATGTCCGAATGAGCAACTTTAGAGGCTCTTCACCACCAGTTACTCGTATTTTTAGGAAATCCGAATGACCTGCTGGAACATATCCAATAAGTAATGGAATAATCTTTTCTGTATTGGTCTCATAATGTGCCGGAATCTGACTAAAATCAAAGTTTCCACCAGACACTGGTTGGGGTGTTGGCAGAAAATTAAAACCAAGTTCATATTCTGCATTGATTGGTATCGAGATGATAAGCGGAAGAAGTGTCCCATCAACAGTTCCTCTATTACCAAAGGAAATGTAGTAAGTTTGTGGGCGTCCGGGTCTGAATTCATCGCGCCCTATAATATCCACCCAAATTTTTGGTTCACCGCCAGCTTCTATAGTGAAAGACTTTTCACGTGAAGTAGAAGAGCCGTTTTGATTAACAACAACTACATTTCTTATACCCGGAGTTTGCTCATTTAAATCGAATATAGCGCGTGCAACAGTACCATTTTCGCTGATTCCGACGGAAATCGCATTGATGTCGGGCTGACCGGCGCTGACAAGTTTAACAGTCGCTCCATTAACAAAGCTGCTGCCGTGAATGGTAACGGATACCAAGCCGGTATTCCCGCCTCGATTTGGCGTTACTGCAGAAATCGAGAACGGGGTGGGCACTACTACATTTCCAGTGTTGATTTTCGCAACAAAGGCGTCTTGCATCTGGTTGCGGTTGTAAATGCCGCCGCCAAAAACCGGCTGAAACGGTTTCTCGGTGGGAAAGTTGTCGCTTCCTGTAAATCCCGTTACGTAAGCATTGCCGGATGAATCTACGGCGATGCCTCTACCCGCATCATATGTGCTGCCGCCGAGAAAACTCGAAAAGAGAAACGCAGAACCCGCCGGATTTAATTTTGTAACGAAAGCATCGCCCCCGCCGCCGGAAGTCGGCTGCACTGCATTCAATATGGGGAAGGGAGAATAGCCATACGTGTCACCCGTCACATATGCGCTGCCCGATGAATCCACAGCGATTCCATTACCTCCATCATTACCATAGCCGCCGACATATGTAGAATAAACGAGCGCGGAACCCGACGAATTTATCTTTGCTACGAAAGCATCACTTCCATTGCAAAAAGCGCTGCCGCCAGGATTTGTTGCTTGCACCGGATTTACTGTTGGAAAGTTGCTCGAACTAGTGCTACCCGTTACATAGGCATTGCCGGATGAATCAACAGCGATACCCCGTCCATCCTCGGTGCCGTTACCGCCGAGGAAAGTGGAATAGACAAGTGCTGAGCCGGTCGGGTTTATCTTCGTAATGAATACGGCATTATTGCCAGCACAGTTACCAAACGAACAACCGCAATCAGATTGTAGAGCATTTGCTATCGGGAAATCATTTGAGTAAGTGGACCCAGTCACATATGCGTTGCCGGATGAATCTACGGCGACGGCGTTACCATCATCATAGCTGCTGCCGCCAAGGAATGTCGAGTAAACAAGCGCAGAGCCTGCCGGATTTAGCTTCGTGACAAAAGCTTCGCCATAGTAGGGGTCGCCGATGATAGCCGGTTGCAGTGGATTTGCTGTTGGGAAGTCGGTCGAACTGGTAGTACCTGTCACATAAGCGTTGCCAGCAGAATCAATAGCAATACTGCTACTCTCTTCCTGATTATGGCTTCCTCCGAGGTATGTGGAATAGACAAGAGCGGAGCCGGTCGAATTTAACTTTGTTACGAAGGCATCCCCAAAGCCGCGCAAAGCAGACTGGAAAGGATTCATCGTCGGGAAATCAACCGAATTGGTGTAACCTGTGACGTAGGCGTTGCCCGAAGCGTCAACGGCAATGCCGAGACCCTTATCACTACTTCTGCTTTGACCGCCAAGGTAAGTGGAATAGACGAGCGCGCTGCCAGCGGCATTTAATTTAGTGACAAAGGCGTCTTGAGACCAGCCCTCGCCCTCGCGATCACCGTAAGGCAGAGAATTAGCGGTCGGAAAATTACTAGCTTCTGTGAACCCGGTGACGTAAGCATTGCCCGATGAGTCCACCGCAATACCGTGACCACTATCAATACCGTAACCACCCAGATAAGTCGAGTAGTTAATCACTGGGTCAATCACCAGCGGTTTCGTCGTATCATACGGTGCTAATTCAAAACCTATTTCACGCTCGCCCTTGATTTCGTAACGACCGGCGATTTCTTGTTTCCTGCCGTTTGTTTCCTGATAAATAATCGGCTTATGGTGGCGAATATAGCCGCCCGGCGTCCGCAGTATTAAATCGCCGTCGGCGTCAATGCTTAAATCCTGCGCGCCTTCAAACGACATTTTAATAATATCTGGATTAATGCCGGGAGCGACGACAAAATCGTATTCCAACTGCCGCTGATTTCCGTAGTAAACGACATTGACACCGGGATATACATCCGTATACTCCACACGGGCGTAGTGGTTAACATTTGTTCGCCACTTTTTTCGGTCGTTTCCGAGAAAATAGTTGCCTTTACCCGGCTGCGGCTCAAGTCCTTTAACTCCAGGTGCCGCACTTGCGCCGACCATTTTCATGCGGAGAACTGATTGTTCCTCACTTATCGGTTCTGCTTCATTTTTGGCGGTAGAAGTATCATTAGCCTTAACCGGAGCACGTAAAGCAATTACGGCTTCTGTGCCGGTTAAAAACAGGTTATAGCCGTCTCCGCGCGAAAGATATTGAACCTGAGAATCAACCTGTCCTTCATTAGCTTCAAAGGTTAGCAGCAATTTTCCGTAGTTTTCTTTAATTTGCTTTTTAGTTGAAGGGTTGGGTTCCAGGAGCTTATCATTTGTCCCGGTTTTACTTTCTGCTGTTATCGTTGTCGCGGTTTGACCAATCTGTTTTTTGTTATTCGTCTCAATGTTTGAATAGTTATTAAATACATTTAGTAAAATAAATGCCCCTAAAGTGAAGACCATCGTCAGCACGATATATTTCCCAATCAATTTCCAATTCATTTGTTCAAATCTCCCGGTTGTTAGGTTGGTAAGTTAAGTTGTTATTTGTTAGGTGATTAATTCAAAACGACATCTAAAGGAATCAAATAATGAATTGAGGAGTTCTTTAATTTCAAATCTTTCGATTGTTTAAAGACGATAGAGTATTTGCCTCAAACTTGGAGTAAATTAAGCCTGCCGGTTAAGCTGACTTAAAATATTAAAACTGTCGCTGGAATAACTCTTTGAATAACTCTTTTACAGTAACGCAACAAAACTACCGGCTTTGTGTCAAAAAAATTGACAGAAATTTTGTTTCGGTGTTAAGTTGACGGCAAAGATTAAGGAGCGAAAAGATTGTCGGAGTTTGACGCGCCGAGCGAAACCGATTTATTGGAGGAGTTTGATGCCGAAAGGTTAAACGAGCTTCTTCCGAAAGTTTATACCGAGCTGAAGCGGCTCGCGGCTTATCATCTGCAAAACGAGCGAACGAATCATACTTTGCGTCCGACCGAACTCGTTCACGAAGTTTACCTCCTGCTCCGCAAACAGCATTCGCTTGATTTGAACGACCGCGTTTATTTTGTGAGTATAGCGTCCTCAATTATGAGGCGCGTGCTGGTCAATTATGCCCTTCACCGGAAACGCATCAAGCGCGGCGAGGGTAAGGACGTTTTTCCGCTCGATCAGATTAAAGAAAAAACGCTCTTCGGATTTGAGCAAACGGAAATTGACGTAATTGCGCTCGAAACGGTTTTACTCGAATTGGCAAAACGCGACGCGCGGGCGGTGAAAATCGTTGAAATGCGTTTTTACGGCGGTTTGACTTTTGATGAAATTGCTCGCATTTTGGGCATTTCTCTTAGCACGGTGATGCGCGAATGGCGGTTTGCGCGAAGCTGGCTTTATCAAAAGCTAAACAGGAACAGTTAAAATGAACGGCGCGAAATCGGACGACAATCGCTGGCAAAGATTGAAAAATGTTTTTAACGAAGCCGTTGAGCTTACGCCCGAAATGCGTTCGTCTTATTTGTCGTCGCTGCGCCTGAATGAGAAAACTTTTTATCAGGAACTTGCCGAATTGATTGAGGTTGACCTGGAAGCCGAAGATTTTCTCGGAGAGCCGGTTAAGCTCGAATTTGATTCGCCCTCACTTATCGGAGAAACTGTCGGACATTACCGAATCGAACGCGAAATTGAGCGCGGCGGAATGGGCGTGGTTTTTGAAGCCGCGCGTTTCGACGGCGAATTCGATCAGCGCGTCGCCGTCAAGCTTGTCAATCACAATTTTTTCAACGATGAGCTGGTCAGGCGTTTTAAAACGGAGCGGCAGATTCTCGCCCGGCTCGAACACCCGAACATTGTCCGCTTGCTCGACGGCGGTTTTACCGAATACCGAACGCCGTATTACGTGATGGAATTTGTCGAAGGCGTTCCGGTTAACGTTTATTGCCGCGAAAACAATCTCGACATAAACGAAAAGCTTGAGCTTTTTTTGCAAATCTGCTCGGCTGTCGCTTACGCGCACCGGCAGTTAATCGTGCATCGTGATTTGAAGCCGTCGAACATTTTGATCACAAAAAACGGTGAGGCGAAATTGCTCGATTTTGGTATCGCCAAAATTCTCAATGCCGATGCTGACGCGCAAACGCAAACCCAAAACGCGCCCCTCACGCCCGCTTATGCCAGCCCCGAACAAATCAAAGGCGAAACTATCGCTACCGCCAGCGACGTTTACAGTCTCGGGGTTATCTTGTACGAACTTTTGACCGAAAAACCGCCGCGTGAGATTTATTCGGTCAGTCAAATGGAAATTCCGCACGGCATTTGTGAAATCGAACCCGTCGCGCCGAGCCGAGCAAAATCGCAATTGAAGGGCGATTTGGACAACATCATTTTAAAAGCCATACAAAAGGAAAAAGAGCGGCGTTATGATTCGGTTGAGCAGTTTGCCGACGATGTGAAATCTTACTTGAACGGTTTACCCGTCAAAGCTCATCCGCAGTCTTTTCGATACCGCGCCGCAAAATTCGTCAAGCGAAATCGTTTGTCGGCTGCGCTCGCGGCGGCGGCGATTTTGCTGATTGCCGGCGGAGTAGCGGCGGCGATTTGGCAATCTTTTGAGGCGCGAAAACAACAGCAAATCGCCGAGCAAAGATTCGAGCAAGTGCGGAAAATCGCAAACTCTTTTATCTTCGATTATCACGACGAAATCGCCCGGCTCGATGGCTCGACGAGCTTACGCGAACGACTCGTTAGCGACGGCGTTAATTATCTCGACGCCGTGGCGCGTGAAGAAATTAACAATCCCGAACTCTTGAAAGAATCGGCAACCGCTTACCGGAAAATCGGCGATGCGCAGGGCAAACCGTACACGGCGAATCTGGGCAAATCGGAAGACGCGATTCAAAGCTATCGAAAGTCCGTCGCGCTGCTGGAACGAGCGATGCTGCTTGCGCCCGCCGATTTATCGCTCAAAGACGAACTGGTCGAAACGTCGCGCCTGCTGGCAAATGTCGAAAGCCGCGTCGGTAATTGGGAACAAGCACAGCAAATTTTGCAAAAAGCTCTGACGTTGCACAAAGAATTGTTAGCATCCGACGAAACAAACGTCGAAAGAAAAATCGCCTTTCTGAGTTTGCAAATCGCGCTGACTGATGCCGGAGACGGCATTGAACATTGTGAACGGGCTTTGGTCGAAGCCGACGCGCTTTATGCGTCCGGGCTACGGAACAAAAATCTCATCAATCTTATAGCAAAGCTGCATTCGAGAATCGGCAACGTCAATTCCCATAGAGGCAAACACGAAGAGAAAAAAGGAGATTTCGAGATCGCCCGAAATTGGTTCGCGCAAGCCCTCGAACATCGAGAGCGCAACCTTTATTACACCGAACGGTACCCGGACGCTATTACTGAAAAGCGTTGGATTTACAGTTCGTATTTTAATTATGCCGAAACTCTGATGAGGCTCGGACGCACCGCCGAAGCGTCGAAAAATTTGGAAATCGCCGTAAAAATTCTTCAAGATTTAAAAAAGAACACCGACGACCGCGAACTCGCTATACTTGAAATCTGGATTCTCGGTTTGAAAATACCCATTTTCAAACAACAGGGCAAGCCTGAAGCCGCCCTTGCCGAAGCGGAAAGGGCATTAAATTTAGCTTTGGAGCGCACCGAAGCCGACCCGGCGAATATAGAGCCGATTTCAGCAACGCTGAATTTAGCAAACGAAGCAGCAAAACTGGCGAGCGAATTAAAGAGAGAGCGGCAAGCCGAAAGCTACCGGCGGATTTGCCGGAAATACGAAAAACCGTACAAAGAGCGATTCGGCGGAGATTTTAGTTATGTCTTTTGAAGCGAATCTTAAGATAACATCGGTTCTGGATAACAGATGTTGAAAATAAAGAGTCATCCAAAAATAGAAGTTTTTTAGCGCCCTCTGCGAAAATCTTTGCGTCCTTTGCAGTTATTTTTCTTCATTTCTATCAACCAAAAAGGCGCGAAAACTTACCTGAGCAATCACGCCCTTTAATTGAAATAATAGTTAAATTTACGGAACGAATGCCGAAGCGATTGGTACGTCGTTGCTCAAACCGAACAGAACGGCAGTGAATTGATTATCGCCGCTCCGAAGCACGAAATAAGTGCCGTTGCGCCAAACTGCAAAATCGGTTTTCCCGTCGCCGTCGTAATCGCCCGGAACCGGAATATCGTTCGGCAATCCCCAATTTTGGTAAAGCGGCTGATTGTTTGACGATTGCAGAATTGCCCATAAACCGTTGCGGAAAATCGCAATATCGGTTCGCCCGTCACCGTCGTAGTCGGCTGGAACCAGTTTGTCTTCCGGCAAACCCCACGGCAGGTAAAGCGGCTGGTTATTTGAGCTTTGCAAGACGTACCAGGTTCGTGTTGACGGGCGAAAAACGGCGGCGTCTTGTTTTCCGTCGCCGTCGAAATCTCCGCGCACCGCCCGGTCAAAGATATTGCCCCACTGGATAGCGCGGAATGTAACGCCGGGCGTGCCGGAAGGACGATAAAAGAAATGGGTCGGAGCCGGATTTTCCGGGATTCCAATAGCATTGCGGTAAACAGCCAAATCCGCCCTCCCATCGCCGTCCCAATCGCCGACAACTCGCGGATCATCTCCGAGCGAGCCGAACTGCTCGGCGCGAAACGTATTATCAGAGCTATTTAAAATGTAAAAGTACGAAGGCGCACCGGCGCTCTCGCGCCAAACCGCGATGTCCGTTTTGCCGTCCCCGTCATAATCTGCCGGGACGGGCTTATCGGTCGAATTGCCGAATTGCACGGCGAAAAATCCGGCGGTCGAACGCTGTAAATACCAGAAATTGTTCGTCGGGCGAAAAACCGCGTAATCAGTTCTCCCGTCGCCATCGAAATCAAACAAAGCGCGAGTCCCGCAAGAACAAATTACATTCACCTCAAAAGCGCCGATGTCAACGTTTGCCCCAACTTGACGGGGAAAACCTGAGCCGCGCTGATCGGTTGTGAGCGGTTGAAACGGGCTTCCTCCGGCGCAACTGCCGTTGATGACGCAATTGTTTCCCGCGTTGACAGCAGGCGAATTAGGAAGCAGAGCGTGTGTCTGCGTCTGCCCACCGTTATTGGCAAGCGGCGCGAGAAGCGGGTTTTGATTAAGCAAATCCGAGCTAATAAAGCCGGTTGCGAGACCTGTGACGCCGATTAAATTGTTGCCGAACGAGTTAAGCTCCCCGGAAATATCGGGCGTATTACCGCCCGTGTTATTGGCGATGATTGTATTTCTTAAATTAAAAGCGGTCTGTGAGGTACTGAGCAGTCCGCCGGTGCTTAAGCTATCCCTGTTGCCCGTAATTGTGACATTATTCAATGATAAAGATATGCCGGTGTGGAAAATTCCGCCGCCCCTTCCATTCTGCGCGATGTTGCCGGAAAAAGTTGAGTTAGCTATGTTGGCAATTCCGTCGTTGCGAAGCCCTCCGCCGCCGTTCGTTGTGGGCGAAGCTGCTATGTTTCTGGAAAACGTCGAATTTATAATATTTATCGTGCTGCCGGGAAGATTCGTCATTCCCCCGCCAGAGCCGTTCGCCGTATTCTCCGACACGGTAGTTTCTCTTAAAGTTAAAGTCCCGTTTGCCCAATTGCTCACACCGCCGCCGTGTCCTGCCCCATTTCCGCTGATTACCAATCCGGTCAAAGTTAAGTTTCCGCCTGCGTTGTGAATACCGCCGCCAAGTCCGGCTGAGATGCTGCTAATACCGTTTCCGCCCGTGACTCGAAGAAAGCTGATTGCCGTCGCCGCACCGATATTATTGGTAAAAACCCGGCTCGCGTTGTTGCCGCTGACGGTGAGAAAATTAGCTCCTCTGCCGACAATCGTTAAAGAGCCGTTGTTCGTAATGATGAGATCGCCGCCTGTCAACACAATTGTTTGCGGCGTACTGAAAACGTTAATCGAAAACGAAATCATATCGTTTTCGGCGCTTGCGTTAGCCGCTGCAACCGCTTCGCGCAAGCTGCAATCGGCATCGCACGCACCGTCATTAGTGTCTGCGGTTTTCGTGACAGTGTAAGTTACAGCAGCGGCTGTTTGCGCCAGGCAAAACAGCGTGAAGAAAACAAAAGTAAATTTAAATAATGTGATCATTAGATTTCTCCGGCAGATTGCGGGTATGTTATGCCTCAACGCATTAAATTTCAAGAGAAACGTAGAAAAATAAGAAAGGCTAGTAGTCGGAAAAATTATGCGCCTTGCGCTCATTCGCTTGTTTACAGCAAACTAATCGAATGATTTCGATTGCCGAGGCTCTGAAAATAATTGCGGAAAACGTTTCTCCGGTTGAAACGGAAAAGATTGAATTATTCGAGGTCTGCGGCAGAGTTTTGGCGGAGGAAATCCGGGCGGATATGGATTTGCCGCCGTTTGACCGCTCGCAAATGGATGGTTACGCAATCCGAGCCGAAGATGCCGAAAACGCGCCCGTCAAATTAAAAATAATCGGCGAATCGGCAGCCGGAAAAGGCTGGCGCAGCAATTTGAAAGCTACGGAAGCCGTGCGAATTATGACCGGAGCGCCTGTCCCGGCGGGCGCAGATGCGGTGCAAAAGCTGGAACTGGCGAACGAAGAAAATGGTTTTGTCGAAATTTTGGCACCGGTTAAAATCGGTCAAAACATTGTCCGCCGAGCAAGCGAAATCAAAGAGAATGCGAAGGTTTTTGAAGCCGGTGAAATCGTCAATGCGGCGATGATCGCAAGTCTGGCTTCTTTCGGTTACGCAACTGTAAAAGTCGCCCGAAAACCGCGCGTTTCGATTTTGGCGACGGGCAGCGAGCTAGTGCCGATTGAAGAAAAACCGGCGCGAGATCAGATTCGTAATTCAAATTCTTTAACGCTAAAAATTTACGCCGAAAAATGCGGAGCAGAGTGCGAGATTTTGCCGATTGCGGGCGATGAAATCGAACATCTCAAATTGAACATTGAAAATGCCGTCAAAGCGTCGGATGTTCTGATTCTTTCCGGCGGTGTTTCGGTCGGAAAATACGATTTTACAAAAACCGCTCTGCGTGAGCTGGGCGCGCAGATTCTTTTTGAAAGAGTGGCGCTGCGTCCTGGAAAACCGACGGTTTTCGGGCGATTAAACGATTGTTTGATTTTCGGTTTGCCGGGAAATCCGGTTTCGGCGATTGTTACGTTTAATTTGTTCGTCCGCGCGGCGCTGCTGAAAATGCAGGGCGCGAGCGATTGCGATTTAAAATCGGGCTTTGCCGTTTCCGGCGGGAAATTTAAAGGCGCAAAAGAACGTGACAGTTTGCTTCCCGCGAGACTTTCGACAAATGAAAAAGGTCAGATCATTGCGGAAAATCTGCGTTGGGGCGGTTCGTCTGATTTCGTCGGATTTGCCCGCGCCAACGCGCTCGTTTTTGTGCCGCAAGGTTTAACAATCGAAGCCGATTCAATTGTCAAAATTGCGTTTTTACCGTAAAGAAGTTTGACTGCAAAAGATGCCAAAGTTTTTATTATTAATAGGAGGATTTCTCAAAATGGAGAGATTTAGCCGCAACTGTCAACTATGAACTGTCAACTATCAACTGTCTTGCAAGGAAATATAGTTTTCTGCAAAACAGTTGACAGTTTAGAGTTCATAGTTGACAGTTCGCTGTTTTCATTTCTGAAAAGTCTTGATTAATTCGGATTACCGATGAAAAAGCTCACACATTTTGACGAAGCCGGAAAAGCCGTAATGGTTGATGTCGGCGAAAAAGCCGAAACAAAACGCCGCGCGGTCGCTTCGGCGCGCGTTTTGTTAAATGAGGAGACGATTAGCGCGATTAAAAACAATCAGACGCCAAAAGGGAATCCGCTCGAAATTGCTCGAATCGCCGGAATTATGGCGGCAAAACAAACGTCAAATCTGATTCCGCTGTGTCATCAAATCAATTTGTCAAAAGTCGAGATTCGCGCCGAACTCACGGATTACGGCATTTCGCTCGAATCCGAAGCTATGACAACTGCGCAAACCGGAGTTGAAATGGAAGCATTGACGGCGGTTTCGGTTGCGGCTTTGACCGTTTACGATATGTGCAAGGCGCTCGATAAAACGATTACAATCACGGATATTCGGCTCGAAGCGAAAACCGGCGGGAAAAGCTGCGATTTCGCGCGGGCGAAAATTGAAGATTAAAAGCGAAATCGAGAGAGGAATTTGGCATCGTAAAATCGAGAACTTTGCGGTAAGATAAACGTAAGTTTATTCGAGACTTGAAACAAGGGAGTTACAGCATAATGAAATTTAACGTCGCGCCGGATGCTCGCCCGCAATTAAAAACTTTGTTAATTGCAACCGTTCTGAGCATTGTTTTGTGGTTTATTCCGTTTGCAGAGTATTTGATTTACCCGATTCGATTGTTTGTGACGTTCATTCACGAAGGCGGTCACGTTCTGGCTTCGCTCATCACCAACAGCGCAATATTCAGCTTGACTGTCGCGCCCGACGGAAGCGGAGCGGTTTTAGCCGCGCCGGAAACAACGGTTGCGTCGCTGATTATTTCGAGTGCGGGTTATGTCGGAGCATCGGCTTTCGGCGCGCTTCTTTTGATTTTGATCCGCCGCGCCGTGCAAGCCAGAATTGTTTTAGCCGCAACCGCAGGTTTTATCGCGCTGATGACTTTGATTTTCGGTTTTGCATTACCGATGTGGAATTTCTCGCGCGCCGAAGTCTCGATTTTCGCCATTGCGTTTACGGTCATTTCCGGTTTGGTAATCAGCGGCGGACTAGCGGCAGTTGCGCGATTTGCGACGGCGCGTGTCGCTTCGTTCTTTTTGAGCTTTCTTGCGGTTCAATGTTTGCTCAACGCTTTGTTTGATTTAAAAACCGTTTTCTTTATGCATTCGCCGTTTGCGGCTTCGCACGTTCACAGCGATGCGGCAAATATGGCTCAGGCGACCGGCATTCCCAGCATTTTTTGGGTGGTTGCGTGGATCGGAATTTCGCTCGTGCTGGTTTCAATCGGTTTGCGGTTTTACGCCGTAAACAAAGAGCGCAAAATACAGCAGGACTTGCCGTTTGAAGACTAAACTCTCGTTTGTTTTTAAAGAATTGAAAAAGCGCAAACTGAATAAATCGGTTTGCGCTTTTTTGTTTCGATTTTGGAAGAAACGCAACAACAATTAACTTTGGGCGAATTGCCAATCGGCTCGCGTCTGGTTTTGCGCTGCAAAAAAGATTGGCGCGAAGCGGTCGTTTCGCAATTTGAGGAAGACAAAGCCGTGTTGATTATTTGGTCTGTGTCGGGCAAAACTTACCGCGTCCGCCGGACGGCTGATGCGCAAATCATTCTCGACGGCAAAATCCCGGTTCTACCCGTCGAATGCGACGAAATCGAGTGGCGCGAAAATCTGATCAAATATGATACGCGCTGGTAATTTCGCAAAATCTCAAAATCTAAACTTTTGTGAAACGATTTTCGTTTATTTTTCGCGTTAGTTAGCGGGAAATTTATGGCGACTTATGAGGGCAAATGGCATTGTTTGCGATGTTCAAACCCAAATCTAGGACGACACTTGAACTGTCAAACCTGCGGCACAAAGCGCGATGACGACGTTAGATTTTTTATTGACGACGAGACATCCGCCATCAACGACGCCGAGCTTTTGCGGCAGGCAAACGCAGGCGCGGATTGGATTTGTCAATATTGCGGCGGCAACAATCGCGCATTCGACCGAAATTGCACAAGCTGCGGAAGCGCGCGCAACGCCAAAAATAAACAGCTTCAAGAAGAAATTCGCGGCGTTAACGATTGGACGGAAGCCGCGCAAACAGCGGCGGCTATAAATTTTCAAAACACGCAGCCGAAAAAATCCTTTTTCAGCAGTCGTTTATTCAAAATCGCTTTGCTCGGCGCGGGAGCTTTAGGCGCTTTGTTTGTCGTTTTATTCGGAGTTCTGATTTACATTTCGACTCTTGAATATTCGTGCGACATCGAAGTTGTCGGGCTTGAATGGCAGCGGACGATTCGTCTCGAAGAATATAAAACCGTTCGGGAAACCGCTTGGGAAGGCGAAGTTCCGTCTGCGGCGCGCGTTCAATCAAAAGAAACCGCGCTACATCACACCGACCGAGTTCCGAATGGCACAAGGCAAGTCCCGGAAACTTATACCGAGCGCGTTTCCGATGGCACGGAACGCTACGTTTGCGGGCGAAAGAACAAGAAAAACGGCTATTTTGAAGACGAATACTGCACGCGCACGAAATACAAAGACGTGACAAAAACGCGCAACAAAACCGAAACCATCTACAAAGAAGTTCCGGTTTATCGAACGCGCTACACTTTTTTGATTGACAAATGGGTTGCGGCGGGCGAGAAAACGACTTCGGGCAGCGATTTTAATCCGCAATGGGCGGCAATCGAGGTTGACAACGTTCGCACGCGCGAAGCCGGGCGCGACGAAACTTATAACCTGCTCTGCAAAGAATTGGGCGGCAAAAACAAACTTTACAAACATAAAATCGAATCGGACGCCTGGTCGCGCTTTCAAAACGGAATGCGTCTGCACGGCAAAACCGACGTTTTCGGCTCTCTCGTCTCGATTGACGAATTGCCCAACGGCAAATGGTAAATCTAAAGCCGATTTGAATTAACGAAATACAAAAACACAGCCGTTTGCTTTTATAAAGCGTTTGTCCGAGCGTGCAAAACGACGCTCTGATTAATTTCGGGCAATTTGCACAATTGTTTGCTGCTCGCCGGATTCGGTTTGCTGCCGCGCGTGATATGACGAGCGCGTCAGCGGCGACGATTCCACGTGCTTAAAGCCCATTTCCAGACCGATACGTTTCCATTCCGCAAACTCTTGCGGCGTGACATAGCGCTCGACCGGCAGACGGCGTTCGTAAGGCTGCAAATATTGACCGATGGTCATAATGTCGCACGAAACCGAGCGCAAATCTTTCATCAATTCCACGACTTCTTCAAATTGTTCGCCGAGTCCGACCATAATTCCGCTTTTTGTTTTCATCTGCGGAAACTGCGTGTCGCGGAAACTCGCAGCACGTTCGAGCAGTTCGAGAGTTTGCGCGTATTTCGCATCGGGGCGTACGCGGCGATAAAGCCGGGCGATGGTTTCGGTGTTGTGGTTTAAAACGTCCGGGCGCGCGACTAAAACCGCGTTCAAGGCGGCTTCGTCGCCGTTAAAATCGGGTATTAAAACTTCGACTTTACAAGTCGGGTTCAGTTCACGAACGCGCAAAATCGTTTCCGCCCAATGCGATGCGCCGCCGTCGGGTAAATCGTCGCGATTGACCGATGTAATGACGGCGTGTGCGAGATTCAAATGCCGCACGGCTTCGGCGACGTGGCGCGGTTCTTCGGCGTCCAATTCGCCCGGTTTGCCTTTATTGACGGCGCAAAAACCGCAATGTCTGGTGCAGGTGTCGCCCGCCAGCATAAACGTCGCCGTGCGGTCAGTCCAGCATTCAAAAATATTAGGACAGCGCGCCTCCTGACAAACCGTGTGCAGCTTTAAGCCTTCAATCAGCCGCAAAACTTCGTTTTGATTTGTCGGATCACCAAGCTTGATTTTGAGCCAGTCCGGTTTTGGAAGACGCTCTTTTTTCTTTTTCTTAATAAAATTATTGATTAAAACTTTTTCTTCTTGCATCGTTTTAAAAAGCAAACGGGATAAGTTTATTTTAACTCATCCCGTTTGCTTTTGCATTTTGCGCGTTAATTGACGATTAGCTTTAGTATTCCTATTTCCCGGTTTGGTAATTGTTAATGCGTTCGCCGATAACTTCCCAGTTCACAACGTCCCACCAGGCTTTGAGGTAATCGGCGCGTTTGTTTTGATATTTTAAATAATATGCGTGTTCCCAAACGTCGTTGCCCATCACGACCTGCAAATTGTTCATCAAAGGCGAATCCTGATTCGGCATCGGCTGAATTTTTAATTCACCGTTGTCAACTACGAGAAAAACCCAGCCGGAACCGAACAGTTTTGTTCCGGCTTCGTTAAATTTGGTTTTGAAATCATCGAAACTGCCGAACGATTTTTCTATCGCCTGCAAAGTCGCGCCCGTCGGAGCAGCGCCGTCGTTGCGTTTCATAATTTGCCAAAACATTGAGTGATTATGATGACCGCCGCCGTGATTTCTGACAGCGGTGCGGACGGCTTCCGGCACTTCCGAAATGTTTTGCAGAATTTGTTCGAGCGAACGATTGTGAAATTCCGTGTGATCTTTGAGCGCATTGTTTAAATTGTCAACGTAAACCTGATGATGTTTGTCGTGATGAAGCTGCATCGTCTGCGCGTCAATCACCGGCTCAAGCGCGTCAAACGCATAAGGCAGCGGCGGCAAACTGAACGGATATGTTGAATTTTGATTTTCCATAAATTTCTCCTTGTATTTTTAAAACGGATTGTTGATTTTCGTCGGAAACAATTGAAATGCGTTAATCAACCGGGCGATTTCCCGCATCAATTCCTTCAACGCTCGCCTGACGGATAACTTTGACGTGCAAATCGTCAATCACGCGAATCTGGCAAGAAAGCCGTGTGCGTTCGCCCAAATCGGTTTTGGTGGCGAGAATCACACGTTCCGGTTCGCCGATTTCGCCCGGATCGCCCGACAAGACTTCAACGCGGCAAGTCGTGCAGCGAGCGTTTCCGCCGCAGCGGTGCAAAATATCAATACCGTGGTCTTCAAGCGCCAAAACCAATTTTCGCCCGGCTTCGGCTTCAAGCATTTCCGTTCCCGCAGCGGTTTCGGCTGTGATTTTAGGCATAGTCTAAAACTCCTCAAAATTTTTTAAATGAATCAATAACAAAGAATTTGCCACGAACCGAGCGCAAGAGCAAGCCGAAATATTTTAAGGTGTGTTAAACAAAATGAAAAAACTTTGCCAAAAATGTTTAATTTTCTGGAAAACAAGTTTCTATAGAAATTTCTCTTTGATAGCAGAGCCGAAATCGCGCCTGCTTGTGAAGTCTCTTTTCAGCTAACAGACAAAATAAAAAAATAATCCGATAAATTAACTCGCCCCGATTTATCTCAAATTCACGGGAAGGAACGCTCTATTCCGATGGGAAAAGTCTGTCTTTATTTCGCCTTATTCAGCCTCGTTTTTACGGTTACTGCGGCTTCGGCGCAAACGCGCCAGCGCGTTATAGATAATTTCGATCTCGCGAGCGGCGTCAAGGTTTACGCGCCGGAAACCTCGAAACCTGTTGTCAAAACTCAAAAGAAATCGAACGCGCAGCAAACCTCAAAAAACAGAACGGTTGTTCCGATTGTAATGACCGGAACGTCCTGGCAGCAGCAACCGGCGGCGAGAATGTCTTTTAATAAATCTCTCGGCAGCTTTACGACCGGCGACGCCGTAATTGATAATTATATTGCGACTTCATCGGCGCGTTATAACGTTGATCCTTTGTTGATTTACGCGCAGATGAATCAGGAATCGAGCTTTAAACGCCGCGCGGTTTCATACAAAGGCGCGAGCGGGTTGATGCAGTTAATGCCCGCAACCGCAATTAGATTCGGAGTTACGAACATCTTCGATCCGCAGCAAAACATTGACGCCGGAGTCAAATATATGCGCTGGCTGCTCGACACTTTCGGTCAGGATTTACGGCTCGCGCTTGCCGGTTACAATGCGGGCGAAGGCGCAGTGATGAAATACGGCAATCAAATTCCGCCGTACCGCGAAACCCGCGATTACGTCGCGCGAATCACGGCGCGTTACGAACAAATCCGCAATCCGAATTTTGTCCCGAACGTCGCAAAGCTGGCGAAAAAAGAAGTTCCTCAGGTAGCGAAAAACGAGCCGCCGAAAACCATTTATGTGCCGAGCGCGGCGGTCGAAAGATTGCCCGACGGGCGCATCCGGCTTGCTACGCAATAAACTTTCTCCCGAAAAGTTTAATAGAAAATAGAAAAAGTTTTGTTCTCGTCACTTAGGCGAAGTCTTCCCTCAGACTTCGCCATTTTTTTATTCGGTTTGCCGCCGCACGTAAATTTTGTATCATAACCGCGCTTCCGAATTTCGGAGTTTTAAGAGGAGCGGACGAATATGTTTTGTATCAATTGCGGCGCCGAAGTTCCGGCAGCAGCACGTTTTTGCAGCGTTTGCGGCGAACCGGCGACCGCCGTCAAAACAATCGGCTCGTTTTCCGATGAAGAAACGGTTATCGCTCGACCGCCGAGTGAAAAACCGCAAGTTGCGAGCGATGAAAAAGAGCTGGTGATTTTCAATATTCGCCCGACTCTGCTTTTCGTCAAAATCGGTTATGCGGCGGCTTTTTTCGGCGCGGCGATTTTGGGCGGGATTTTGCTTTATCTCGGCGTTGTTTTCGGGCTGTCTGTTTCCTTGATGGTTTTGTCGGTTTTGCTCGCGCTGCTGGTGTTTTTGATTCCGGCTTATTATCATTTCCGGCGCAATTTGATGCGCTACAAATTAACTGACGCCAAGCTCGAAATTGACACGGGCTTTTTCAGTCGGCAAACTCAATTTGTAGCGCTCGGCAAAATTCAGGACGTGACCGTTTCAGCCAATTTCTGGCAGCGTCTTTTCGGTTACGGAAATCTCGTGATTGATAATGCGGGCGAAAGCGGCGCGACAATCGTGCTGAAAAATATCAACAATCCGCGACAACACGCGGATTTAATTTTGCGCGAGATGCGAAGATTGGAAAGCTAAATTTTATTGAAACAAAGAT
>DASWLV010000233.1:0-13217 GCA_036400075.1 Pyrinomonadaceae bacterium
TCTTCGATCATGTAGCATTCCGAACAGCTAAACGTAAAATCGCCTTTGGTAATGTCCACGTTTCCGCCCGTGAAACCTTTGGCGTAAATGCCTTTTTTGACTGTTTTCAGGATTTCTTCAGCCGAATATTTGCCCGGCTGCAAATAAGTGTTTGTCATACGCGGCATCGGCGGATGATTGTAAGCCTGGCGGCGACCGTTGCCCGAAGGTTTGACGCCCAACTGTTTCGCCGAAATGCGGTCGGTCATATAACCTCGAAGGATTCCGTTTTCGATGAGAGTCGTGCTTTGCGGCGCGTTCCCTTCGTCGTCCACATTGATTGTGCCGCGCATATTCGTGAACAAGCCTTCGTCAACGACCGTGCAGTGTTCGGAAGCGACTTTTTGACCGACGCGACCGGAATAATTTGAAAGTTTTTTGTAATTGAAATCGGCTTCAAGCCCGTGTCCAACAGCTTCATGGAGCAAAACCGCGCTTTCAGCATTTCCCATCACGACGGTTTGCACACCGGCTTCGGCTTCCTGCGCCGAGAGATTCAAAACCGCGAGGCGTGCCGCACCTTGAGCAATATCGGCGGCTTTGCGTTTGTTGAAATATTCCAAGCCGATGCGTCCGCCGCCGCCTTGATAGCCGGTTTCGCGGCTCTTGCCCTGTTCGGCGATGCAGGACGTATTGAACATAAAGAGCGGCTGCGAATCTTCCCAGTAAACGCCGTCGCTGTTGGCATAAGCGATGTGTTTAACTTCGTCGTTAAACCCGACTGAAACGCGGACGATTTTCGGATCATAGGCTTTTGCCGCGGCGTTTGCTTCTTTGATAAAAGCAAGTTTTTTGGAAAGGTCTGCGCTCGTGGCAAGCTCGTTAATCGGATAAAGATTTTTGGGTTTCAGCGAGCTGACTGGCATAATTCGCGTCCGCGCCGTGTTGTCGGCGGCAATCGCGCTGGCGGCGTTTGCAGCTTCGAGCATTTTTTCGAGCGACAAATCTTCCGTAAAAGCAAACCCGATCTGATCGCCTTTGACCGCGCGGATTCCGACGCCTTGAACAATACCGCGACGTGCGGATTTGACAATATCTTCTTCAAACGACAAATCCGAAGTAATTCGATATTCAAAAAACAAATCGGCAAAATCAGCGCCTTTTGCCAGACAGGCGGTTAAAACTTTGTTAATTTCAGCCTGTGTGACGTGAAAATAACTATCGAGATGTGCAGTATTCGTCAAATTCAATTCTCCTGCCAATACTTGATTGAGCCACTTGTCGCTTGCCGCAATCGCCGCGAGCGCCAATGAACCTTTTACCATAAAATCGCGTCTTTTCATCGCTAGGGTATCCTTTCGTTTTGGGAAATTTTATTTAGAAAAGCAAAAACGGTTCTGTCGCAGCAATAAAACGTAATGAATTAAAAAAGGTTTCAGCGATTCAGGAAATATTTTGTTGACAGCAATTCAGTACGTTTTCAGAACTCACAAAGCAGGCTTCCGCCATCGTTTTCCTTAATCTCAAAAACACCATTCATTCGCAATTTGTGACAGATTTTTTTTTGGAATTACTTGTTGTAAATTATTCTGTAGTAATTTCATAAATGAAACATATTTCGTCAGATCAAACAAATATGTTATAGTTCATTTCACTTTACAAATTGCAATTTTCTTGTAGCTACCATTCTGAATGGCTAATAGAAAAAAGATACAACCTGTTTTGCACTATGACGATAAAAATACTCTTGTGTCTGGCGTTGGAGCAGGTGTTGGACTAGCTTTCGTAGAAACGTATTTTTCTCAAGCATTTGAAACAATTCGCATTGCTAGCGGATACTTTCAATTAACTGGCTTTGAGCTAGCACGGAAAAAATTCACTCCTAATGTACAGCTTCGCATTTTAGTCAGAGGTAAACATGGCACTGAAGGCAAAAATGTTCAATTAACTGCAATCGAACTTATCGAACAAATAGTTGCTGATTTAGGTCAATGTCAAATCCCTCTAGCTGAAGCAGTCGTAGAAATTATTAATCGGATGGATCAAGAACGTTTCTTTATTCGAGATGCCCATGAAATTGAGCCATTTCACTGTAAATTTTATATTTGCGATCAGTTGTTTCTCTGGCATGGTTCTTCTAATTTTACTAATAATGGATTGTGCATAAATGCTGAACAAGTAAGTCTAATACGCAATCAAGGCGAAATTAAGGACTTCATTAAATGGTTCGATGATGTTTCTACAAATTCACGTGATTTATTAGATTTACTGAGAAAAAGATTAATAGATTGGCTAGGTCTTACTGATCCTTTCGACATTTACCTCAAAACATTATTTCTCCTACTTAAAGATTCAGCAGCCGAACCGCTTTTAGAAAGTGCAAACGAGCCTTCGTATTTTCAAAAGGGCGTTATAGAACAAGCACTTGTTCGGATTGACCGTTACGGTGGTGCTTTAGTTGTTGCTGCTACAGGACTAGGGAAAACAATTATCGGGGCAGAGATTGCATCTCGCCTTTCTTCTAGCAATAAAATTAAACAAGTAATTTTACTCGCGCCATATAATGTTTTTGGTAATTGGGATGCTGAATGCAAAGGGCGGCGAGTTCATAGCCTTAAATCTTTCAACATTAAAGTTCCCTTTCTTGAAATCTCTAAGCGTTCTTATCATCAAATTGCCATTCTCATAAATGAACTTAAATGTCCTGCTAGTGAAATGCTGATCATTATTGATGAAGCCCACATTTACCGTAATCAATTACTCGCTCAAAGTTCGGAAATTAAAAATCGTAAAAAGGAAAGTCGCGTTTATAGTTTGCTTGTGCCAATTGTTCGGAAGGGTGCGAAAATTGTTTTACTAACTGCAACGGCTTACAGCACTAGCCCGCAAAATATGAACAGTTTGCTATACCTTTTGCCACACAAAGATAGAGATATGCTAGGTTCAAACGCACCTTGGAATGTTGATTCGACCAATCAATTTGCATCTCTCCCTGTTGTCACGACTCTGGGATTTCCGCACGTTCTGAAAATGGCTCGTGACCGTGGTGATATTGACGAAAATGGTCGCGTTTTCATTCAACTTGCCGAAACAAGACGTTATCTACCAAAGAGAGTTATTTTACATGGAACAACTTATCGTTTGCCCTTTCAGACAGATTTGCAAAAGGCATTTGACGGAAAATATTTCGATCATTCCAAAAGAATTCCACATACTTATTGCGACGCCGATTCTGTAAAAATACACAAAGGCGTCAGTGATACAGTTTTTAATTCATCAATGAAAAGTTGGTTAAGCTCCTCGGCGTCAATGAAATCGAGTTTAGAACTTAATTTGTCAACAGAAGGCGAAGGAGACAGAACAGTAAACTATCTCCAAGCAAGTCTTTTTGACAATCTCTACACAACCCAAATCAATCAACCAACACAAAACGGAAATGGTCATTCCTTCAAAGGTTTAATGATTTTGCCTCTTGCAGAACGCAATAATCGTCTTGCACCGATTTACGAGCAGTTAAGAAATCAAACTGTGAATGATGATGAAAAATTTACTGAACTTAAAACGGTTCTAACAAAACGATGTTTTCTGGAAAAGGGCAAAGTCCTTATTTTTGTGAACCGCTTTTCTACTGCGATTTATTTGGAAGAAGAATTGAAAAAGGCATTTGGTGAGAATTTGCATATTGGCTGCACGGTAGAGGTGGGCAAGGGGCAGCCTCAACTGAAATCAAATAAAGTTCGCAGCGAAATTTTGAAAACATTCTCGCCTAATTCTCATAAACATACTTTAACGCAAGAAGAGCACAATTTGCTGATTTGCACAGACGCAGATGGAATCGGTGTGAATTTGCAAGATGCAAATACTATCGTTAATTATGATCCACCTTCTGGTGCTGACGTTTTGTTTCAACGTGTAGGGCGAATTTTACGAATGACTAGCGATCCCGAACGCATTATTCATATTTACACTTTTCTACCATCAATAATTGATGCTGATTCCGGCAGCTCTAACATCCAAAAGAAAATTAAGGATTTGTTTGAACGCCTTAAGCAACGTCAGAATAAGTCCGGCGGTATTAGCATTCTCGGAATGAAGATTTTAACGTCGAAAGACCGGGACCCGATTACCCTCGAAGAATCAGAAATTGAAGATTTATTTCGCGAGAACGAGTCGGTCAATAACATTGACAGTTGTGATTTGGAATCGCAACTTCGGCATATTTCGTTGCTTGAAAAGAAGGGAATGCGTGACCGCGCCTCAAAAATCCCCGATTACATTTTCAGCGCACGGAGTTATTCTAAATCCCAGCCGCGTTTATTTATTTTATTTAAGTATCAAGAGAATTATTATCCAGTTCTTTACAACATAGAAAATGAAAAAATTGAATCAGACGAAATGTTTGAAATTCTTGATCTAATTGAATGCGACGAAAACGAAGAAAAAGCTCCTATAAATATTGAAAAAATTGAAAACGAAACTTTAAAAGCAGCAGAAATATGGTGTGCTAAAAAAGGTTTTTCAAAAGATGAAATTATTAAAATTTGTGGTTTATATCTTATGCCCTTTCATGAAGCGCTCATGGTTAAAAATATATTTGGCAATTTAAGAAACAATAAGAAATAGCACAGCATACGACAGTCGCATACAATTTTGATAATCAAATCCAAGTATGAAAATCAAAAATAGAAATAAGAAAAAGAAAACTTTACCGTGGACTGAAAAGAGATACGTTGGTTATCACGTTTATCGCTCTGTAAATGAACATTTGCCTTTTATGTTTTGGGAAAAATTAACCGATAAACCGATTAAAGACGGCAGTTTTAATGATCCGACCGCCGAAGTCGGTCAGCGTTATTTTTACAAGCTCACGCGGGTTGATGCGTCCGGCAACGAAAGCGCTCCCGTGACGCCGCAAACCACTTTTACGGATCACGCCGGAAACACTTACGAGCAAAATCCGCTCGTTGATTTTGCCGGTTACAATATTTATCGCTCCGCCGAAAAAGACGTGCCGTTAGACCTCTGGGAGCGACGCAATAAAGAACCTCTGCAGACTACGGAATTTAAGGATGACGGCGTCGAATCGGGCGAGGTTTATTTTTATTACATCCGCGCCGTTGATTCACAAGGAAATGAAAGCGCACCGGGTGAAGTTGTTCGCGTGATCAGAAAATAAAACGGCAAAATGATAAAAGCATCACGAGTATCTCACCTGCAATCTGACATAACTATTACAATGGCTTTTCCTTTTTCACGTCAAAATTAAACTTAACGTTTTCACAGTGAAATTAAGATTAAATGAAGGAAATAACGTCTCTCAATCAAACAAGCAATAAAATACATTTGAAAAATACGGCGATTGTCATAAGTTTTCACGCGCTCGCAATTGTCGCCTTGTTTTATTTTAGCTGGCAGAATCTGATTGTCTTATTAATTCTTAATTGGATGGTGGCAAGCCTCGGCATCGGCATCGGATTTCACCGTCTTCTGACGCACCGTGGCTTTAAAACTCCGAAATGGCTGGAATACAGTTTAACCGTTTTGGGTTCTCTGGCAATCCAGGACGGAGCGATTAAATGGGTTGCGACACACCGGATTCATCACGCGCACACCGAAACTGAAAAAGACCCGCACAGTCCGCGCGAAGCGGGCGGATTTTGGGCGCACGCCGGTTGGATTATGCGCGGAACGGCGCAGGAACATGACACCGCAACCTTGTCGCGTTATGTGCCGGACTTGCTCAAAGACCGTTTTCACGTCGCCCTAGCTCGTTATTACTCAGTTCCGACGATAATTCTCGGATTGATTCTATTCGCGGCAGGCGGCTGGACGATGGTTTTATGGGGAATCTTTTTGCGAACGGTCGTCGGCTGGCACGAAACCTGGCTGGTTAATTCGGCGACGCATTTATGGGGAACACGGCGTTTTGAAACAAATGACGATTCGACCAACAATCCGATAGTTGGTTTTTTAGCTTTCGGCGAAGGCTGGCACAACAACCATCACGCGCATCCGGTTTCGGCGCGTCACGGCTTAAAATGGTACGAATTTGATATGAATTGGCTGACGATTAAATTGTTTGAAAAACTCGGTCTGGCAAAGCAGGTTAAAGTTTATAAAATTTAGCAGGTTACGCGGTGATTGTTTCCGGTTGCCGCTTCTGTATTTTTGTTTGTTCGATATTTTGTCGAATAGTTGCGCACAAATCTCCCAGATAAGGCTTGGTCAGATAGTCGTTTGCGCCCACCGCCAATCCGTTTTTTTTGTCGGCTTCAAATGCTTTGCCGGAATAAATAAGAATCGGAGTGCGCGAATCATATTCGCGCAGACGGCGGCACAACTCCAAGCCGTCGCCGTCGGGAAATTTAGAATCCAACAAATACAAATCGAATCGTTCCGACTGCGCCATTTGCCACGCTTCGGCAATGTTATTGATGGTAACGACTTCGATATTTGAAGATTTACACATCATATTTACCAAAGCGCAACTGTCTTCATTGTCATCAGCATAGAGAATACGATAACGATCAGGAAGTTTCATGGTTTTGCCCTCTTTAACTGTGTGATTTTAGTAGGACTTTTATCACCAATTGCTCGAATCCACCGTCAATGTTTCACGTAATTTCGTCATCCCTACTCGCATTCGGGTTTTGATAGTGCCAAGGGGAATCTTTGTTCGGTCGGCAATCTCCTGTTGCGAATAACCTTCAAAGTAAGCCATTAACAATAAGCTGCTTTGATTTTCAGGTAATTGACTCAAAGCTGTTCGTACCTGTTTTTGACGCCCTCGTAAGAACAGGTTTTGCTCAAATCTGGAATCTATATAAATTGGGTTGCTCGTTTTTACCTTCTCAATTGTTAGCGTTCGCGTTTTCAGATAGCGTATTCGGTCAATCGCTCGACAGCGCGCGATTGTTACGAGCCAAGTAAAAGCTTTTCCGCGTTCTGCGTTAAAGCTTTGCGCCTGCTGCCAGACTTGTACAAAAATATCCTGCAAAACGTCTTCGGCTTCGGAGCTATTGTGTAAAATACGCATCAACAATCCGAAAAGAATGGTTCGATAACGATTATAAAGTAGGGCTAAAGCGGCTTCGTCGCGATTTGATATGCGTTGAATTAAATCCGCACCGTCGCTTTGCTCGACGTCAACAAATACCGGATTAATTCTCGTCGCCATACGATTTCACTTTGTAAGTTTTTGTTTAAATTTCCTTCAACAAATCTTTGTTATCAAAAATCTCGCTATTTGCCGAATCTTTTTCAATGCGATTATTTTCTCTGCGTTCGGAAATCCAATTTGAAACCGTGCCGACAATCTCGCGTTGCGAACGGCGTTTTATTTTTTCTTCGTCCGGCGTCGCAGTTTGTTTCGGTTCGCGCGCGTTTTGAATTTTGGCGTTAGCCGTCGCCTTTACATCTTTTCGCTTGATAACTTTTATTGAGGTTTTATTCACCACTTCTTGCTCTCCCGCGCCTTTTTATTTTGGTAAGACTAATTCGTTCAATCAATTTTTATAGTATAAAGCGCCAAAAATCGCCTTTATATAATGCTTCTGAAAATCAGCGGCTGCGCCGTCTTCGATATTTGTCCTGCCAATAATTCCAGCGCCAATTCAAATCCATCGGATGATAGGTTTTATGAAAGCCGAGCAAAACGCTCAATTTCAATTTGCAGTAATACAGTAAAAATAAAATCAGCTTCATCCAAAACACCCCTTGTTCCAAAACTCTAAAAATCAAACTGTAATTAAAAAAAACGAAGGAACGGCTAACTTAAAACGGAAAGCCGTCCTTCAACATAGCGTTAGCTACAATTAAGAAGCGACAGTTGTCAAAAAAGCTCTGCCATTAGAGTTTGGTCAACACAGGAGCGTTACCTGAATGCGTGTTGCTTTGATATGCATTCGTTTTATTTAATGGCTTTAACTTATTTAAGTTAACCAAATTTTCAAGCGTTTATCTGTGCGTTTACGCACAAACGGAAAATAAACCGGCTTCGTTGTTGAATCGCAGAAAACTGCGTTTTGAAACTCGGACGATAATGTATAAAAGATTTGAAGCCAGTGTTTTGCGATTGCTTATATGTTTGGCGCACAGTAAAATTCAAATTAAGTTTCACCCCCAATCGGCGTTTTTGATGCTTACGCTTTTGTGAATGGTGTTATAATTTGTGGTGCTAATAAACCGCTTACATTTTCCCTCAGAAATACCAATCTTTAATACAATCTTTACTGCAGTTTATCATAATCGTCTTTGACTCTTTGATAACAATCACAAGTGAAATCTTCTAATCCTTCTCTGTCTGTAACAGTAATCATTCCGCGTTTGTAGTTGATGAAACCTGCGCTTTGAAGATGAACTGCGGAGAGTGTGACTGATGGACGATTAACTCCGAGCATTATCGAAAGAAAGTCTTGTGTGAGCGGTAGTTTGTCAGAATCAGAGCGGTCGTGACACATTAAAAGCCAGCGAGCCAATCTCTCTTCCATCAAATGCAGTTTGTTGCACACAGCCGTCTGGCTAATCTGAAACATCAGCGCGTGTAGAAAACGCAATGTTAAATCGTGAAATGCTCCGCCTCGTTTGAATTCTTCTTTAATAAATTCAGTTTTTATTCTCAATCCCTCACCAGGCAATTGAATCAATCCCACGTTATAAGAATTATCAACTCCAAGAAAGACATCTATTCCCGCTAAACCTTCTCTGCCGACAACACCGACTTCAACAGAGTGACCTTCGGCTGTGCTTGAGATAATAGAAACCATTGCATCAGAAGGAAAATAAACGTGAGAGATTTTGTCTCCTTCTCGATAAAGGATTTCTCCGTGAGCGAGTTCAACAGGTTCTAAATCTGGAAGCAGACGTTGGTAATCCTGTTCCGGCAGAGCGTTTAAAATTTGATTGTTGGTAGAGCGATTTTGTGTTTCCTGCATTTTGCATCTCCTTTTCGTTGCAACTGTCGCGTTATAAAAACAGCAGACGGCACGAAAGGAGATGGTTGTTAGGCAAGACCTTAAATGGCGAGTGTTGAATTATCAAAAGAACTATTGAGTTATTTAATCAAAGTATATCACAGGTGAGAGGCAGTTTGAGCGAGTGAATAGATAGTCCAGGCTGCAAACTTAAATTTATTTGATAATAAAGTGAGATTTGAGGCGTGTTATCAGTCGAGACAGACTCTATATCTCTGTCACAGCGCGGATTAATTTTGATAGCCTTGTGTTGTACCGGGAGTGCCTAAATGAGCGTTGGCAAATCTTCCGCCAGATATGCCGGATATTTTGGCTGCCGTCTTTTCTTCATTTGCCGCTCATTGTAAAAATAAACAAACAATTCAACTCCTCTTTGCAAAGCACGCAGACATCTGGAAAAACAACGTGATGTTCGCTGCAAGCGAGCCAGATAATGCCTTAAATCAGCATTTCCGCCTTCAACTGAATAAGTTTCTGATTTATCCAAAAGCATTTTGTGTGCGCCCCAATAAGATAAATCCTGATACATCAGAAACCCATCTGTGTAATAGTTCTCAGCTTGTGGTGCCGCGTCAACAACTGATTGCAATATTTCAATTGTTCGCTCCAAACAAACTGACAACCCAACGATTCGATGTGTTGTGCGACAAACAGCAGTTACAACGTAGGCTTTGTTTTTTTCTCGCCGATAAATGTCCACAACTCATCCATTTCAACTGTTTCGGCGGTTGTTTGTGTTGCCTTTTCCTGTGCTTTGCCGGAAATCTTCGAGTGATAAAGATTAACCCAATTAACAACTGATTGATGATTAACTGCCAGCAATCTTCCGATGCGACGAAAATTGATTCCTTCGACATACATTCTGACCGCCTTTTCTCTAACTTCTTCCGCGTAAGCTTGTAGTTTCGGTTCAGGCGTATAAGTTTTGCCGCATTCTTGACATAAAAACCGTTGCGAGCCGCAACGGTTTTTGCCGGATTTGATTTGTTTTTCGCTCTGTTGGCAAAAAGGGCATTGTTGCATTTGCAAAGATTATCTTAACTGCGCTCTTTTAGTCACTCCCGTTGTACCTAAAGTCTGGCATTAGCACACAAATTATGACATTATTATTTCTTTACGTATGAAACATTCGATATTGGAATTGGTCTGACTAACTTCTTTTTATGCCGTCTGCTTTTTGCAACATACAAGGAGATATTAATGTCCGAAACTATCAAGCCAGCTAACCGGCTTCTCGCCGCTTTACCCGCCAAAGAATACGAGCATCTACTTCCGAATTTGGAAGAAATTCCTCTAACATACGCCGAAATAATTTATGAACAGGGTGAAGCTATTCGCTACATCTATTTTCCCAATAGCGGAATGATTTCGCTGCTCACGCACGCCGCAAAAGGCGAGGTATTGGAAGTCGGAGTTGTCGGCAATGAAGGTATGATCGGTCTTCCCGTGTTTCTCGGTGTGGAAACCTCGCGCAATCAGGTTATTGTTCAAGGCGACGGAGCAGCTTTAAGAATAAAGACCGAAGACTTTATCAAAGAATGCGGACGCGGCGTCTCTCTGCCGAAATTGCTTCGACGATACACGCACGCTCTCATAACGCAAGTCTCGCAAACGGTAGCGTGTAATCGTTTTCACCTGATTGAAGAGCGTCTGATGTGCTGGCTTTTGTTAATGCACGACCGAATGCAAACGGACAAATTCAAAATAACGCAGGAATTTTTATCGAAGATGCTCGGCGTTCGCCGCGAAGCCATCAGCAAATCCGCCGCGAATCTTCAACAACGAAAATTAATCGAATACAGCCGAGGCATCGTTTCAATCATAAATCGCGCGGCTTTGGAGGCGGCAGCCTGCAATTGTTACTCGATTGTCAAAGCAGAATACGACAATCTCCCAGCCTAGAGCGGTTATGGAATCAGTGAATGGTTAAGTCAAGCATCAATCAGTACCGCGAACGGTAGTGAGCGGGTCAATAAACAAACCCGCTCACTACCGTTCGCGGTACTGACACGGGCATACTATGTTGATTCACTTTAGTTTGCAGGAACATCAATAAACTTTGTTCGCAGCCTGCTTACCAAAACGTTTCGCTGACAGTCAAATCAGTTTTATTCCGAAATTCAAAAGCCGCCGAAAGATTGATCAATCTTTCGGCGGCAATTTTTTACGTAACGGCAAATTATCTTGTCGCGCCCGCCACTTTTGCGGGCATTAGAACGTTGTTAATTATATGAATAACCCCGTTGCTGGCTTCAATATCCGCAGTCTGCACCGTCACGTTGTTAACGCGAACGCCGTTCGTGCTGTCAATTTTGATGTTCTGACCGTTTAAAGTGGCGTTGTCGCTTCGCTTTTCCATATCGGCTGACATCAGTTTGCCCGAGACGACGTGAAATTTGAGCAGGGCTTTGAGTTTGTCAACATTTGCCGGCAGAAAAAGATTGCTCAGAGTTGTTTCCGAGAGCTTTGCAAAAGCCGCGTCGGTCGGCGCAAAAACGGTAAACGGACCTTCGCTTCCAAGCTCGTTTGAAAGCTCAGTGCTTTTTAAAGCTTTGATAAAAGTGTTGAATTTTCCGTGTGTTTCCGCCGTTTCGACAATATTCGATTTGTTATCCATTATTTTCCTTAAATTATTTTGATTGCTGCGCTTGTTTTTAATTGTTCGCGCAATCGGTTATTGGTTGAAGCGATGAAATTTCGATGCGAGTGTGTTCGTCCGTTTCATTCCGGCTGCGTCACCAGTTGGGAAACACATAATCGGAATTGTTTGAAGCGAATGCAAATCAAACCGCCTTTTCATCATTTGAAATTTGTCCGCTGAGAGTAGAAATTGCTTTAGAAATGCAAAGCGGAGTGAGATATTTTGTTGCAGAGTTTTCCCGAACTTTGTCATATAAGTTACCAGCCGTTTCAACCCGCCTTCATCAATCGTTGATTGAACAAAGCGCGAATTTGTTGATTGTTGAGCCGTTAACTTCAGTTAAACTGATTGATTTCAGAGAAGCTGAGAAAAGAATAAGCTGAATTCCGTCCATAACCAGAGTGCGCCTTTAAGTGATTACTGTCAACATAGGCTTTGGCTGACATTTTTTATTTTGGGGATTCGGTAATTTCTTTTTTCTCGGCTTTGGTAAACTTTAATAAATCGCCCGGCTCGCAATCGAGTATCTCGCAAATTTTTTCTAATGTGGCGAAATTGATTCCCAGCGCTTTGCCTTTTTTAAGCCGCCACAAAGTGGTGTGGCTAATCCCGCTTTGTTTCGACAGCCAGTAGAAAGAACGTTCGCGCCTTTCTAATAATTCATCAATTCTAATTTCAATCATCATTCGTGATTTCCATTTGCTATTAACTTCAATAAACGCTTTTAGCAATCTATTCTTATATCACACATCTAAAATATATCCCACATTTGACATATACCATAGCGCAATGTAAAATAATAGAGAATTGAGCTTGGCTTGCTCGCTTCTCAGTTTTTCTGGAAATCGCCGGACTACCTGAAACTCCACAGCATAATTCCGCAAAATGAAGGCGAAACTATCTTTCTGCGGCACTCTTCTAAAACCGAACGATTTTTATGTCTAAATTAACTATCAGAGAACGTCAGATTAACAATGCCAGCGTGCTGGACTTGGAAGGCAAACTAAAGCTCGGCGAAGGCAATCAGGAATTTCACGATGCGATTCGCACGCTCGTCGAAAAGGGACGAAAGAATATCGTCATTAATCTCGAAAACGTCTCGTCTATAGATTCCAGCGGATTGGGCGAATTGGTCGCGGGCTATGTTGCGGTAACGAGAAGCGGCGGGCAAATTAATCTGCTGCACTTGTCGAAAAGAGTTCACGAATTGATGTTTATGACAAAACTTTTGACGGTTTTTGACGTTTACGACAGCGAATCCGAAGCCGTTAACAGCTTCGAGGCTCAAACCGCTAATTCCCAAAATCGTTAATCTGCCGCCAAAAGCGGATTATTGTGAAGCTTACGGGTAAATAAAAATGAAATATCCACAATTTGAAGAAAATATGCGAAACGCAAAATCTTCACTCGATGGAGCTTCCAGCGAAAATGTCGTTGAGCTGTGCCAAAAGTATCTGGCGACATTAGCCAAATACCGCGATGAGCTTTATAAATTACGGGGAATGCCGGAAATTAATCTGCGAGATTCTACTTTGCCGGCAGGAGAAGTAGAAAACATCAGAAAAGAAATTCGAGCGTCCGTGACAAACATTACGACGGAACATAACAGAGTCAAAGGGCTTCTC
>DASWLV010000234.1:0-6823 GCA_036400075.1 Pyrinomonadaceae bacterium
TATTTTGAATTTTTCGGGCAATTCGGAATCAATCCGTTAAATTCTTTATTCGTTATTTTGAGTTCGCTTTCATTCGGTTACGGTTTATTAAAATCAAGAGATTGGTCACGTAATTTAGGATTTTTAATTATTTTCCTAAACACCTTTTCTTCGCTTTACGCAATGTTTACCGGCGCTGTTTCGTTCGCCGTCATCGTCCAGTTAGGATTGTGCGCTTATATGTGGTGGGTTTTGACTTCGGATGAAGCTAAAAGTCTGTTGAAGAAATTAAACTAAATCTTTTTTTAAGGATGATTATGGATTCGGATATGAGTGAAGGAAAAGATGCGGTTAACCGGCGGCTGCCGATTTGCCTTTTATGCGGAACGCCGATGCAGCCGCTGATGCAAATGAGCGTCAGAACGGGCGGAAGCCAGGGTTTTCATTCGGCATTTTCTTTAACATCGGAATTAACTCAGAAAACGCTTAATTTAGACACCTACCGTTGTCCGAATTGTACGCGCCTCCAATTTTTCGATTTGGATTTGAGTCTGCCGAACACTTGAAAAAGCAAGTTCAAATAAATTGAGAAACATTATGAAACACAATATAAATCAACAGAAATCAGCAGCCGGTTCCAGAGTTCCGCCCTGTCTTTTATGTCACACGGCGATGGAGCCTCTGATGCAAATGCAGGTCAGAGTCGGAGGCGGTCAGGGATTTTGGGGCGGGTATCAGCAAATAGATGAGAGAATTCTCGTGCTTGACACTTATCGCTGCCCGCATTGCCGGCGGCTCGAATTTTTTGATTTGGATATGAGCTTGCCCCAAAAGTGAGAAATCCGCCGCCAATTTATTGGCGGCGGATTTCTAGCCGATGACATTAAACCAAAACGAGCGCGTCTTCGGTGATTTCGAATTTGCCGTTGGCGTGTTCGACCGCTTCGATAAGCATATTAACGAGTTTTCCCTCGACTTCATCCCAATTGCCCTGCAAAGTGCAGCCCGCCGCGTTTTTGTGTCCGCCGCCGTTAAATTTTTCGGCAATTTTCACCACGTTGACATCGCCTTTCGAGCGCAGGCTGGCGCGAAAAACTCCGGGCGAAGATTCTTTGAGCATCACGACCGCCTCGATTTCCTCCGCCGTCAGCGGAATATTGACAAAACCTTCGGCATCTTCTTCCGTCGCTTTGGCAAGCTCAAGCATTTCCTGTGATTGACGGATCGAAGCGACTTTGCCGCCGTCGTGACGTTTGACTGACGACATCACTTGTGCGAGAAGCTGCACGCGGCTCCACGGATAGCTGTTGTAAACCGATTCGGCGAGCTTTGCCGGTTTGACTCCGGCTCTGAGCAATTCGGAAGCGACTTTGAAAGTGCGTTCGGTGGTGTTTGAATAATGAAACGAGCCGGTATCCGTCAGCAACGCAGTGTAAACGCATTCTGCGATTTCGCGCGTAACGCGCCCGCCGATGGCTTTGCAAAGATTGTAAATCATTTCGCCGACTGCCGAAGCGGTCGAGTCAATCCAGTTGATGTCGCCGAAAAGCTCGCTCGTCGAATGATGGTCTATGTTGACGACAAGCTGCTGGTCGAGGTTTCGGATTCCGGGACGTTCAAGGTCCGAACATTCCATCACAAAAACCGCGTCATATTCGCGGTCAATCGTTTCGACGCGGCGCACTTTGTCGGCTCCGGGAAGGCGAATGCAGGACGACGGCACCGGATCGCGGACGATGACTTCGGCGTTTTTGCCGAGCGACGCGAGCAGCCAGTAAAGCGCCAGCGAAGAACCGATTCCGTCCCCATCGGGACGACGATGAGTCGTAATCCCGAAATAATTCTTGTTTTCAATTAACTCGACTACTTGACTTAGCAAAGGATGAAGAAGGAAGGATGAAGGATGAGAAGAACAAAGGATGTGCTTTTGATTTTTGTTTGATAAAAACAAATTTAATCAAAATCGTCATCCTTCATCCTTCATCCTTCATCCTTCCTGATGTCTTTCCGTTGGTTTAATTTCAGAGAGCAGGCTTTCAATGCGATTGGCTCGCTCTTCGACCGTATCGCGGGTGAAATGCAGCGCCGGAGCGTGCCGCAAATCGAGCGCGAAAGCGACTTGTTTGCGAATGTAGGGCGCGGCGTTTCGCAAAGCAATCAATGCCGCATTAATTTCCTCGTCGGTGCCTTCGACCAGAACGAAAACCTTCGCGTCGCGCAAATTGTCCGAGACGCGCACTTCCGTTACAGTCACGGTTTCAACGCGGCGGTCGTCCAACTCGTAACCGACAATTTGCGAAATTTCTTCGCGCAGCAACTCTGCGACTCGTTCAGGTCTCCTCACGAAAGTTCAAAGTTCAAGGTTCAAAGTTCAAGGCTGAAAGCAAAAACTTTGAACCTTGAACTTTGAACTTTGAACTATAATTCGGTAGCGGCGATGCGTTCAATCGTATACGCTTCGATTTGGTCGCCGACTTTGATGTCGTTAAAGTTCTTCAAACCGATTCCGCATTCAAAGCCTTCGCGGACTTCGGAAGCGTCTTCTTTAAAGCGTTTGAGCGAATCAAGCTCGCCTTCCCACGAAACAACGCCGTCTCGAATCAAACGCGCTTTCGCCGTGCGGCGCATTATGCCGTCCAGAACGCGGCAGCCCGCAATCGTTCCGACGCGAGTAATCTTAAAGACTTCCTGCACGAGCGCGTGTCCTAAGATAACTTCGCGTTCGATGGCGTCGAGCATTCCGATCATTGCCGCGCGAATTTCTTCTTCGACTTTGTAAATAATCGAGTGCAGACGAATATCAACATCTTCCGATTTGGCGACTTCCGCAGCGCGGGATTCAGGTCGGACGTTAAAGCCGATAATGACAACCGCCGTCTGCGTGTCGTCGGCTTGAGTCGCCGAAGCAAGCAAAACGTCGGATTCGGTAATCGCGCCGACGCCGGAGCGAATAACGCGGACTTTGACTTTTTCGGTCGAAAGTTTTTCGAGCGTTGCCCGCAAAACTTCCACCGAGCCTTGCACGTCGGTTTTCAAAACAACGAGCAGTTCCTTCGTTCCGGCTCCGACCAAAGATTCCAAACCGCGAGCCGTGGTTTTGACTAAACTTGCAGCGCGCGCCTGCATTTGCCGCTGATGGGAGATTTCGGTTGCGCGTTCCATACCCGCAACAACTAGGAAAGTGTCGCCGGCTTGCGGAACTCCCTGTAAACCGAGAACTTCAACCGGCGTTGCGGGCGGCGCTTCGGTCAAAATTTCGCCGCGGTCGCTGAACATCGCGCGGACGCGACCGGAATATTGTCCGGCAATTATCGGATCGCCGATATGCAGAGTTCCCTGCTGAACCAGCACGGTTGCAACCGCGCCGCGTCCTCTGTCCAATTTCGATTCCAGCACAACGCCGGAAGCGCGGCGCGTCGGGCTGGCTTTCAAATCCAGAATATCCGAAGTCAGCAAAATGGTTTCGAGCAAATTGTCGAGATTCTGCTTCATTTTCGCCGAAACTTCGACCATTTCGGTTTCGCCGCCCCATTCGACCGGCGATAACCCCTGCCCGGCAAGCTCGGTTCTGACGCGGTCAGGATTGGCGTCCGGTTTGTCAATTTTGTTAATTGCAACGATAATCGGCACTTCCGCAGCTTTCGCATGCTCGATGGCTTCAATCGTTTGCGGCATCACGCCGTCGTCCGCCGCGACGACCAAAACCACAACGTCGGTCGCTTTTGCGCCGCGAGCGCGCATCATCGTAAACGCTTCGTGACCGGGCGTATCTAAAAATACAACTCGACGTTTTTCTTCCGTGTCGTCCGAACCGTTGACGAATACGCTGTATGC
The DNA here is from genome assembly GCA_036400075.1 of Pyrinomonadaceae bacterium. Lineage (GTDB taxonomy): Bacteria > Acidobacteriota > Blastocatellia > Pyrinomonadales > Pyrinomonadaceae > JALZCH01. Next base: position 3,814 of record DASWLV010000234.1, read on the forward strand.
GCCGATGTGCTGTGTGATTCCGCCCGCTTCGCCCGCCGCGACATTTGCCTGTCTGATTCCGTCAAGCAAACTGGTTTTACCGTGGTCAACGTGTCCCATTACGGTGACGACCGGAGCGCGCGCCGTTTCAACATCATCCGCGTCGGAAAGAATCAGTTCTTCAAACTCTTCCTCCGCGACCATTTCTTCAAACTCGATGAACGAAACCTCATAGCCGAATCGCTTGCCCAAATCAGTCGCAACGTCCGGGTTAATCGGCTGATTCAGCGTCGCGAAAATTCCGCGTTTGATTAAAAGCTGCACAACGTCGCGCGGAGCGATTCCGAGCTTTTCGGCAAACTCGCGGACGGTCGCTCCTTCAACGAGACGGACATTTTTCGAGTCGCTCGTTTTGTTGATTTGCTCCTGCAGCTTTTCTTCGAGCGTTTTCGGGCGCGGCGCGAAAGCTAAATCGCGCTCGGCAAATTTATCGCGTCCGTGTTTATCTTTCGCCGGATGCCCTTTTTGGTTGCGCCCCCGCGGTTTCGACGGCGGCGTGTAAGTCGTCATCGGCGTGGAGGTTTCGCCTGCCGTTCCGCGCATTTGCGGCGCATTATTATTATTATTGCGCGGGTCTCGACTGAAATCGGCGCGCTGATCCGTCGTCGGTCGGCGGTCATTGCCGCCTGCGCGCTGCGCGAATCTGGCGGGCTGCTGAATCGGAGGTTTCGGCGGAGGAACGGGAACTTGTACCCGGTCGCCCGCTTTCATTCCGGCATCAAGCGCCGCTTTCGTCAGCGTCATTCGCTTGATTTCAGTTCCGCGCGGAGGCGGCGCTTCTGCGGGCTTATCCGCCGGAGCGATTGTCGGCTGCGGCTGCTCCGCGACGGCTTCAACCGATTTCGGTTCTTCGGCGGGAGCTTCGATAACAATCGGCTCGACCGCTTCGGTTTTCGCTTCAACAACCGGCGCTTGCAACTGCGGTTGTTCGACAGGAGCCGCCACAACTTCCGGCTCCGGCTCAACCTTCGGAATGCGCTTGACGAGCTTGGTCGTAGTCGTGATTTTTGCCGTCGCTTCGGGTTGAGATTTTGTCTCCGGTTGGGCGACCGCATGAACGACAGGCGCGGGTTGTGCCGCTTCCGGCATCGGAGCGGTTTCGGCAACAACCGCTGCCGGTTGACCGTTTGTTTCGGCTGCCGCGCCGTTTTCCGGTAGAACTTTATGTTTGATAAGTTTTACGGAGCGCGCCGCCGAGACTTCTTTTTTAGGAAAATATTTATTACGAATTTTGTCCGCGACTTCTTTCGGAACGGTATTGGACGGCACGGACACATCAATGCCTTCGCGCCGCGCGTCTTCGAGAATGCGCTTGGTGTCCTGTTTGACTTCTCTCGCTAAGTCGTAAATACGAATTTTATTGCCCGCTGCTGCTGATGACATTCTGTTTGCTCTTTTTCGCTTGCTTTATTGCCGAAGCAAATTCGGCGGCTGCTCAAAATCTTTTCTTTAAAAACAGCCATTGTTATTTGTCTAAAATCGAAATCAGGCTGAGCATTTAAAAACAGCTCAGCCCGAAGCGCGTTTTGGTTTCCTGACCTATGCTTCCTGCCGGTTTTCGTCCTCCGTATTTACCGTTTCTTCCTCAGCGTCGCTGTTTTCACCGCCCGCGCCGTTTGATGAAGCGTTTCTGGCTTCGACGACCGATTGAGCCGAACCCAAAATTCGTTCTGCTTCGTCCAAACTGATGTCGAGCCACTCAACCAAATCGTCAACCGAAACGGCGGCGAGCTTATCAATATCGTCAATTCCCTGCTTTTTCAAATCTTCGGTTTGCGAAGCGTTTACTACTTGCAAAGCCGACAACGGAACAGGCGCGCCCGAAGCCATCATTTCGCCCATCTGCTTGGCGATCTCGCGTTTCAGCTCTTCTTCGTTGCGGATGTCAATATCCCAATCAACGAGCTTTGCCGCGAGCCGGACGTTTTGTCCTTTTTTGCCGATTGCCAGAGAAAGCTGGTCTTCGTTGACGATCACTTCCATTTTGCGCCGCTCGATGTCCGTAATGCGAACCTGATTGACTTTCGCCGGACTCAAAGCATTGGCGGCAAAAACCGAAGGCTCGTCCGACCATTCGATAATATCAATTTTCTCGCCGCGCAACTCGCGGATAATTGATTGCACGCGCGAGCCTTTCATACCCACGCACGCCCCGACCGGATCAACGTCTTTTTCGTTAGATGCAACGGCAATCTTCGCACGTTCGCCCGGTTCGCGGACGGCGTTCTTTATAACGACCGTTTCGTCGTAAATCTCCGGTACTTCCATTTCAAACAAGCGTTTGACAAATTCCGGGCTGGTGCGCGACAAAACGATTTGCTGCCCTTTCGGGTCTTTGTTGACATCGTGAATTACGGCGCGAATACGCTCGCCCTGATTCCAGTTTTCGCTGCGGACTTGTTGATTTCTCGGCAGAGCGCCTTCCATTGTTCCCAAATCAACAATCATATCGCCGCGCTCGAAACGCTTGACGACGCCCGAAACAATTTCTTCTTTTTTGTCAATATACTGCTCGTAAACGTTGTCCCGAATCGCTTCGCGCACTTTTTGCACGAGAATCTGCTTGGCGGTCTGCGCCGCGATGCGTCCCATTTCTTCGCGCGAAAGCGGAATCAAAAGCTGGTCGCCAAGCTCGACTTCCTCGCCCGCCAATTCAATGGCTTCTGCGAGCGACAATTCGGTCGTCGGGCTTTCGACTTCTTCGACGACGGTTTTTAAAACCGAAATCTCGATCTCGCCGTCCTCAGTGTTCCAGTCAACCTGAAGCGCGTCACCGGTTTTGTCCTGAATTTTAAACTGCTTGCGGGCTGCGGCACGCACGGCGTCCTTTACCGCTTCGACCACAAGCTCGCGGTCAATATTGTGTTCGGCGCACAGCGCGTCAATATTTTGTGCAATCGTTGATGTCATTTTTTCCTAACTATTCTGCTCAGATTATTCTGCCGCCGCTTTTTCCTGTTCGCGTTCGGTG
>DASWLV010000235.1:0-52153 GCA_036400075.1 Pyrinomonadaceae bacterium
GATGAAATACGGCGACGTGCCCGAAGAAGAAGCGTTGAAAATGATAACGCTCAATCCTGCAACGCAGCTTGGCATCGGAAACAGAACGGGTTCAATCGAAGTCGGCAAAGACGCCGACATCGCAATCTGGTCGGCGCACCCGTTCAGCCCTTACGCCAGAGTTGAGCGAACGATGATCGAAGGCGAAACCTTTTTCGACCGCGAACAGGATGTGCAAAACCGCGCCGCGCTCGAAGCCGAGCGACAAACGCTCGAACGCGACGAAACCAATCGTCCATCAACCAGCCCGCGCGCAACACAGCCAGCAGTTCCGCGCGAGCGCGTCAAAGCAGACCTCGACGACGCCGATGACATTGACGGAGGAAACAATTAATGAGTTCAAAGTTCAAAGTTCAAAGTTCAAAGTTAATTTTTGCGCTTCTTCTGCTCACTGCTCACTGCTCACTGCTCACTGTCAGCGCGCAGTTGTCGCCGCCGTCGCAGCAAAATCAGAACGGACAAGCCGGGACGTTTTTGATTCGCAACGCGCGGATTGTGACTGTTTCCGGCGCGCCGGTCGAAAACGGCTCGCTCTTGATTCAAAACGGGCGGATTGCCGGCGTCGGCGCAAACGTTAACGCGCCCGCCGGTGCGGAAACGATTGACGGCAGCGGTTTAATGGTGTTTCCGGGAATGATTGACGCGGCAACGAATATGGGTTTGATGGAGATTCCGCTTGGCGCGCCCGGGACGGATGATGACGCCGAAGTCGGCGATATGAACCCAAACGCACGGGCAATCATCGGCGTAAATCCGCATTTGACGCATATTCCAGTCACGCGCGTAAACGGCACAACCACCGTTTTGACGATGCCGCAAGGCGGAATCGTTTCCGGGCAGGCTTCGATTATCAATCTCATCGGCTCGACGCAAAACGAGATGGCGGTTAATCCGACGTTTGCGCTGGTGATTGATTTTCCGCGAGTCGCGGCAGGCGGGGGCGGAGGTTTTGGCGGTGGCGGATTCGGAGGTCAAACTCCGAATTTTGAGGAAGCAATCCGCACGCGAGACCAGCGTTTGACCAATTTGCGGCAGATGCTCAAAGACGCCGAGGCTTACGGTAAAGCACACGACGCTTACGCGCAAAACAAAACTTTGCCGCGACCGAAAACCGATTTAAGATTGGCGGCGCTCGTCCCGTTTGCGCGCGGCGAAAAACCCGTAATTATGATTGCGAACCGGGAAATTGACATTCGCAACGCCGTCCGATTCGCCGACGATAATAAATTAAAAATGATTTTGATGGGCGGCAACGACGCCTGGCGAGCTGCTGATTTGCTCAAACAAAGAAACGTTCCGGTAATTATCACCGGAATCTGGTCTTTGCCAGCACGCGAAGACGACGCTTATGACGTTTTGTTTGAAAACGCCTCAAAGCTCCAACGAGCGGGCGTTCGCTTTGCCGTTGCTTCGGGCGACGAAGGCGCAAATGCGCGCGACCTCCCGTATCAAGCGGGAATGACCGCCGCTTTCGGTTTAACGCCGGACGAAGCCTTAAAAAGCGTAACGCTTTACCCGGCGCAGATTTTGGGAATCGCCGACCGAATGGGTTCGCTCGAAGTCGGAAAAGTCGCCAACGTTGTCGTAGCTGACGGCGACATTCTCGACCCGCGAACACATATCCGGCATCTTTTCATCAACGGTCGAAAAATGCCTCTGAACACGAAACACACGGAGCTTTACGACCAATTCAAAGACCGGAAGCTGCCGCAGTAGTTGAGAAGAGAGAAAAGGAGTGGAGGAGAAAAGAGAAATTTTTGTCTCCTCTTCTCCTCCACTCCCTTTCTCCTCTTCTTTTTCAGGCTGCCGAGCGCGACCGATTTGCTGTTTTTGTTTTGCCGGTTTCCGTAAGTTTTTTCAATTCGTACAACTTCATCAATGCTTCGACGGGCGAGATTGCGTCCAAATCAATTTCGAGCAAAGCGCTCTCGGTTTCGGTCAGATTTTGAGATTTGAAATCTGAAATGTTCGATTTCAAATCATCCTTTTCGTATTCGCCCAAAAGCTGTTCCGCGCGGCGCACGACCGGCTTCGGCAGCCCGGCTAGTTTCGCCGCGTAAACGCCGTAACTGCGGAGCGCGACACCGGGCGAAACTTTGTACAAAAATTCCAGCTCGTCGCCGCGTTCTTCAATTTCGACGTGCAGATTTTCCAGATGCGGCAAAATTTCGGCAAGCTCTGCAAGCTCGTGATAATGCGTTGCGAAAATTGTCCGCGATTGCAGTTTCGGATGATTATGAATAAATTCGACGACCGCGCGCGCGACCGCCAAACCGTCGAAAGTCGAAGTTCCGCGTCCCAATTCATCCAAAAGAATGAGACTTCTTCTCGTAGCGTGATGCAGAATTTCAGCCGTTTCGACCATTTCGGTCATAAATGTTGATTCGCCCGCGCCGATGCGGTCGTAAAGCCCGATGCGTGTAAAAATTCTATCGGTCAATCCAACAACGGCTTCTTCCGCCGGAACGAAAGAGCCGATTTGCGCCATTAAAACGACGAGCGCAATTTGCCTCAGATAAGTTGATTTGCCCGATGCGTTTGGTCCCGTAATTAAAGCGATGTTCGGCGCGCCGTTTCCGCCTAATGCGGCGTCATTAGCGACAAAGCTTTCAATCGTTTTCTCGACGACCGGATGACGCCCGTTTTTGATTCTGAGCAGCGAAGTGTCGTTGACGTGCGGTTTGCAGTAATTGGTTCTGTCGGCGACTTCCGCGAGCGAACAAACGGTGTCGAGATAAGCCAGAATCTGCGCGGCGGCAGAAATTTGCTGGCGATTTTTGCCGATTTCGTGGCAGACCTGCCGGAAAATGCTGTTTTCCAATTCGGCGAGGCGTTCCTGCGAATTTAAAACGAGCGATTCGTATTCTTTGAGTTCGAGCGTGACAAAGCGTTCGGCGTTGACCAGAGTTTGTTTGCGGACGTAATCCGCCGGAATGAGATGCAGATTTGATTTCGAGACTTCAATAAAATAACCGAAAACTTTGTTGTAAGTAACGCGCAGACTTTTGATTCCGCTGCGCGCCCGTTCCCTTGATTCCAAATCGGCGAGATAATTTTTGCCGTCTTTGACGAGCTTTCGCAGCCGGTCTAATTCATCGTTGAAACCTTCGCGGATGATTCCGATTTTCTCGGACGCGCTCGCTTCATCGGAGATTGCTTTTTCGATTAAATTCGCGGTTTGCTCGCACGCGGGCAAATTAACGAGCGTTGTGCCGAACCGCGCAGAGTCTTTTTGCAAAATTCCGCGAACGCGCGGAATCTGCCGCAAGCTACGGCTTAAAGCGAGCAGCTCGTTTGCCGAACAAAGACTTGCGCGCGTGCGCCCGACAATTCGCTCGATGTCGTGCAGATTTTCCAAAACCGCCGACAACTCGATTCTCGCTTCCCGGTTTTCTTTGAAAAAGGTGATGTGTTCCTGCCTTTTAACAATTTCCGCGACATTCATCAACGGCTGTCTGAGCCAGCGACGAAGCAGTCTGCCGCCCATCGGCGTTTTGGTTCTGTCTAAAACCGCGAGCAAACTTTTGCCTTCCGATTGGCTCTCGAAAATCTCCAAACTGCGGACGGTTTGGGCGTCCAGAATCATAAAATTTCCGGCGTCGTAGCTCGTCAATCTGGTTAATTGCTCGGCGGCTGCGATTTGCGTTTCGCGCAAATAAAAGACAATAGCGGCGGCTGCCGAAGCTGCGAGCGGCTGATTTTCCAAACCAAAAGGAACAAGCGATTTTGACGCGAAATGCTTCCGCAAAATCCTGTTTGCCGTTTCCGGTTCAAAAATCTTTGAATCAATCGCAGTCACGAAACCGGGCAGCGCTTGATTTGAAAATTCGCGCTCGGTTTTTGCCAGTAAAATTTCCGCCGGAGCGATGCGCTGCAATTCGGTCAAAGCGTAATTGTTTTCGATTTCGGTAGCGGCAAAATCTCCGGTCGTAACATCTGCATAGGCGATTCCGGCGCGGCGTCCATCGGTGCAAAAAGCGGCGATGTAATTGTTCGCTTTGCTGTTTAAAAGTCCCGGTTCGAGAACCGTTCCGGGCGTCACGACGCGGACGACATCACGCTCGATCAAGCGTTTTCCGTCTTCGCCCTTAATCGGCGCGTCGGTTAATTGCTCGCAGATGGCAACGCGGTGACCTTTGGCTATTAAAGTTGCAAGATGTCTTTCGAGAGAATGATGCGGAACTCCTGAGAGCGGCACGCGAAAGTCTTTGCCCATCGGTTTTGAAGTCAAAACGATGTCCAATTCTCGCGCCAGCAGCCGCGCGTCATCGTCAAACGCTTCGTAAAAATCGCCGATGCGAAAAAGCAGAAGCGCGTCGCGGTGACGTTTTTTGATTTCGAGATATTGCCGACGAATCGGCGTTTCGGTTTTCATTCGCCAATTTCTTCGTCAAAATCCGATTCCGCGTCTTCCGCCAGAAATTCAACGCCGTCATAAACATCAGCTAGAGGAATGCTGATTTCGAGATTTTTTAAGTTCCAGATTGCTTCAAGCCCGCTGACGGGCGTAAAAATCCATTCGCCGTTATCCTCCGCGCCGCGCCGGAAATGATCAATCAAAGGATAATTTTGCGCTACCAAAACGTAATCGGTCAGAGTCGGCAAGTTATTCCGGTAACGTATGAACTTCTCGCCTCTATCGAATTTTTCAGTTGTTGGAGATAAAACTTCGATGACGACCTTCGGATTTAAGATTACGTCTCTAACTTTGTCGTGCATTCGCGCCGCGCCGCAAACAACCACAACATCGGGATAAGAGAAAAATCCTTTGAGCGATTTGTGCAGATCAATATCCGAACCGCTGCGGATTTTCATATCTTTGTTAAAGACGCGGCACGGCGTCTTCTTCAAACGTATTCCCAATTCAATTGTTAGATTAGAAGAAATCACGCCGTGATTATAGCTTTCGCCAGCCATTTCGAAAATCTCCCCGTTCCAATATTCGTGTCGGTCTTCAGCCGCGCGTTCATAAGCGAGATATTCTTCTGCCGTTATCAGAGATTTCGGTTTTGCTAGTCCCATTTTTGTTACCTCAAATATTGACAAAAAGGCTGCCGTTTATTTTGCCTGAAATTGCCGCGAAAATTTATCCGGCAACAAAAGAAAAGGCGGAAATTTTATTTTCCGCCCGTTATTCTACCAATCTTATCGAGTTTGCCAAATTTATTCGTTTTTGTCTTCAAAAATACGCTCGACAGGCGTGCGTTTTTTCTCGTCGTACCAGTTTTTTTGCCAGATTTCAGTCGGCGGTTCGAGCTGCGAAAAATTTGCGGCTGACGCGGCTTGATGTTTTCTCTCATTTAATTTTCGACCGTATTTGACGAGTCGCGGGAAAAGAACAAACCACTGATAGTAGCTGATGACGCTGCAAATTATTAACTGTGTATAAAGCAGATTGATTGAAACCGAATGATGAAAATCCGGCAGCGAAAAAAACGGTAAAACAAGAATATTGCAAGGAAAAGACAATAAAATCATCGCCAGTAAACAAATATTTATGACGTTAATTAAACCGCCGAACGAAGGAATGAAAACCGGCAGGGCGAGAAGCAGGAAAGTGGCGGCAAACCAGAAGAATTTCAAACTCGCCGATAAATATTTGTTCATAGTCTTTTCCTCTGTTTGTTTTAGACATCATAAACCGGATTTTGTTCCTAAAAAATCATTTATTTCCCTAAAAAATGCGGCAGAATATCGGAAATCGAATTAAGCGAACGATGCAGCAAGCGGATTTGCTCAAAACTCAAAACCGTGAGAACGGTTTCAAGCTCGTGAAAAGCGCCGGTTTGCGCCGGATTAATTGAACGAGCCGCGCGGTTCGTGTCTCGCTCGGAAGCGAGAATCAGAAACGGGCGCGAACGCTGCGTATCGTAAGCGCGTTTTAATTTGGCAAAGGCTGAATCAATGTTGCCTTTGTGCTGGACTTCAAAAACGTGCGACAAACGCGGTGTTTTCTCGGTTTCGCGCCAGACTACATCGTAATACTCAAATTCGGCTTGGGCGTAAAAACCCAAAACGCGCCCGATTTCGACGAGCATCAATTGAACTTTTTGGTGAGTTAATTCTTCGTCATGAGCCGCGATTTCGTTTTGAAAAATGGCAAACTCGGTTTGTTCGGATTCGACTCGTTCTCTGCCCTGCTTTGTCAGCGTCCAGATTCCGCGCTCGCGTTTTATCAAACCTTGTTCGTCCAATTCTTTTCCCGCGCGCTGAACGTGCAGACGCCAGCGTTCGAGCCTGCCGTTTTGAATCGAAGCCGCATCGAGCTGCGGAAAATATGAGACAAGGCGCGAATACAAAAAACGCACGTCATCGCGCCCGCCCGTCGCGGCAAGCTCCTGCAAAATCGGCAGTTCTAAACGATTTGAGATGGGAAAGTTCATTTAATCGAATTCGTAATTCTACCTACCGGATATAAACCTATATTTTTATCAAAATACGGTGAGCGTTCAAAAAAGAAATTCAAACGGGCGCGCTGACTTTTGGCAAAATTTTCATCGGTTTTTAGCCGCTCTTCAAATTCGCGTTTTAAATTGGCGTCTTTCGCCAGCATTTCGCGCGCTAATTTTTCCAGAACATAGCTCTCGCCGTATTCTTTCTGCTCGAAAATCGGATTGAAAAATCCCCAGCGCAGCAGGCTGTCGGGCGCAATCGGCTCAAGCAAATGAACGGCGGCTTTGGCGTTCGGCTGATCGAGTTTGACGATTACCGAGCCTGCCGGAAATTCACGTTTTTCCGTAAAAGTTGCGGATTTAAAATCGGTCAGCAATACGCGGCTTTCAAACGACGCCGGAGCGTATTTCGGCTGCGTCAAACGATACATTTCTACTTCAAAAACTTGCGGTTTCGTTGTTCGCTCGATTTTCAAACCGTGCAGCTCTAATCTTTCGATAACTTCAGCCCAAGCGGGCGGAACAATGTAAGCAACCGGCGGCGCAACCGCAGCCGCGACGCGCGTTTCGTTGAAAAAAGGCACGATCAAAGTTATCGGTTTGGTCGCGTCAAATTGAACCCAATTTCCGCCGGAAACATCGCTTTTTTCGACTTTCGACGCAACGGCTTTTAATTCAAACGGATTGGATTTATCGGTCAATTCCAGGCTCAAAGGAAAACGCCGGTTAGCGTCATATTTTCCGAAAGCGACGACGGTTTCCGCATCCGCTTGTCGCCCGGCGTTTAATAAATTTTCTTTATTTTGATTAACTTCTTCGAGTGTGAAACGCAGAAAATCGTAAGTCGCCAGCACGCGCGATTTGTAATTTTTGAGCATATGCGTTTCGAGCAATATCGCGGGGCGATTTCGCAAAACCGGATAAGCCGTAGCAAAACGCGGAGTCGAAAGAAACTCGTCAATTCCGCGCGTCAAATCGCGGTTGTCACGAAAACTCAGATACGGCGCGAGCAGATTTCCGGCTTTTTCCGTGTTCGGCACAATTCGTTTTTCGACCGCTTCCGCGAGCCAATTCCGCACGCTCGGCGCGACGGTTTCGTGATGCTCGAATTGATAAGTCAAATTGTATTGATAATCCGCGCCGTTCGTGACGTGGCAATCAATGAACAAATCCGGCTGCCACCGATTCCAGAGCTTCAGCCAAGCCTGCGTTTCCAGTTCGTCGGCTTTGATGTAATCGCGGTTTAAATTGATATTTCTGCCGTTGCCCCGCCAGCCCATTTCTTCAGGACCGTTTTGATTGATTCGATTGTAAGGCGAGCGGCGCTCGTGCCCGTCGACGTTATAAATCGGCTCAAACAAAATGATGGCATTTTCGAGCAGATTCGCACGGGTTTTGGTAATCGCAATGTCGCGCAGCAGAGCGAGTCCGGCGTCTTTGCCGTCGGATTCTCCGGCGTGAATGCAGGCTTGAATTAAAATAACGGCTTTGCCTTGCTTCCGCGCCGATTCCGGCGTCATTTTATCGGCATTTTTCACCGCTACGACGAGCATCAAATCTCTTCCTTCTCCGGTTTTGCCAAAGCTCGTTAATCGAATCAGCGGCGATTCTGCGTCAATGCGCTCGATGTAAGCCCTGGTTTCATCATAAGTCGGAGTTGTCCGGTAATCGGTCTTTTCGGCGGGCGTTTTCCAATCGTTCGGAGTTTGAGCTTCGACCATAAAACTTAAAGAAAACAAAAGAAAAGTGAATAACGAAAATTTACGATTCATTACACGGCAAATTATCACTAATCGGTTAAAACTGAAAAGCGCGGAGTGAAAATGCTTTTTCAAATTTTTTGTTTTTTCCTGCGAAAAACAAATCGGTTACAATGACGTTTATGAATTCCGAAAGATTGTTTCTCGCCCTCGGCGCAATTTCAGCCTTTGTAGGCGTCGCTGCCGGAGCTTTCGGCGCACACGGTTTGAAATCTCGTTTGAGCGCGGAAATGCTGGCGATTTTTGAAACCGGGGTGCGTTATCAAATGTATCACGCCTTTGCTTTGCTCTTTGTCGCATGGGCAAGCTCGCGTTTTTCCGGCTCGGTTTTAGCAACAGCGGGCTGGCTTTTCGTCGTCGGAACAATTCTGTTTTCCGGCAGTCTTTACCTTTTGAGCTTAACCGAAACGCGCTGGCTCGGTGCAATCACGCCACTCGGCGGACTTGCGTTTTTGGGCGGCTGGCTATGTCTGATTTGGGCGGCTTTGAAAAGTAATCAATAAATCATGACTTTCCCGGAAACGAAGAAATTAAACTGTCAACTATGCACTATTAACTATAAACTGTCCTGCAAAGATTACAATGATTTTCTGCAAAACAGTTTATAGTTAATAGTTTACAGTTTATAGTTTGCGACAATTTTTCGTTTTTGAGAATGTCTTATCACTGAAAAAGCAGCCTTTCACATTCGGCTGCTTTTTCAATTTAAATTCAATTCAAAATTGGATGCCCGCCGCCTTTACTGTGGTCGGCGGTTTGGCGATATTTGCGGCGGTCGTTGTGGTAGAGAACGATGTGTTCGCCTTCGTAGCGCACAACGTCCGTGATGCGCTGTAAATTCCGTTCGTGTTCGGCAATCATAAACGCCGACGGATTATACCCGACGACCATCCCGGCGGCGTAAACATAACCGCCCTGATCGTAAACGCTGCCCGCGTATTGATTGGCGGCAACCGCGATGTCCGGCGAATAACTGCCCGCACTGTCTTTGTTGCGGTCGGCACGCGCTATGAAAATCGTGTAATCGGAATAATTCAATCGCGAGCGATAATTGTTTTTTCGAGCCAGTGCGAAAAGATCATCAAAGCCATCGTCAATCGCCTGCAAAGTCGCCCGGTTCGGCTGCCTGACGGCGTAAACGGTCGCGCCGTTTGGTGTTCTGGTCGAAATCGTAAATCGGTCGCCCGAAATTCTTTCGGCTTCCCGCACAAGCGCGGAGTCCAATTGGCTTTGCTCGTTTCTCGCCCGACGCTGCGCTTCTGCGCCGCTTTCAAAAAATCCGACGCATAAAATCAAAACTAAAAATAAAAATCTATTCCAACGCTTCATTTCTTCTCCTCTTTAGCAAATTATATTTGGGAGAACTTTAAAAATGATGCGATAGCGGAAAGCAACGCTGTATTAAAATTTTGTTGCCCGAATTTGAAACAAATTTTCTATAATGAAACTCGTGCCGCTCAGATACGTCAATAATCCGCCGAATCCGTGGTTGACCGAATCGGTCGAATGGATCGGCGAGCCGCCGGAAGCGCAGGTTGAAGTCTTTGAGGACGAAGCCTCGCGGACGATTTTGACGAGAAACAATTCGCCGGATGTCGGTTTTGACGTTTCGCTCAACATTTATCGCGGCTGCACGCACGCCTGCGCTTACTGTTTCTCGCGCCCGACGCACGAATATTTGGGTTTCGGCGCGGGAACGGATTTTGAAACGAAAATCGTCGTTAAGACAAAAGCGCCCGAACTGCTCAGAAAAGAATTGCTGAAGCCTTCGTGGAAAGGCGAGCAGATTTCGATGTCTTTTACTTCAGACCCGTACATTCCGCTCGAAACGAAATACGAATTAACGAAAAAATGTCTGGAAATTCTGCTCGAATTTCGCAATCCGGTCGCCATCGTTACGAAATCCGCACTCATTCGCCGCGACACGGATTTGCTCGCCGAACTCGCGCAAAAAGCGTCGGTGCAGGTTTTCTTTTCAATTCCTTTTTTGGATGCGGAAGTTTGTCGCGCGCTCGAACCGTTTGTGCCGCTTCCCGAAGCGCGTTTTCACGCAATGAAAACTTTGTCAGATGCGGGCGTTGCGGTCGGTCTGGCAATCGCTCCGGTAATTCCGGGTTTGAATGAATCGGACATTCCGGCGCTCGTCGAAAAAGCGGCTGCGGCGGGCGCTAAAACCGCGTTTATCAATATGCTCCGGTTGCCCGGAAACGTGCGCCCGTATTTTCTCCAAAAATTAGCCGAACGGCTGCCGACCAGAGAAAAACGAATCGTGAATCACATTCGAGCCGAAAGAAACGGCAAGCTCAATTCATCAAATTTCGGCGAGCGAATGCACGGCACGACCGAGCATTGGAAAATAGCCGAAAAAATGTTTCGCCTTGCCTGCAAGCGACACGGATTAAATCAGCCGACAGAAGAAACCAATCGCGAAAACACTTTTCGGCGTCCGACGCCGCAGCTCGGTTTATTTGATTAAATACTTACGAACAAAATAAAAATTCAAATTCTTAGCGTCCTTTGCGGTTCAGTTTTTTCAGAATTAAACCGCAAAGGACGCAAAGGCTTAACGCAAAGGGCGCAAAGTTTCCGCTTTTAGACGGCATCAGTTATGTTATTCTTTTCGCCGATTTTCTCGTGAATTTATAATCGAATATGGCGTTTGTTTTAAGTGAAATTGAAATCAGAGTTTTGGGTTCGCTGATTGAAAAACAGCTTGCCACGCCCGAATATTATCCGCTGACGCTAAACGCGCTCGTCGCCGCCTGCAACCAGAAATCGAGCCGCGATCCGGTCGTCAATTACAACGAAACGCAGGTTTTGGGCGCGGTTGATGATTTGCGCGACAAAAATCTGGTTTACGTTTTCTACGGCAGCACGAGCCGCACGCCGAAATATAAACATATGATGCCGGAAGTTTTCGAGCTTTCCGGCGGACAAGTCGCTTTGATGTCCATTTTAATGCTGCGCGGACATCAAACTCTCGGCGAATTGCGAGAGCGAACCGGCAGGCTTTATGAGTTTTCGGATTTCGGCGAAGTTGAAGAAGCGCTAAATTCCCTCGTTTCAAACGACATTCAACCGCTTGTCGCGCGTTTGCCGCGCCAGCCGGGACAAAAAGAATCGCGCTTCGCTCATCTTCTCGCCGGTGAAATTGTAATCCCAGCCGCGCTCGAACACCCGGCAGCTTTTGAACGCTCTCCAGCAGTTCCGGCGCAAAGTGAAAGAATCTCGAAACTCGAACAACAAGTCGAATCGCTCGCGTCCGAACTCGAAAATCTCAAGCAAATGTTTGAAGATTTTAGAAAACAGTTTGAGTAAAAGCGGCATTTTCAAAAGGATTTTGTTCGAGCGGAGGTCCGATGTTTTTGATAAAGGTCAAATGAAAAAGCCCGCCGAGGGAATGGCGGGCTTTTCTGTATACATTGAAAGAATTAGGAGGCTTGCCATATTGAGACAAGCCTTTTTGCCAAGTGCAGCAAAACTTCCCTTTCTATGTCAACAGTCGGGAAGCCAAAAAACTTTTAGCATCTTAGCAACTATAAATCAATAGTTAAATTTAATAAAGACTTATTTTTGATATGAATATCACTCTCTCATCTTATTGCTATTCGTCGTAATCCCTGTCAGTTGATAATTTATCAACTGTAAATTGTCTGACAATGTAAAACTGACAATTGATAAGGGACAATTTTAATTTCGATTTTCAATTAGACTGCTATGTTCGAGCGGATAATTTTGCCGAATGTTGGTTTGATAAATTAAACACTAGGAAGTGATGAAATTTATCTTAACTGAACTACATTGTTAGCAGGGACGGGCTGTAAAACTTCGATTTCTTCCGGCAGCCAGTTGGATTGCTGCTTCATTAGTTTCTCGATGTCGGCGGCGGGCTGGGGTTTTGAGAACAAAAAGCCTTGCGCGTAGCGGCAGCCGAATTTGCGAAGCAGCTCGATTTGATGGCTCTTTTCGACGCCTTCGGCGATCACGTCCATTTCGAGATTTTTCGCCAGCGTGAGAATCGTTTGCACAATTTCGGAATTTTCGCCTGCTTCGCCCATTCTCGAAACAAACGAGCGGTCAATCTTGAGCGTGTCAATCGGAAAACGGTGCAGATAGCTCAAGCTTGAATAACCAGTTCCGAAATCGTCAATCGAAAGCCGGACGCCAAGCTCTCTCAAGCTAGACAAAATTCTTGCCGTCGCTTCGGCATTTTCCATCGCCGCGCTTTCCGTAATTTCGAGCTTTAAACAATGCGGTTCGAGTCCCGTTTCGTGCAAAATCTGGCTGACCTGTTCCACCAGATTCGGCTCGGTAAAATGTTTGCCCGAAAGATTGACGCTGACCAGAAGCGAACGATTGACCGGCGATTGCCAGCGCCAGCGGCTCAATTGCGTGCAGGCTTCGCGCAGAATCCAAATCGTCATCGGCACAATTAAACCCGTATCCTCCGCGACCGGAATAAATTCTGCCGGAGAAATCAATCCGCGCTCCGGGTGCTGCCAGCGCATTAAAGCTTCAAACCCGGCTAGCCGACCGGAATCAAGCGAGATAATCGGTTGATAAAAAACTCTTAATTCTCCACGCTCGGAGACATCGCGCAATTCGCTTTCGGTTTTCATTATCCCGACGGCGCGGGTACGAAGCTCGCGGTCGAACAAGGCGCAACCGCCGCCGCCTTCTTTGGCGTGATACATCGCAATATCCGAGTCGCGCAAAATATCGTCGGGCTGCTCGTATTCGTCGTTGCTCATAGCAATGCCGATGCTCGGCGCGGTATAAACCTGAAAACCGTGCAATTGATACGGCTGCGCGATTGCTTCGTAAATCCGCTCGGAAAACTTAACCGCATCGTCGGCTGTACTAATGTTAACCAGAACGATGGCAAATTCGTCACCGCCGAGACGCGAAACGATGTCGCCCTGCCGAATTACGTGTTCGATTCGTTTCCCGACTAAAATCAAAAGCTCGTCGCCGACCGCGTGACCCAAGCTGTCGTTAACGTTTTTAAAACGGTCGAGATCAATAAACAAAACGCAAAATCCCTTCGCAGGATCGAGCTTTGCGTTATCGAGCAAATATTTAAGCTGTTCGGTGAAAAACGAACGATTCGGCAAACCGGTCAAGGCGTCGTGCAGCGCCGCGTGTCGAAAACGTTCTTTGCTCGCGCGCAGAGCCTCGCTGATCCGCTTTTGTTCGGCAATACTCGCAGATAGCTCCGACACATGTTTTTCGGCTTCTTCGGCACGAAGTCGCTCTAGTTCGGCTTTTTGACGCTCAGCTTGTTCCGCTTGATCAATTGTTTTTTGTAGTTCTTTAATGTATCGGCGGTACGTGATATAAATCAATGCGGCAATAATTGCAGCGATAATCAAAGTAAAAAGATTTGAGTATTCAATTAATTGATACATTACACCAGCAAACGTCGCTCCGATGAGATATGTCACCGAGCCAACCAAACACTTTTCGTTCCACGCTTGCCAAATTGAGATATTTGATTTAAAAGCCTGGTAGATAGCAGCTAAGATTGAATTAAAAAAGAATTGTGCAATTGCCATTAAACCAATTAACGGCACAAACTCTCTTAAATTGTTAAAATTTGGTTTGCTGCCTGTTATTTTTTGATAAAGCAAAAATGTCAAATATGTTCCTGCCGTGGAACAAGCTATTAGTGCTACATTGAAGAAAATAGTTCTACCGCTTAAGTTAACCCCTCGCTTTTTGATTATTAGTGAAGTAACGAACGCTTCGGATGCCGCTAATAAAATCGCAAATTCGCCACCATATAATAAAAATATCAGGAAAATTAAAGCATCGCCCATCATAAAACGAATGTTTGACTGAGGCATTTGTAAAGACAAACGCGATCCAAACGCAACTGTAAAAGCCGCGAAGAAGGCAAATTGCAAATTCATTTGACTTAACGACAAATTACACGAGGCTATAAAACAAACTATAGCCCCGGTAGCAATTACGCCCCAAATAAATATTTTGGCTGGTTCGGATTTCATTTTGACTGATTTTCTCTAAGTCAATTTTGATTTTCTGGAGGATTTACTGTCATTCCTAGGGCGGTTTGAGTCAAATTGATTGAAAATTCATTTTTAATGACATTTTTTTCGTCAATTTGAACTGAATATGCTTGACAGCATATTAGATAGTGTTTAACATCACGGCAATCTAGTTTGTGGATTTTCGCGGAAAAGGCGAAACCAAACCAAATCTTTGCCGGAACTAGTTCGGTTACGCCAAATCCGTATCTCCATAGCTAAAGTATTTTTAAAAAGGAGACAAGAAAATGAATAAAGGAATTATTGTCACTGACTAACCATCAAATTCACAGCTTTTGATTGAAAAGCCCCTTAAACAAATTCTTAAGTGATCTTCCCCAGACGAGAGGCAAGAAGCTCGTAGCTGGTTGATCGGCTGAGACCAAAAACAGTCACCGATTCATCCGAATCTTACTTTACCACAACTAAATTGTGTTTGAGCAAGATTTTTGGATGAATTGGTGTTTTTTATTTCTATTGCATTCTTAAAGTATTGTCACCGCTAATAATTACTCCGCCTGATTGCGATGTTGTGCTATCACTCATCATAATTCCATCAGTAACCAAGATTCCGTCGCTCATCAAAATCCCGTCTCCAAACAGCATTCTGTCAACCATCGGCACGCTGCTGTTAAAAAGCTGATTTGAAGCGAACACTTTTGAGCCGGATGTTATAGGCGGCGCGTTGTTTGGAATGGCGCTGTCGCCTAAGATTGTTCCATCAGCCATCATTATTCCGTCAGCCATCATTATTCCGTCAGTAACTAATATGCCGTCCGCCATCATTATTCCGTCTGTGACCAAAATCCCATCAGCCATCATTATTCCCTGCGCGTAAATTTTTTGATATTCGGTGATGAGGTCTGTTCCCGCGAGAGCGCCGTAGCTTGGGAATATGCCGCCAGCCCATTGGAAGGTCATTCCGGCGAATGTCGAAATATGAACGGGCAGAATCGAAGTCGTCAGCAAAGGCTCGCCGAGCGGAGTCGGGTCGGATAAATCCTGGCGGATAAGTTTTGCCAGGCGCACTGCGCCTTCGACGTTTAATTGACCGGCGCCTTGTTCGAGCGTGTTGAATCCGGCGAGCGGCTGCGCCGTGTATTGCAGAATCATTTTGACCATATTCGGCGTAAGCCGCGGATTTGCCTGCAGCATCAACGCCACCGTCCCGGAAACAACCGGCGTCGCCATCGAAGTTCCTGACAGATACATCAATTGCTGGTCGTCGTTGCTGCCGTCGTTTGTAACTTCCAACTGCGGGTTGCTTTCAGCTAATACATTATCTTTTGCTCTTGCCGCAATGAGCTGGTTGCCCGGCGCGACTAAATCGGGTTTGATCAAATGGTCGTATTTTTTGACGCCGTTTGCATCCGTGTAGAAAGAGCGCGTCGGACCGCGTGAACTGTAAGTGGCTATTCCGTCGTCGTTTCTGGCGTCCGTTCCGAAAGTGTTGGCAGCGCCGACCGTAATCACCGTCGGGTCGTTGCCCGGCGAGTGAATTGCGCCGTACATTTTTTGTCCGTTGGCGTCTTTGCCGTTATTTCCGGCAGCCGCGATGACGACAATGCCGGCGGCGGTTAATTGACGAACTGCGCGGCAGAGCGGATCATTGCGCCACGTTTCGACAGCCGGCGTTCCGAGACTTAAGTTAACGACTCGAATGTTATGCTCAGTGCGATTGGCTAAAATCCAGTTGAGCGCTTCGATAAGCTTTGCCGTTGTGCCGCGTCCGGTGTTATCGAGGGCGCGAACGGCAATAATTTTCGCTTCGGGGGCGACGCCTTGATAATTTTTTAATTTGTTGATCGAATTGTTGTCGCCCGGTTTTCCGCCGCGTCCAGCCGCGAGCGCTGCGACGTGCGTGCCGTGTCCGTATTTGTCTTCTGAGCCGCCGCTGACAAATTCTTTGTGTTCGACGATTCGTCTGCTTCCGTCCGCGCCGAGAAACATATGATGATTGTCGAAAACGGCGGAATCAACAATTGCGATGCCGATGCCTTTGCCGTTGACGGCACTGTTGCCGAGCTGAGCGCGCATTGCCGTGACGCCGGTTGTAGCTTCGATGTGACCGAGAACCTGAGTTTCGCGGTCGAGCGAAAGATGTTTGGCGCTTTGATGTCCGGCGACAGCTTCGGCGGCGCCGACCGGAAGCTCGACGACGAGCATATTCAAATTCGCCGCCTGCGCTTCAATCATTACGCCATTTCTGCGTAATACTCTCTGTAAACCGGGATTTCGGATGTCGTCCGATTGCAAAATAACGCGAACGCGGTCGTTCGGGTCTGAATTTCCAACCAATTCGCGGAGATCGGGAGAGAGTTTGTCGTCGCCAACAAAATCATCATTGTCTTTGCCGCGTTCCGAAAGCTGGACGAATTGAAAATGCCTGCTGTATTTTTCGTCCGTGAAAATCGCATCTTTCGTGTCAGCAGCGCGCATTGCGCCGATAACCCGGAGCTTGCCTTGCGAAATGGCGTCGCCGACGAGCGAGCCGATTTCGGGCGATGCGAGCAGACGTGCAAAATCTTCGACAAACAAAACGGCTTGACCGCGCGATTTTTCGGCGTCGGTCAAAACGGCTTTCATCCGCGCGGCGGCTTCTTTCGCGGTTTTGCTGGTTTCAATGAGGGCGCGAAAATCAAGCTGCCAGATGTTTTTATTTCTTAACCCGATTTGGCGTTTTTCGTTTATTTCCTGAGCGAGAGAATTGACCGTTTTGACGGCGCGGTTCGCTTCTTCCGTCAGCAAAACCGGATTTTTCTCGGTTTGAGCTAATATTTTTGCAATTTGTTTCACTTCCTTCGCGTCGGAAATTGAAACCTGTCGAAACGTGCCTTGTTTGGCGAGTTCGTTTAAATTCGTCGCTTCTCTTTCGAGAGCCGAAGCCCACTGGTTTCCGGCACTGTTTGTTAAATCAATTGGAGGCGCAATTTTTTCGTTGTTCGCAATCCGAGCCGAAGCCGCGAAGATCGGCGAGGACAAAAACATTGAGCAAAGAAGCATCAATGCAAATATTGGGGAAGTTAACTTGAATTTCATTTCTAGACCTTGAAAAATTAGTGAAAGAGTTTTGCAGCCTTTGAGCCGCTCGTGGTTTAGCAACCCTCGTGCCGCTTTCATTTATTTTTTATTTTCGGCGTTTTAGCTGGGTTTTAATATATTTTATGAATAGTTTTTTTCTCTAAGAGAGCCTGATTCGGTCAACCTGATTCAATTTGAATGAATTGTGGCTCAATTGATTGAATAGTTTTTTCAACATTTTCCAATCTATCTTCGAGTCCGCCGCCAACTCTGCTTTGCCGATGACTTTATGCTAAGATACGAACAATCTGGAGTTTGAAGTCTGGATCCTGAAGTTGAAGAGTTTGAGACTTTAGACTCCAAATTTGCATCTGAGAAATTGACTTAGAATTTTTACTCTCGGCTCCAGACTCCAGACTTTTTTGTGGCAAACGGTATTGTCATTCACGTTGTTGCGGGGGACGAAAAGCGCACCGAGTTTTTTATAAACGAGCGCGTGCGAATCGGAACCGATGCAGCCTGCGATTTGCGGATTGAGCCGCCGCCCGATCATCATACGGCGGCGGCAAACGGCGTTTGGCTCGAATTAAGACGCGGCGTCAACGGCAATTATCGAATTGTTTATTTTGACGAAGCGCTCAATTTGAATCTGAATCGCCAGCCGCTTGCGCTCGAAACCAGACTCAAAGACGGCGATAAAATTGCTTTCAACGATTCGGAGTTTTCCCTTCTCTTTTTTACCGTTCCCTCGACCGCCGCAGCGATTTCATCAATTACACGCGGCGGTCGCGAAGCGCGCATCGCGCCGTTTATCGAAAACGCCGCCATTGAATCAGCCGCGACCGCTAAACGCGACGACGCCATAGTTTTTCTCAAAGAATTTACGCGCGAGCTGGTTCAGGAAATTAGTTGGCTGACGAAGCTGATTGTTTTGCTTATCGTCGTCGGAACTCTCGGCGGTTTGTTTTATCTCGGTTCGGGATTTTACAAGGAGATGAAACGCAGCCGGGAAGAAGCAGAAGAACAAGGCAGAATTATCGGTCTGTTAAAAGATGAATTAACCAAGAATCGCACCGAAATCGGCAATTTAAATAAGACCAACAAACAAATCATTGACATTGTTTCGCTTGCGGCGACGCTCAGAAACGAATACGGGAGCGGCGTCTGCCTGCTCGTCGGAACTTATGATCTGGTTGATAAAGCGACCGGTAAACAGCTTCGCTATCCAGACCCAACCGTCGTCGCCACGCCCGATCCGTTTGAGCCGCAGACGCCGCAAGTTTCGGAAAGCGGCGAGAATTTTGCGCCCGCGAACGCGCCTGACGCTCCGCAAAAACAGGAATCGCCCTTAACGACCGAAGGCAATGGAACTGCGGTCGAATATGATTTTGTCGGCACGGGCTTTCACGTCGGCTCAGGCTTTCTGCTGACAAATCGCCACGTCGTCCAGCCCTGGGCAAACGACGAGCGCATCAAAGTTTTAGCGCAATTATCGAACGGACGCGCGCGTCTGCGTCGTCTTGTGGTTTATTTTCCGGGTTTTCCGAATCCGTTTCCGGTTCGCGTCCGAGACGTGGCGGCAAAAGAAGATTTGGCGATTGCTTCCATAGACCCGAATTCGGTTTTCCCCGAAATTCCGATTTTGCCGCTCGACGCCAATTCCGATGCGGTTTCAATCGGCAAAACCGTCGTCACAATGGGCTATCCGAACGGACCGGAACGAATTTTAGCGATGGTTGACGAATCCGAAGCGCGTTCGATTCAAGCGCGTTACGGCTCGAATCTGCAAACGCTGGTCAATTTTCTGGCGCAAACCAAACGCATTCAGCCGTTGACAACCCAAGGGACAATCACTGATTTAGACACGCGGCGCGTAGTTCACGACGCGAAAACGGCTGTAGGCGGTTCGGGCGCGCCGCTGTTCGGTCAATCGGGGCGCGTCATTGGCGTCAATTTCGGAGTTTTCACCGAAAACACCGCCGGAAATATGGCGATTCCGATTAAATACGCGATCCCGATGCTCCAACGCGCGGGCTGGCGCTCGCCCGAGCAGCAACAATCAGCCGAAGCCGAAAAAACGGCGAATGCCAATACAAAACCATCAAACAGCTCGGTTGCAGCAAATACTTCTCAAAAATAATTTTTCCAAAATTCGATGAGCGATAATTTAATTCTTTCCAATATGCTGCATCGCCCGGCGCGCACATTTGTCAGCGTTTTGGGTATCGGCGTCGGCGTAATGCTGATCGTTTTTACTACTGGTTTGGCACGAGGAACTCTGCACGAAAATGCGCAGCGCGAGGCAAACGTCGGAGCGGAAATTATGGTGCGCGCCGCCGGGACGACCGGCTTTAGCGGAACGGACGCCTTTCGTCTGCCGATCAGCCGCGCCAATGAGATCAGTCAAATCGAAGGCGTTAAAGCTGCGATTCCAATCGGGCAAAATCTCGTTCCGGCGAAAGACACAAATTTCGGCAGCCGTCTGGTTGACGGAGTTCCGTTTGAAGAATATGCGAATGTCGCCGGGCTGAAAATCATTGACGGACGCGCGCTTGGTGCGAGTGGAGACGAAGCCGTTATTGATACGGCGTGGGCGGAGTCGAAAAAATTTAAAGTCGGGTCTAAAATCTCGCTTTACGAAAAAGATTTTACCATTGTCGGAACTTATGAACCGGCTGCCGGAGCGCGCATTAAAATTCCGCTCGCCGCGATGCAGGAACAGCTCGGCGGCGAAGGAAAATGCACCGCGATTTTAGTTAAAGCTGCAAACACCGCCGACGTTGAAAGCATCGGCGAACAAATCGCCCAGAGATTTCCCGAAGACCAAATTCTGCTGACCAAAGATTTGGAAGAAATCTATTCAAATGCGATTCCGGCTTTAAACGTTTTTTTGAACGTCGTGATCGGGGTTGCGGCAATCATCAGCGCGCTCGTTATTTTGCTGACGATGTACACGACGGTGACTGAACGAACGAGACAAATCGGCGTTTTAAAATCGCTCGGAATGTCGAAAACCGAAATTGCGTGGACGATTACGCAGGAAGCTTTGCTGCTGAGTTTTTTGGGCGTTATGACCGGATTTTTGCTGACTCTGTTAGCGCGTTTCATCGTCACTCGAACGACAACGATGCGAATCGAAATCGAGTGGCAATGGATTTTGATAACTCTCTTTGTCGGTCTTTTAGGCGGCGCAATCGGCGCGCTTTACCCGGCAATCCGCGCCGCGCGAATGGATGCCGTCGAAGCGTTGAGTTACGAATAAAGCTAATTTCATTCTGCTGAAATATAAAAAGAATAAACCGCAGAGGACGCCGGGCTGATGCCGAGGACAAAGAGATAATTTCTCTTTGCGATTCTCTGCTTCTTCGCTCTGCGTTCTCTGCGGTTTATTCTTCTAATTAACTGAAAATTGCTCTATCTCTCTAAAACCTTCACCGGCTTTGCAGGCAGCAATTGACCGTCGCTATCTTCAAAGATTGGTGTTTGCGAGAAAGTTAGAGCCGCTGAAGCGTCAGCCTTCAAACGCCCTTTTCCGATAGCTCTGAAATGCAGATTTAACTGCGTTTCCGCACCGGCAATTCCAAGCGTCGGACATGAAACGGCGATTCCGATTCTTCCCGCCTGTGCAATGTCAGTGACAACCGCACATCCTGCATCGTTGCTCAAAACGCCCGTTAAATCAACCGCTTGAGCGGCGGGCTGCAAGACATTCGGATCAAACGCAACGCCAAAGCTAAAGGAAGAAATCCGCGTGCCGGAATAATTTGTTAAAGTGACCGGAAAGACAATTGTGCCGTTGCTTTCAGACATTGCAATGTCGGGCAAGGAAAGCTGAACCTGCGTTTCCGGTTTCTGGATCAAGTCGAGTTGATCGCTGTCCTGGAGCTTCGCTTCGGCTTCTTCGGGACCCGCTAAAAATGTCGGCGGAACCCAGCTTCCATTTACGTCTCCGACTAAGATGCCGTCGTAATTTTGACCTGAGATCGAGCTTGTGACACTACCATAGCTGCGGGAAGAAAGAACAAACTTCCAATTGCCTGAGTTTCCGGCTGACGGTGTTGGTCCGCCGGCGGCAACAAATCTCAAAATTTGCGTAGCATCAAATGCAGTGATTTCGCCGTTGTTACTTATATCGGCTGCGATGCGTTGATTGTCGTTTAATATTCCATTTCCGCCTGCGGCAACGTGACGCAAAACGAGCGTAGCGTCAAATGAACTGATTCCGTTGACGTGATCTCTTTTTGACGGGGTGATAGTGTAACTTCCACCGGCAGCTAAATTACGAACCGTGTAATAACCCGTAGAGTTCGTGGAGGTTGACATTTCAGGTGCGCCCGAAACGGACATCGTTACTCCGGGAACGAATTTCTGCTGATTACCGGACGTGCCGTAGAAAACGGTTCCGCTGATGTCGAAACTACCGCCCTGACTTTGCGGAGCTTCAACCGCGCCGACATCAACCGTGCTGCCGGATTGTCTTGGAAAACCCGAGCCTCGTTGATCGCCCGCCAAAGCCGGGTTGGCGTTTCCGCAGCTACCGGCGTATAAAACGCAGTTGTTGCCCCGGTCAATCGCAGGAGAAAACGGCAGCGGCGAATGCGTTTCGGTCGCTCCGCCGGTGTTGCTAAGCGGCGCGAGCAGAGGGTTAACCGGAAAACCGGCAGTGCCGACCTGATTGCCGTTGACGCCGTCGCTGATACCGGATGTCAGCTTATTACTGCCGAGGATGCTGTATGAGCTTGACGAAACCGCGCCAAAGAAATCGGGCGCGGACGAAGCACTAACAGCAGTGTTTCCGGCAACAATCGTGTTGAAAAGATTTACGACCGAAGTAGCGTGTCCGTAATTATAGATGCCTCCGGCGCATTCGCAAACGGCGGCGTCCGAACGGTTGTTAGTGACGGTGGTATTGATCAGCGTCACGCCGGATCCATAACCATTGTAAATACCGCCGCCATACGTTTGACCTATATTTCCGCTGATCGTTGAATTGACAATTGTGACTTTGCCGTAATTGTTGGAAAGTCCGGCGCCGATGCTCGCATTGTTGCGGCTAATGGTGGAGTTAATAATCGTTAGCGATGTGGTGGTGCCGGCATTGTAATTGTAAACGCCGCCGCCGTTACTCGCTGAATTGTCGGTGAGCGCCGAATTCATCAGCGTTAATTTACCACCGTAGTTGATGTAAATACCGCCGCCGGATTGATTTGACCTGCTTCCGTTGACGTTGCCGTCCTTTACCGTTACTCCATCAAGGGTTAGGTCGGCGTTGGAGCTGACAGAAAAGACGCGGCTTTGATTGTTACCCGAAATCAACAAACGACTCGCGCCCGTTGAATTTGTAATTGTCAGCTTGCCCGCCGCGTTGATAACTAATTCGCCAGTGGTCAGAGTGATTGTGCAAACAGCGTTTCCGGTGCAGTTCGGAATCGCAAAGTTAATTGTGTCTTCACCGAAGGTTGAAGAATTTGCTCCATTGATTGCTTCGCGCAAGCTGCCTGCGCCGTTGTCTGCAGTGGTTGTGACTGTAAAGTTTGCCGCTTGGGTGTCGGCGGAGAACAGGGCGAGGGTGCATACCGTTAACGCAAGTGAGAAAAGTATCTGTGTAGTGATGTACTTCACTTATCGAATGTCTCCTTTTGGAATGGATTGTTGTTGGTTCTTTTAGAACTTTGTAGTTCCTAGCTGATAGAACTTGTAGTTCCTAGCCGAATTGTTTGGTAGGTTATACCACAACGAGATATACCATCTCAAGCGAAGGAGAATCAAAGGATTTTTGGAATTAAATTTCATTGAACATTTATCATTTAGCGGTGGGAATTTTATTCAATGTTTAATGATAAATGTTCAATGAGAAATGCCTATTGAGCAGTAAATATCGGGCTTTTACGCTCAAACAGCAAAGACGCGGCGGTTGATTCAAACCAATTTGCCCGGTCTCCGAAAAGGATTTTTGTATGCGGCGAGCCGCGTCTGCGAGCCGCAGTCGCCGGGATTTCTTTCGAAGCTCGCGCGATAAACGATTCGATCTCGCTCATCTTCCGGGGCAGGGCTTTGCTCATCCATTCGACGCCCGAATTTGTGACGAGCAGATCGTCTTCAATACGAACTCCGATGTTTTTGTATCGCTCATAAATGGGACGCACTTTGGCTAAAAACTCTTTCGTTTCCGGGGTGTCGGGCAAATAATCGAAAGCGTCGCCGCGAATATAAATGCCCGGCTCGTTTGTAAAAACCATTCCGGCGGCGAGCGGTTTGTTGTAATCGCCGACATCGTGGACATTCATTCCAAGCCAGTGACCGAGACCGTGGAATGCCCAAAAGCGATACTGCGGGAATTCCCTTGTCTGCCCGTTTGGGGATGTTAATTTCAAAGTCGCATTCGGCGCCGTAATTAAACCGAGCCGTGCAAGCCCGTTTTTAAGCACTTCGTCCGACGCATCATTCAATTCCTTAAATCTCACGCCCGGTTTCGTCTTCTGCCCGACAGCTTCCTGCGCATCGTAAACGATTTGATAAATATCGGCTTGTTCTTTGGAGAATTTCCCGTTGATGGGAAAAGTTCTGGTAATGTCCGCCGTGTAATGATCGTATTCCGCGCCGACATCCATTAGCAGCAAATCGCCCGGTTTGACGGGGCTTTGCGATTCGTTGTAATGCAAAGTCGTCGCGTTCGGTCCGCAGCCTACGATTGACGGATAGCCCCAATAATCGGCGTTGCGCTTGCGGAAAATGTATTCCATTTCGGCTTGAACCTCGTACTCCATTTTCGCTCGCCCGCCGGTCGCCATCGCGCGCATATGAGCCTCGGTCGAAATATCAATCGCGTGTTGCAGGATTTTCAGTTCGAATGGCGATTTGATATGCCGCATCTCGGCAAAAAGCGGCTGTGCGTTTTGAATTTTGTAGGCTTGACCCGTTTGCAGTTCTTTGGCGAAATTGTATTCCTGCCGATATTCGCGCATTCCGTTCGAATCGTTTTCGCTGCCCGGAAGCAGCAGATAAAGATTTTCGACTGCGGGTGAAATGCTTGCGCCGGTTGTGGAAACAAACGGCTGTTTGCTTTTTACGGCATCGAGAAATTTCTTAAATCCATCATTAAAGAAAACGTTTTTAACGCCGGAAATCCGCTGCGCTTCTTCGACGCTGTACATCTTTCCGTCCCAAGCCTCGCGCTGCGGATTGCGGCGCGGCAAAAACAAAAACTCGCTCATCGCGCCGCCGTTTCCGGGCAGCAAAACGAGCGTTGCGCCCTGTTGTTTGAGCATCGTCAGGTAATACAAATTATTTTCCTGCCGAAAAACGTAATCAACGTCGTTCGTATAAATTCGCGGTTCGGCGCTGAACAAAATCAGCATCGAGTTTTTGCCGATTCTTTCGGCGACTTGCTGGCGGCGTTTCGCCAATTCAGCCTGTCGTTCCGCGTCGGTAAATCTGGGCGCGGGCGGCGTGACGCGAATCGCGCTTGGCTCATTTTTCGTGTCAGAATTTTCAGCTTTAATATTTTGCGGAGCGCTGGCGCCGATAAAAGCCGCCAGCGCGAAACCTGTCAGAAGTTTTCTGCTTTTCATAATTTTTCTCGATTAATAATTTGCCGTGGGCAAAAATTGCGGCGCGCGGCGCGCCTTTGTTGCTTGTTCGAATGAATACGCAAGTTTTAATAAAAGGTTTTCCGTCCATGCGCGACCGAAAAACGAAACGCCGACCGGCAAATTTTGCACGAATCCGGCGGGAACCGTAATGCTCGGATAACCGGCGACCGCCGCCCAGCTTGAGCTGCCGATATAAGCGCTGCCGCAATCGCCGTTGACCAAATCGGTCGCCCAGACCGGCGCATTTGAAGGCGCAAAAATCGCGTCGAGCTTGCTTTGATTCATCACCGCGTCAATTCCCTGCGTCTGCGTCATAGTTTTGGATTTTTGCAACGCCAGACGATAAGCCCGCTCGTTTAAATCGCCTTTCTTTTGCGCTGAAACGAAAATATCCTGCCCGAAAAACGGCATTTCGCGGTCTTTGTTGTCATCGTTAAATTTAATTAAATCCGCCAAAGTTCGATAAGGAGAATTGCGTTCGGCGAGATATTTATTTAAATCGGCTTTAAATTCGTAAAGCAGAACTTCAAACTCGGCGTCGCCGAATTTGTCGAAAGTCGGGAATTTTACGTCAATCAAAGTCGCGCCCGCTTGTTTCATTACATCGAGCGCCGATTCCAGAACGCGATCAACTTTCCCGTTTTTGCCGAAATATTGCCGCATCACGCCGATTCGCGCGCCGCGCAAACCGTCGCGCTGCAAAAACTGCGTGTAATCTTTCTGCGCCTTTTGCCCGCGCGTTGCAGAATCGCGCGCGTCGGAACCGGCAATGACGCTGAGCAAAATTGCGGCGTCCGCGACGGTTCGCGTCATCGGTCCGGCTGTGTCCTGCGAATGCGCAATCGGAATAATTCCCGAACGCGAAACGAGTCCGAGAGTCGGTTTGATTCCGACAATTCCGCTGTTTGACGCCGGGCAGATAATCGAGCCATCGGTTTCCGTGCCGATGGAAACCGCCGCCAGATTTGCCGAAATCGCCACGCCCGAACCGGATGAAGAGCCGCACGGATTGCGGTCTAAAATATAAGGATTTCTGGTCTGCCCGCCGCGCGCCGACCAGCCGCTCGAAGAATTGCTCGAACGAAAATTCGCCCATTCACTCAAGTTTGTTTTGCCGATAATTACCGCGCCTGCTTCTCTTAATTTTTGCGCCAGAAAAGCATCGCGCTGCGGTGTCGGCGCTTCGAGCAGCGCCAGCGAACCGGCGGTCGTTTTCATTTTGTCCGCAGTATCAATGTTGTCTTTCAAAAGCACCGGAATTCCGTGCAGCGGCGAGCGCACTCGCCCTGATTTTCGCTCCCTGTCCAATTGCTCGGCGATTCTCACGGCATCAATGTTGCTTTCAATGACGGAATTAACATTAGCGCCGCGTTTGTCCACATCGCGGATGCGGTCGAGATATTTTTCCGTGATTTCGCGCGCCGAAAGGTCGCCGCGCTGCATTCGCGCCTGCAAATCGGCAATCGTTGCTTCTTCGAGTTCAAAACGCGGAACTCTCGTTTGCGCTTCGGTTTTCATCTTTCCGGTGAGAAACAGCGCAGCCCCTGCGCAGCCTGCGCTCGCCTGCATAAATTCACGACGATTCGTTTTTTCGGTTGACATAATTTGTTTGAGAAATTTCAGACTTTGGTTAGTTTATAACGCAATTTCGGCGAAATTTACAGCGAGGTAAAAAGCAAAGACAAATTTATCAGCGTCTCTGCTTTTTCTATTTATAAATTTGCGAATTGGACACTTTGCCTTATTGCTTACATAATGTTTTCAAGTTTGACGACCGAAGGATTGATAAATAATGCTCAAAAAAGTTGCAGCTCTGGCTTTGACCTTGATTTTTGTTTTACCGACCACAATGGCAAATACGACTAACCAAACCGCCGACCGGCAATTTGAAAAACTGGCGAAAGATTACATCGAAAAATTGCTCGAAACCTCGCCCGAATGGGCGACGATTCTTGGCGATCACCGTTTTGACAATCGCCTTTCGGATTACAGCCTCGCCGGTGTGCAAAAACGACGCGCCTTTAACGAAGATTTTCTCAACAAACTAAAAGCGATTGATCTCGCGCGCTTGAGCAAAGCAAACAACATTGACGCGCGCATTATGCGCGACAATCTCGAATACAATCTTTTTCAAATTGACACCTTGCGGGAATACGAATGGAATCCGCTTTCATACAACGTCGGCGGGGCGATTGACAGTCTGGCTTCGCGCGACTTTGCGCCGCTCAAAGAGCGTTTGACTAATTTAAAAGGTCGGCTTGAAGCAATGCCCGCAGTCATCACCGCCGCCAAAGCTAATCTGAAAAATCCGCCGCGCGTCTACGCTGAAACCGCCATTCAGCAAAACGCGGGCGTAATCGGTTTGATAAAAGACGATATTCAACAGTTTGTTGACGGTGCGCCGGAAATGAAAACCGGGCTTCAACCGTCAAGAGATAAAGCAATCGCCGCGCTCGAAGATTACGGGCGCTGGCTCAAAGAAGATTTGCTGCCGCGTTCAAACGGCGATTTCCGAATTGGTGACGCCAAATTCCGGCAAAAACTTCGTTTCGCGCTCGAATCGGATTTGCCAAAAGAGGAAATCCTCAAACGTGCTGAAAACGATTTACGCGCAACCCAAAACACGATGTACGAAGTCGCGCTGCCGCTTTATAAAAAATATTTCCCGAACGAAACCAAT
Source organism: Pyrinomonadaceae bacterium (assembly GCA_036400075.1). Taxonomy (GTDB): domain Bacteria; phylum Acidobacteriota; class Blastocatellia; order Pyrinomonadales; family Pyrinomonadaceae; genus JALZCH01. The sequence goes on from DASWLV010000235.1 coordinate 27,532, forward strand.
GCGGCAAAACTGAACGACAAAAAAGTTGTCATCAAATCTGTTTTAAACAAGCTCGCCGAATCGCGCCCGAATAACGACACGATTGTTGCGCAGGCGGAAAAAGATTTACAGGAAACGACCGATTTCGTCCGCAAAAACAATCTCGTCACCGTACCGAACGAGCCGGTCAAAGTTATCGTGATGCCCGAATATGCCCGCGGAACCTCGGTCGCTTATTGCGATTCGTCGGGACCTTTCGAGAAAAAAGCCGAGACTTTTTACGCGATTGCGCCGACGCCGAAAGATTGGGCTGCGCCAAGAGTCGAATCGTTTTTCCGCGAATACAACGATTTCATGCTCGAAAATCTGACGGTTCACGAAGCGATGCCCGGACATTATCTGCAATTGATGCACGCCAACAAATTCAAAGCTCCGACGCCGATTCGCGCCATTTTCACGAGCGGTTCTTTTGTCGAAGGCTGGGCGGTTTACGCCGAACAATTGATGGCGGAAAAAGGCTACGGCGCGGCTGAAGTGCGAATGCAGCAATTAAAAATGAAATTACGCGTGATCATCAACGCCATCATTGACCAGAAAATTCACACCGCCGGAATGACTGAAAAAGAAGCCGTTGATTTTATGATGAACGAAGGTTTTCAGGAAGAAGGCGAAGCCGTGGGCAAATGGAAACGCGCTCAGTTGTCTTCGACACAGCTTTCGACATATTACGTCGGCTCGGTCGAAGTAAACGACATCCGCCGCGCTTACGAAACTAAAAACAAAGGCAAAGTTGATTTGCGAAAAATGCACGACGAAATGCTCTCGTTCGGTTCTCCGGCGGCGAAATACGTCAAAGAAATGATGAGTTTGTAACCAGAAATATTTTTGAAGGGAAATTTTCCCCTTAATGCAAAGAAAATCAGACCGCTTCAAGAAAATAAATGAGTTTGAAACGCGCTGAGTCTTTTGAAAACGAATCTTGTTTACTAATTTTACTATTGGTTATCTTAAATTATTAACTAGTGCGGATTGAGACAGATAATCGTTAACGGCTTGTGTAATCTCCTTTTGCAAGCCGCCGACACCGGCAATCGAATGGTTATATTGATGTCCCCAAAGCTGGGCTTTTCTCTCAACATCAATTAATTCGATTTGCACTTTTAGAATATTATCCTGTCGGATTATTCTTCCGCTCAAAACCGCTCTGACTCGCAAACTGCGTCCTAAAACGTGCGGGTCTTCTCGTTTGTTTTTGTAAATAAACACTGTGTTTCGCGGCAACACTCGCACGTTTGGATTTTCTGAAAGCGAGTTGATGAGATTTTCGGTTAATTGATCGGAGACAATTTCCGTTTCGGAATCGGGCGAATCAATCTCAAAAGGCAGGACAGCAATCGAGTCAATCGGCGTGTTTGCGGCGATGTATTCCGAGCGCATTTCAGACAAAACGACAAAACCAAGCGCGGAAATAACCAAACCCAGAATGATTCCAGCCGCAAGCAAAAATCTCCTGCCTTTCGGCAAAACCGTTTCTCGATTATTTTTATTTTCTAAGGCTGGGTTGGCTTTTTTCCGCAGTTCCTCATCGTTTTTGCAGCTCGCAATGAAGCGATAACCGCGTCTCGGAACGGTTTCAATATAGCGCGGGGCGGCGGCATCGTCGTCAATCCCCTGACGAATTTCCTTGATAACTTTCGTTAGAGCATTGTCGGAAACAAAAGTCTCTTTCCAGATTTTTTCAAACAGCTCTTGTTTTTCTACCACTCGATTGTTGTTTTTGAGCAGAAAAACCAGGACATCAAAAGCTCGCGGAGTCAGCGCAACATTTTCTCCCGCTTTTAATACGCGGAAATTTTCGCAGTCAATCGTTACGTTCCCGAACTGATACAAATTACCGTTTGTTTTATTTTCTCCAGGCATTGCTAAATTTCCCAAACCGCACAAATTTCCGGTTAAATCTGAAAAGTCACGCTGAGGTTATCGAAAAGTCATCATTCAGTCACCACACCAAGTGCTGTCGTGATTATATTTCAAGCTGTTATGGTAGCAAAGGCTCAAATTTTAAAACTTCGAGAAATTCTTTTCGTTTCAGATAAATAGCAAAGAAAATATGCGAAAACATTGGAAAAAATTTGCGGCAATGATGTTTCTCTCGTGGCTTGCCGGTGCGGGAATCGTAACGATTTATTTGTTTCTATACGCCGTCGAAGATTTCTCCATCCCTGATTTGATCCCGTTTTTTATGATTCTCGCAATTTTCGGCACTTTGCTTTCGCTGCTCTCTTTCAGAGCTTTAGTTTCGCTTTCAAAAAAATTAAAAGGCTTTATTTCCCTGCTCGCATTGCCGCTAACAAGCGTCATTTTGACGACTTTTCCGGTTGCCGTTTATACGGGCTTACGAGCCTTTGTGTTCCAAAATCTTCCGGTTGTCGAATTTGTTCTGTTGACATCGGCATTTTTTATATTGAGCTTTGCTTTCGGACTCAGCTTTCTTCGATTTTATGGCGAAGGTGTTTTTCGCCGTTGGTTGATGACTATCTTTTACACGGTTATCACGATTGCCTTGATTTTGGTCGTGCCGAATCTGATTCCGTTGGCAAGCGAGGCTCTGCTTTCCGATGAGGCTAACGGCACGGTTGTCAGTTCTCTAAAAATGTCGGAACGGCGTTCGGCTCATACCGCAACATTGCTCAAAGACGGGCGCGTTTTGCTGACAGGCGGAATGATTTCAGTTACCGGACAGGAACTGCCAACGGCTTCCTCAGAAATCTTCGACCCAAAAACCAATACCATTACGCTAAGCGGAAAAATGAAAGTGCCGCGCGCCGGGCACACGGCGTCGCTTTTGGATGACGGTAATGTTTTGATAACCGGAGGCATTGATGAAAAACAGCCGGTTGCGAGCGCCGAATTGTATCGCGCGGCAACCGGAGATTTCGTCAGTGTCGGTTCAATGCAAACGGCTAGAGAAAGACATTGCGCCGCGAAGTTAAAAGACGGCACGGTTTTAATCACGGGCGGAACAATCAATCAACCGAGCGAGCAAGCCGAAATCTATGATCCGAAAACTCAAACTTTTCGCCGAATCGCGCCGATGAATGCCCGCCGCGCCGCGCAAACAGCGACTCTTTTGCACGACGGGCGAGTTTTGATAGCAGGCGGAGCCGAATCTCCGACTTCGGTTCTTCAAAGCGTCGAAATTTACAATCCGCAGACCGATTCATTTGAAACCGCAGGAGCAATGCAAGTCAGCCGTTTCAAACATTCCGCAGTTTTGTTGACGGACGGCAAAGTTCTTCTGCTTGGCGGTTCGGATGAAAGAGAGTGGACGGGGCGGCGTAATACCGTCGAAATTTACGACCCGGCGAAAAACACTTCTCAAATTGTCGGCGCAATGAATCGAGCGCGCTTCAAAATCCCGAACGCAGCAGTTTTATCAAATGAGGGAAAGGTTATTGTCGGCGGCAGCGGGCGCAAAGTCGAAATTTTCAATCCGGGAACGGGCGACTTTCTCGTGAGCGCAGGAAGCCTGGATGACGAATGGTTTTATGCCACGGCAACGCTCCTGCGCGACGGCAGAATTTTTATCGCGGGCGGCTACAATAGCTCGCTCATTCCGACAGCGCGAATATGGCTTTACCAATCTGGAACTCCCAATGTCGGTATTTCCAACTTGTTGACAGGCTTCTAACTAAAATAATCAGCAATTTCTCGCGCAAAAGCCGTGCCGGTTGTTTCCGGCGAGACAATATCAACTTTCAACCCGCTATCGCTGACCGCTTTTGCAGTTGTTTCGCCGATGCAGGCAATTGCTACGTCGTTCGGTAATTTCCTTTCACCAAAAATTTGCAGGAAATTTTTAAACGCCGAAGGACTCGCAAAGGTGATGCAGTCAATCGAACCGCCCGCGAGCATCGCTTTAAATTTCGCCGTTTCCGGTTTTGCGGGCAAAACGGTGCGGTAAGCTACGGGCGCGTCAACTGTTGCTCCGGCTTCGCGTAATTTCTGCGGCAAAACCTCACGGGCGATTTCGGAACGCGGAAATAGAAAACGCAAGTCTGCCAATTCGCCGACGTAGTTTTCGATTTCTCCGAATAGACTTTCCGCGTTCGATTCGGCGGGCAAAACGTCAATGTGAATTTGCGCGAGCCGCAAGCGTTCGGCGGTTGCGTCTCCGACTGCACCGACTCGCAGATAATCAAGCTCGGCGGTTTCGAGATTTTTTGCCGTTAATCTGTTCAGAAAATGTTCGACGGCGTTTGCGCTGGTGAAAATTATCCAATCGTAGTTTTGAAGATTTTCAATTGCAGCGTCCAATTCCGCGTAGCTTTCGGGCGCGGCGATTTCGATTGTCGGAAACGAAAAAACATTCGCGCCGAAACGTTTTAATTCGGCTGTGAATTCGGCGGCTTGCTCCGGCGGGCGCGTGACGACGACTGTTATTTCGGCGAGCGGCAAACTCATTTCTGAATATTTATCAGATTTTGCGCACCTTTGGCGAGCAATCTGAGCGCCAGCAGCTCGCCGTTTTCTCTTGCTTTGGCAGAATCGCCGTTTCGCGCGTCGCGCAAAATCACCGAGCCGTCCGGTTTGGCAACCAAGCCTTCGAGCCGCATTTCGTTTTCTTCGATTCTGGCGTGAGCGGCAATCGGAAACTGGCAGCCGCCGCCGAGACCGCGTAAGAAAGCGCGTTCGGCTTCGACGCAGGCGCGAGTTTCGGCGTCGTTTAAAATTGAAACGAGATTGTTTGTTGCCGAATCTTCTTTTCGGGTTTCGATTGCCAGAGCGCCTTGCCCGACTTGCGGCAGCATTTCGTCGAACGACAAAAAAGCCGTGATTCGATGTTCACATCCGAGTCTTTTCAATCCGGCAGCCGCCAGAATTATCGCGTCGTATTCCCCCGCGTCCAATTTTGCGATTCTGGTGTCAACGTTTCCCCGAAGGTCTTTGATTTGCAAATCAGGTCGCAAGTTTTTAATTTGCGAGGCGCGGCGCAAAGAAGAAGTTCCGACAACGGCGTTTTCGGGCAAATCGGAAATCGAGCTTGCGTTTGATTCTTTTCCGACAATAAGAGCGTCGCGCACGTCCTCGCGTTTTAAAACGGCGGAGATGTGAAGATTTTCCGGCAAAACCGTCGGCAAATCTTTGAGCGAATGAACCGCGAGATCAATTCGTTTTGCTATTAAAGCGGTTTCAAGCTCTTTGACAAAAACGCCTTGTCCGCCGATTTCCGTTAGCGAAACATTTTGCTGGCGGTCACCGAAAGTTTTGATAATTTCCAGCTCGATTGAAATTTGCGGATGCTTTTCCTTTAATTGCGCGCGAACAAATTCGGCTTGCCACAAAGCAAGCCTCGAACCTCTCGTACCAATAATAATTTTATCTTTCATCTGCGGTCTGTTTCTTCGCCGCCTAACAAACTGCACAAAATTTCGACGAATTCTTCCGCGCCGGTTTCTTCGTGCGAGCGGCGCAAACCGTAGAGAATCGGGTGCGAGATTTTGTTGACAGTCGAAAGCAGCAAATTTTGAACGGCATTTTCCTGTTCTTCGGTTAAATTGCCGAGCCGGGGGCGGTGTTTCGCCAATTCCGCCGCCGCCGTTCCCTGCATTTTTTCTCGCAGAAGTCCGAGCCTATCGCCGATATTCATTGCGCGCATTGAGATTACGAATTCTTCGACTTCTTCCGCAATAATTGCGTCGGCGCGGACGGCTTCGCGCTGACGGCTTTCGATGTTTGTTGCAATCGCCGTATTTAAATCGTCAACATCCGCAAGAAGCACATTTTCGATTTCTCTGATTTCAGGTGCGATGTTGCGCGGAACTGAAATATCAACAAAAAGCGTTTGCTGCGCTCCGCGCGCTGCTTGCGTGGCTTTTGCCGTTTCCCGGTCAATCAAATATTCATTGGCTGAGGTCGAGCAAATTACAACGTCCGATTGTTTCAAAGCGTTTGCCAGATTCTCTAACGGAACGACCGCGCCGCCGGTTTCGACCGCTAACAACGCGGCTTTTTCCAATGTCCGATTGCAAATCGAAACTTTTTCGGCGCGCGTTTGTTTCAAATAACGAACGGCGGCTTGCGCCATTTCGCCCGCGCCGATGATTAAAACGTTTTTTCCTTCGAGCGAGCCGAAAGTTTTTCGCGCCAGCTCGATTGCCGCCGAAGCGATTGAAACGGCGCTGCCGCCGATTTCGGTTTGGGTTCTGACGCGCTTGGCGGCGTGAAAAGCGTGGTGCAAAAGCTTATGCAGATTCTTGCGCGCCGTCCCGGCTTCCGCTGCTAATTTATATGCCTGACGAACCTGTCCCTGAATTTGCGTTTCGCCGATAATCATCGAATCGAGCGACGAGGCGACGCGAAACAAATGACGCGCGACCGCCGCGTCCCGCAGACGATATAAATGCGGCTCGATTTCTTCAAACCTAGTGGAATGAACCGAAAAGATAAAATCTCCGATTCGATTTTCGATTTCGCGTTCCGAAGCCGAGCTTTCAATTAAAATTTCGACGCGATTGCAGGTTGAGAGAATCAAGGCTTCTTTGATTATCGAGCCGTCCGCGAGACGCGGCAGAGCCGCAAGACAAGCGTCTTCGCTGAAGGCGATTCGTTCTCGGACTTCGACAGGTGCGGTGTTGTGATTTAACCCAAATAAATAAAGAGACATTCTTTTGAGCCTTCGAGAATAGAATAAAAGTAATTAAAATTCCGCACAAGTTAGCAAACCTGAAAAATTCTGCATTGATAAATTCAGACCGCTAATTTACCAAATCGCTCGCGATAAAAAAACTCCTCAATATGTTAACGCGCATTTCGGTTAAGAAATAGTTCAACAATGAGATAAAAAAACACGAAAAAATACATCTTTTTATCTTTCTGTTTTAAACTTCGGGTATTAGAGCAGATTTCAGAATTATGCACTACAGACAGAAGCCCGCGCGTTAGCAAGGGCGGAATAGTTGACCTGTGAGTTCCGCCCTTGCTTACGCGCGGGCTTCTGTTTTGTGCATCAATTAACTGAAATCTGCTCTAGAGTCCCAACAGTTCAAATTTTCTCTTCTTGAACAGTCACTATTTCAACCTTCTTTCTACAACAAAACGCCCGTTTTTGACAGAATGATGAGATGCTTGACATATTTTTAATCTAATTGGAAAATCCCGGAAAGTGATGTAACTCGCAAATGCGCGCAATGATTTTAGCAGCCGGATTCGGCACGAGACTTTTTCCGCTGACCGTTGACCGGACAAAGCCGGCGATTCCATTTTTGGGCAAACCGCTCGTCGGTTACGTCGCCGAATATTTGTCGGGTTTCGGCTTTGACGAAATCGTCGTTAATCTTCATCATCAACCGGAATCGGTCAAACAGGCGCTCGGCGACGGCTCCGCTTTCGGCGTGCGAATTCATTATACACTCGAACAGCCCGCGATTCTCGGAACTGCGGGAGCTTTGTGGAACGCGAGAGAATTTTTGCAGGAAGAAACTTTTCTCGTCATCAACGGCAAAATTATCACCGATATAGACCTCGCCGCCGCTCTCGGAATGCACAAAGATTCGGGCGCGCTCGCCACAATGATTTTAAAGGAAAATCCAAAACACGAAAAATTTACAATCATCAACACCGAAGGCGGCTTCGTCACTGGTTTCGGCGGTTTTCCCCAACCAATTTTTGAAGATGAAGCCCTAAACCCTAAATCCTACACCCAAATGCCGCCTTTGATGTACACTGGCATTCAAATTTTAGAACCCGCGGTTTTCGATTACATTCCGCCCGCCGTCGAATCCGATATTATCTCGGTTTTTTATCGCCCGGCAATGGCTCACGGCGAGGCGATAGCGGCGCACGTTGCGGATGGAAACTGGCGCGAGCTTTCGACGATTCAGCGTTATTTGGATATTTCGCTCGCGGTTTTAAAAGGCGAAAATAATGGTGTTTCAGTTGGCAAAAACGCCGACATCGCTTTGACGGCGAGCGTGCGAGATTCGATTTTGTGGGACGAGGTAACGATTGAGCCGGGCGCGATTGTCGAGCGCGCGATTTTAGGCGACGGGGTTCACATCCGCGCCGGAGAAACGATAAAAAATGCGGCTGTCGTCCGCGCCGATTTGGTCAGAGATGCCGAAATTCCGGCAAAAGCTTTGCCCGGACATTTTGAAGGCGAAAATTATGTCGTGCCGCTCGGTTAATGCTAAAATCTGCCAAAGTTTATGACCGACGAATTTCAATCGCAGATTTTCACCGAATCGGCAATTCAGAGATTAGAGCGATTTTTACAAGCGCGTTTCGGCGATGCGGCGGCGCGGAAAATCGTGCCGCTGACGCCTGACGCTTCCACGAGAGAATATTTCCGCGTTGGTTGGGACAAAAAAACGGCAATCGCCTGTGTTTACCCGGAAACTTTTTCGCCGCGAAATTTTTCGTATCTCGATCTGACGAATCTTTTTCTCGCGGCGGGTCTGCCCGTTGCCAAAATTTTAGAAGTTAACGGCTCGCTCGGAATTATCGTTCACGAGGATTTCGGCGACCGCATTTTGCGCCCGATTTTATTGACCGCGACCAATGACGAGCGCGAACCGCTAATCAATCAGGCAATCAAATTAATCGCAAACATTCAAGTTGCTACCGAGCGGGCGTATTCGCTCAATTCGATTGCGTCGAGACTCGCGTTTGATTTTGAAAAGCTTTCGTGGGAGCTGGATTTCTTTTTCAAACATTATTTCGAGAGCTACAGCGGCGTTGTTTTATCGCCGGAAGAAGCGGCAAATATCAAAGGCGAATTAAACAAAGTCGCGCAGGAGCTGGCGATGCGCCCGCGCGTTTTGTGTCACCGCGATTTTCATGCGGCAAATTTGATGCTCGACCGCGAAAACCGGCTGAGAATAATTGACCATCAGGATGCGCGAATGGGACCGGCGAGCTACGATTTGGTTTCGCTTCTGCTGGACAGAATCAGCGAGCCGCCTTCGCGCGTGTGGTTAAGGGAAAAACGGATGATGTTTTTGGAAGAACGCCGGATGCTCGGTCTCGCGCCGATTGACCCCGACGATTTTGCCGCCGAGTTTCGATTGATGACGATTCAGCGTTGTTTGAAAGCAATCGGCACGTTTTCATTCCAGACTGCCGTTCGCAATCGCGCAGGTTACGTTCAATATATCGAGCCGATGTTTCAAGTCGTTCAGCGCGCAGTCGAAAGTCTCGGAGGTTTTCCGCATCTGCAAAAAGCTATCAGAGAGCGGGAACAATTGAAATAATCGCTTTTTCGGCGTTGGCAATTTTGACAATTTGCAAGTTGTTTTCGACAATTTTGAAAAGCAGCCCGAAATCAAAAGCGAATGCTCGCTTGGAACAGTATTGTCCCCCAATTTTAGAGGAGAAAAGAAATGAAATTTTTAAAAAGAAATGCGCTTTTTCTATTAGGCGTTGTCATCATCGCATTGTCTGTTTCCGCCTGCTCAAGCCAACAGAATGCGGAAACAAAACCGGTTAATAACAGCACGACGACACAACCGGCGACGACACCGCAGCAGAATCCGCCATCGCCGCCGAATACTGTAACGGAGAAAAACACGGCTTCTAAAGAGCCGGAAATTGAAATCTCGCTCCCGGTAAACGCTTCGTCAGCCGCCGTTGGAAGCACCGTAGCCATTCCGATTGCGATCAACAGTAAATCGAACAAAGAGATTTTCTCTTACAGCTTTGCCGTGATGTTCGATCCCAGTGTTTTGCAGCCGACCGATCAGCCGATCAGCACGACGGGAACGCTGAGCGAAGGGTTTACCGTAGCTGCCGACACAAAAACGACGGGACGTCTCGGATTAGCCGCCGCGACCACAGGCAAAACCGTTAAAACAAACGGAACGCTGCTGAACACGCATTTTAAAGTGATCGGAAAAGGCGCGGAAAAAAAGAATTTAACAATCTCCCAGCCGGTTTTTGAAGACAGTAGCGGTACTGCAATAAATGTAACCGCCACAATGAAACACTAATCTTTTGGCGTTTGCCGCAATTTCTCTTTGCGTTCGCTTATCAATTTGCACGCGCTACGGATTTAACTTTGTATCAATTAGAGTAATATAGAAAAAAAAATCATTTGATTAGATAAGTCATTTACTTTGCCGCGCTTCGCAGTAATTTTGGGACACAGGTTAAAGCATTCCTGTATCCCAGGAATTGCTGCTTTTGAAAGAACAGCCGATTTCAAAGCTTATAAATTTGAGTACCGTCAGGAGCCTTCGTATGGCTCGACACCCGTATCAACGATTTTCCAGATTTCGGATTGCGGGACAAAGAACGGCTTTTTAGTGATACATATTTTCAGAGTTTCTTTGTCTTCGTTATAAACAGCAGTCAATTCGATGCCGTAAGGACCTTTCACTTCAACATCGTCTCCTTCAGGAAGCGAAACTCCTTCCTTCTCCAAATCCTTCCTCAGATGATTTAGCTCTTCTCTGGTAATTCCGCCGTATTGTTTGCAATCAGGCATTGTATAACTCCTTTTATCCAATTTTTTTAATTCAAATTGCTTTTTTTACCAAATAACAAATAACCATTGTAGCTGACAATTAAAAGTAATTGGAGCCGAGTTTTATTGCGAGCTTTATAACTGCCCAACTCCTCTTTTGCTCAATGTTGCAAAAAAAAGAGCCGCGCTTCACGGAACGCGGCTAAAATTATTCTTTAAGGAGAATATAAAGAGACTTTCGGAAAAATCACAGCGCAACTGCGCGGGGCAATCCCCCAATTGCCGCTTCGTCCAACTACCCTGCTTTCCTTCCGATTGTTATATGAAAATGCTCATTTCATAGCCTTTTCCACAAATTGACAAAACGGCAAGTTTGCAGGTAAACCGTGCTTTTCTTTTATTCACTGTTCAAAGCAGAAAAGAGTGGTGAAAGATGCTCTCGGTCAGGAGAGCTTAATCATAATTTAGCCTATATTTTTCGTCTCTCCGCAGGTCAACCTTTTTGCCCAAACTAACATCTTAAGTTAAAAGTTGTCAGGCGTTTGAGATACTCTATTTTCTGTAAAAATTAGAACTTCTTTTGCAACTCTTTGCTTGATGTAAGTTTTGTTGAAAAACTCAATCGCTTCCCGACTTTATCCTGTTTCCATTACTTATCTTTAAACGTTTTTATAAAAATAATTGTGTTTTGAATGTGTCTCAAATTCTGCTTTAATTTTTGGAACGGTACGCACATTTTTTGTCTTTTCCTGACCTGATAAATCGCAGAAGATTAAGTCGAATTAAGATTAGGTTATTTCTCAACAGTTTTTCGTATTTGACGAAGCTTCACACAATAAAAAAGGAACAATTATGTTTTGCAACGCTCTCACGCGTCTTAGTTTCACAGTTACTTGCTGTTTTTTGTTGGTTATATCATCAAATCTGCACGCACAAAATTCATCTTCTTTGTTCGATTCGCCATGGCTAGGATTTGATACCGGAACTGCGGGCAACGGTTTTGCTCCGGCTTCGCTCGCCATAGCGGATATTGACTCCGACGGCGATACAGATGCCGTGGTCGGAAACAGTATGTTTGGCAGCACGGGATTATCTGTTCTAAAAAATCGCGGCGACGGAAACTATGAATTGCCGGTTCTTTATCCATTGCCGACAAATGAAACTGTCGGGGAAGTCATGCTTAATGATTTTGATGGGGACGGCGATTTGGACGCGCTGGCGACAATTACAGGCGTTAACGGTGAGTTCGCTAAAATTGCAGTGTGGCGCAACAACGGTAATGGAACATTTTCCGCACGCTCCGAGTTTGCGTCAGGACAAGCGCCGGTAGGCATTGTTGTTGCAGACTTTACCGGCGACGGCTACGGCGATGTGGTAACAGCTAATTATCGTTTGTTGGGTAACGGCAACACTGTTTCTTTATTGCGACATAACGGGAAGAGCGGCGGCGATGCCGCTTTTCTTCCGCCGGTTGAATTTACGGTCGGAAACGGCGCGCGCCGACTTGCCGCCGCCGATTTAAACAACGACGGAAAAATAGATTTAGCCATTGGGCGCAGTGATACGATTGGAGCGGAATTCGGCACACTGACAATTTTATTAAACGGTGGTAATGGGAATTTCGATGCCCCGGTCAACTACGAAGCAACACCCGGCGCGCGCCGTTATTCCGCCGCCATTGCTTTGCGGGATTTAGACAACGACGGCGACGCCGATTTAATCGGTGGCGGTTTGCTCCCGAGCGGTTCGGTTGACAACGCCGCAATCAGCGTCCGCCGCAACAATGGAAGCGGGGCATTTGGCGATGCGGAAATTTATCTGTTTCCCAATTATGTTGACCGTCCGCAAAAGCTTTCTACGGCTGACCTTAACAGCGACGGCTATGCAGATATTATCGGCGCTTCGCCGACGGGGCGAGGAACCGACGGTTTTATCGTTTTATCGAGCAACGGAACAGGCGGTTTTCAAACCGGCAAACGTTACGAAGCATCGCAGCAAACTTATGATGTAGCAGCGGCTGATGTTGACGGTGATAATGATTTAGACGTTTTAACCATTGCTCATTCTTCGGCGGCATTAACCGTTCATAAAAATCCCGGAAATGCCGTTTTCAATTTTGTGACGAGCTTTAAAATCGGTGATTTCACCGATGGTCTGGATTACGCCGACATTGATCGCGACGGAGATTTAGATATTGTCGCCAGCAACGATTACGTTATCCCTCGAAATCCCGGTTACATCTATATTCTCAAAAACAGCGGCAACGGCAGCTTTGCGCCCGCTGTCGTCTATGAAACGTCGCGCAACCTTGCCCGTGTGAAGCTGCGCGATTTAAACGGTGACGGAGCGGTTGATATTTTGCTTGCGCCTGACCCGCGCATTACCCCTTATGATTTCGGCGTTATGCTGAATCAGGGCAACGGCACTTTCGCGCCTGTAGTCATTACGCAGGTTGGCGCTTGCGCCGCCGGTTCGATTGACGCCTTTGATCTTGATAGGGACGGCGATCTGGACGTAGCTTTGACCGAAGAAGGTGCGTGTGCCGGTTCGGTAGGCAACCGAATTTTCGTTTTTCGCAACAACGGCAGCGCGCAATTTACCCTGGCGACGTTTATGCAAAGTGCGGGTGGTCCGAACGGCATCGGCGGGGCGGATTTAAACCGCGACGGACATATTGATTTGGTGACGAGCAGTCAGAAAGTAGGAGTTTACCTGAACAATGGCAATCTGACTTTCCAGCCTGAAACGAACAGCGGCTCGCGCCCCAATCGCTTTACCATCAACGATTTCAACGGCGACGGCATACCGGATGTCGGAATGATTGTTTATACAGGAAACTCTTTCGGGACGGGAGTCGTCGGCATTTCGCTCGGCTTGGGCAATGGCAGTTTTGCTTTGGCTCAAACTCAAACCGGTTCAAGCGTACTTGAAGAATTAACCATCAGCACCGACGTGGATGCGGCTGATTCGGATCTTGACGGCGATCTTGATCTGATCATCAGCAATTATGCTTCAAACGACGTTTCACTGTTTTTGAATAACGGAGCGGGCATTCTAAATCCACACCGCCGTCTCGGTATCGGTTATGCCCCGCAATTTTCAGTTTTCGCAGATTTTACCGGTGACGGCGCACCGGATGTTGCTTCATCAGTCGCATTACCGCCGGCAGGTTTTACGGATGAAATTCGCCTTTTGCGGGCGATTAAGGCTCCTTCAATCTCTGGAACGATCAGTTACGGTATAACTTCAGAAAATCAACAGCAGAAACTTGTCTCGGGTGTAATCGTGACGGCAACAGGAACCAGCTCCGCTTCTGATGTGACAGATTCTGCCGGATTTTATCAGCTCGATAATTTAACAATCAACGGGCAATACACCGTCAGCCAAACAAAAACAGGAAACGCAAACGGAATTTCTCCATTTGACGCAACTATGATTCTTCGCCACGTCGCTGCAAATGGAGTGGGACCTAATGCTTTAAATGCAAATCAAAAAATTGCCGCCGACGCAAGCGGCGATGGAAACATTTCTCCGTTTGATGCAACGCTCATTTTGCGTTATGTAGCGGCAAACGGGCAAAATGCCAATACCGGACAAGTCGGCAATTGGAAGTTTAATCCGATTCCTCGTCCTTATCAGCCTTTGAATAGTTCTATGTCTAATGAAAATTATGCGGCAATTCTTGTCGGTGAGGTTAATGGAAATTGGACGCCGTAAAAGACACAGATACTTTCAATAACAGGCGAAACTGTGATACCAGCTTTATCGCTGATAACTAGATAAGAAATCTAAGATTTAAAAAACAAAAGCATAAAGGCTCAGGGGGCACAACCTTGAGCCTTTTTGACTTTAGACAGGTGCACCTTGAAACCATCAAAAAACTCAAATTAAGGTTTCGGCTTTATGATCCGCGGCATACATTTGCCAACCGCGCCGTTGAAGATGGAATTGACTTGCTTGTTTTGGCATCTATACTTGGACATAGTAATTTAAAAATGGTTATGAGATACGCGCATTCGTCGGAAACATTCAAAGCCGCAATTAAAAGAATGGAAATTAACAGAAAAGAAAAAGAAGTCTAAAAGCCGTTAAATAACAAGACATAGCTGCATTATTAGATACAGCAGTGTTTCGAGGCGACATTAAACGCAATGCAATTATAAACAAATAAATAGCTTTTACTATTACCACAAAATTAATCTTATGAATCAGACATACATCAACGAATTAAAAAATCATATCGGCGAAGAGGTTACGCTCAAAGGCTGGCTTTACAACTCGCGTTCGAGCGGAAAGCTCGTTTTTTTGCAGATGCGCGACGGCACGGGAATCGTTCAATGCGTCGTTTTTAAAGGCAACGATGAAGAAGTTTTCGAGAAAACCAAGGCGCTCGGTCAGGAATCGTCTTTAATCGTCAGAGGCTTGGTCAAAGAAGACGCGCGCTCGCCGATTGGCGTCGAGGTTGACGTTCGCGGAGTCGAGGTTCTGCAAAATGCTGCGGATTATCCGATTACGCCGAAAGAACACGGAACCGAGTTTTTGATGGACAACCGGCATTTGTGGATTCGCTCGCGCAAACAGAATGCTGTTTTAAAAGTCCGTCATACGGTTATCAAAGCCGTGCGCGATTATTTTGACGACAACGGGTTTATTTTAGCGGACACGCCGATTTTTACGCCGAACGCCTGCGAAGGCACGACGACGCTGTTTGAAGTTGATTATTTCGGCGACGAAAAAGCGTATCTGACGCAGAGCGGGCAGCTTTACAACGAAGCGACCGCCGCCGCTTTCGGCAAATCTTACGCTTTCGGTCCGGTTTTTCGCGCTGAAAAATCGAAAACCCGCAGGCATTTGACCGAATTTTGGATGGTCGAGCCGGAAATGACTTACGCGACGCTCGACGATGTGATGAACGTCGGTGAAGAATTGATTTTGTATATCGTCGAGCGCGTTTTAAACGACCGGCAGGAAGAATTGAAAACGCTTGAGCGCGATGTTTCCAGACTCGAAGCAATCGCCAAACCATTTCCGCGCGTTCATTACGACGAAGCAGTGAAAATCCTTCAGGAAGGTTTTCAAAAAGGCGAGCTGGAAAGCAACTTTGAATGGGGCGGCGATTTCGGCGCGCCCGATGAAACTTATATCTCGAAACAATTCGACGCGCCCGTTTTCGTCCATCATTTTCCGGCAGTCATCAAAGCGTTTTATTTCGAGCGTGACAGGGAACGCGCGGAGCTTGCGTTAGGCGCGGATTTGCTTGCGCCCGAAGGTTACGGCGAAGTCATCGGCGGCGGGGAGCGAGCGAGGGATTTGGAATTTCTCGAAAAACAAATCGAAGAACACAATCTGCCGCGCGAGGCGTTTGAATGGTATCTGGATTTGCGGCGTTTCGGCGCAGTCCCGCACGCCGGTTTCGGAATGGGCATCGAACGCTGCACCGCCTGGATGTGCGGAATTGAACACGTCCGCGAAACAATTCCATTTCCGCGGATGCTTTATCGTTTGAAACCTTAAACAAAGGTGCCGAATGTAATTGTTATTTCGGGAGAAAACGGTGACTGCAAATTAATTTGCAGTCACCGTTTTTACTTTGTATCAAATCAGCGCACATTCGCGCATCGCGCATTCTCAAACAGCGCTTGCGTTCACCATCGAAAGGATTAAAGTGTGGGTCGCCTCAGGATTTCAGCCAAGGCTTGCAACCGGGCTGAGTCTGCTCCACTCTTCGCCGTGCCAGCGCTCTTCTCCAATGACGGCGCGAGTTTTTTTAGTTCTCCAAGCTCTTTTCGATTCAGTTGTGAACTCTCAGCTCTTTGAATCGCCTGCCGCAAGTCTGCGATTCGGGCAGAAGGCAGAGCTTGTGAACGCTCCAACTGATCCACGTAAGCCTTCGCTACGACTAACTGACGGGACCACTCAATTTTCTCCTGATTCTGCACATTCAATTGAGCTACCCGAACCGCTTTCGCAGCGTCGATCTCGTTCTGCGTGAGATGCTTGGTCGGCGTCAGCTCAAAGATGTCCAGTCCGCGCGCGATTTCTGATGAGTAAATGTGCCCGTTGTACCAGTAAGCAGACCATGAGCCGCCCATTACGATCATCTTTGGATCAATCGGTCCCCGATCAAAATAAGCAATCTCGACAGGATTGTTCGGGTCAGTGAAATCCATAATTGAAATGCCGCCCTGGTACCAGGCTTGTACCTTAATGTCCCGTCCGGGAACGGGAATGAGCGAGCCGTTGTGAGCGACACAGTTCTCGCTTTCACTCTGCGCAGCCGGCAGCTTGTAATAGCTCGCGAAGCTCAGCTTGTTATCCGCCAAGCGGAAAATCGCATTGGCACCCCATTTGTTCGGATCGTTCTCGCGGCAGCGCGCGCCCATTCCGCCGCCCCATTCATCGGTAAACACGACTTTTTTCCCGTCATTCGAGAAAGCTGCCGAGTGCCAATACGAATAGTTCGGATCGTTTACTGCGTCTATGCGTTTGGGATTGACCGGATCTTTGATGTCCAGCAAAATTCCATTTCCCGAGCAGGCACCAGCCGCGAGTCCGATCTCCGAGTAAACGGTAATATCGTGGCACTGGTCGGTGGCTGCCGGCTTGTTGTTTTCGTGAGAACCGCCGTTAGTCAGTCCGTTAATAGCGCCCGTCTTTGGATCGCTAAACAATCGAGGGGTTGACACCACCTTAGCATTTTGCGGTGCCGCCAATGGAACCTTGATTACCTCAATGCGAAAGCGCGCAGTATTTGGATCCTTGTCCGGTGTACCGCCCGAGCACCCAGCCAGTTCTTCGCCCGGACGGACAAAAGAGGTTCCCGAGACGTAGATGTAAACGTTGTTCTTATCATTCGGACTAACTACCAGAGTATGCGTGTGCGAGCCGCGGCAGGTTTGCACCGCTCCCACCTGCTTCGGATTACTAATGTCGGAGATGTCGAAAATCCTGACACCGCGGAAACGATCTTTGTGCGCTGCCGGCATCTGCTGTTGTCCGGCAGCGGGCGCAAACCCCTGCGGACCGCAATCAAGTCGTCCGTTCGGCATCTCCACCGACATAAAGAGCAGGTTCTTGTAAACGGATACGTCGCCCTGTCCGCCCGGGCATACAACCGAAGTCAACAATCTGGCTTTCGCCGGGCTGGAGATGTCATAGATGTTGACGCCGTAAAAGTTGCCCATAAACAGGTGGTTGCCCTGGAATGCAAGGTCGGAGTTGGCAAAAGCGAGCTGAGCCAATCCCATCCGAGCAGACTCCGGTATCATTGACGGATCGTTGATGCCAAAGGAACCTAGCGTCTCCTTTACCTTCGGGCTATTAGGATCGTTGGAGCCGAGTTGAAAAGCGTCGGGCTTTTTGAGCAGCATGAGATGCTTGATGCCCATCGCGGCTTCACCCGCATCGTATAATCCCGGCGAGAGTTTGGCGCGCGGGTCGCTGGCATCTGACCCCTTCATCCCAGCCGGTAGCTGCGGTGCCGGTGCAGGAGTTTGTGCCAGAGTTCCGGCTGCAAAACACCAGCACAAAACAAGGGAAGCTGTTAGTAAACGGAAAGCAATAATGTGTATTCGATTCATAATTTATCTTCTACGGTTTTTCACTCAACATGGTTTCCATGACCCTAATCTCAGCGCGTTGACCGCTGTCCACATCTGAAGCGAAATTGAACAGTTCGGCATTCTGCCCTGCGCCGGCAGTATCGAACAATTCCTTTACCATAATCAACGCACCATTGTGGTGCTGAATCATCCCGGTCAAAAACAGATGATCAAACTCCGCGCCTTTTGCCTTTTTTAAGGCGTCCATCTGCTTTGGGGTAAGCATCCCGGGCATGAGCTTGTGGTGCTGATGGCTTGACATGTCGTGACCCGGCATATCCATATTTGACATTCCCGGCATCGGCGGCGAGACCTGCTCTCCCCTGACTTCGAGCCACCGTTTCATAAACTTCATTTCGTCCGACTGTGATTGGCTGATGCGTGCTCCAAGCAACCGGAGATTCTTGTTCTCCGTACGCGACTCGATTAGCGCCGTCATTTCAACCGCTTGCGCGTGGTGCATAATCATCCCCTGCATAAACTCTACATCCTTCGGTGAACGGGGCGGCAGTGTCGCCCTCGTGGATGGGGGCAGTGTTCGGGTTGGCTCGCCCGGCGCACCGGGCTGCACTATAACCGGCGGTGCCTGAGAATCAACCTCCTGTGCGCAGACCGGCAGCGATAAGAAACACGTCAGAGCACCGGCGACGATGAGCCAGCTTCGCGGCGTCGCACCACTGATCACTAACCGAAGCTTAAGCTTGGTCATGTAAGGAAACGACTGCATCGGCGTTGAGTAATCAAGCATTGGGCAATTACTTTATCACAAATAAGAGACAGGCGCTAACCCTGTGAGAGCAGCGTCCGCAAGATGTGCATGGGGCGATGAACGTAAACATTCCCGCCAAAGGGTGAATCTCCCGCGCTCCGGCTGAGGCGCTTTTTCTTTTCCATAAATTAACGTCAGTTCAGGATAATCAAACAATAAAAGCTTAGTAAAATCAATTCTTTGCGCCCTTTGCGAAAAACCTTTGCGTACTTTGCGGTTAAAAAAGCGGAATTAACCGCAAAGAACGCGAAGAAAAGTCGCAAAGAACCGCAAAGAAAATTCTGTTTTAAGCTAACTCTTTCATTTTAAACGGCTCTTATCCCGAATTAACGTTAATTTAACCTTTATTAACCGTTTGGCGTTAAAATGAAGAAAATGAGGAAAAGAGTTTTTAGCTTTATTGCGCTGTTTGTTTTGCTGTTTGCGCTGAATTTGTTTTCGCAGGCGATTCGGGATATGAAACCCACCGTCATTCTGATTTCGCTTGACTGCGCGCTACTTTAATCGCCCACGGCGCGGCTTTTAAAAAGAAAACCGTCGTCGAGCCGCTTCCGAACATCAACATCTATCACATAATGACCGAAATTTTAAATTTAAAACTCGCGCCGAATGACGGCAATTTCGACACGGCTAAAGCGGTCTTAAAAAATTTCAGATTCATAATATTTAATTTTATCATGAGCGCAAAAACAGAAAAGAAAATCCGCCAGCTCTATAAACGCGAACTCCGAGAGAAAATGCAGAAAGTAGCAAAAGAGCGAATGGACGCGCTCATTCCCCAGCTTCGCAAGTCAGTTAAGAAACCGCCCCGATGGTTTCCTAAAATGCTTTGGTATAAATTAGCGGTGGTATTCATAAATTTAGATTAACGGTCATCAAAGATTGATTAGGAACTAATTAAATTACTGGTAATGACATTTGAGAAATTTCACTCGCCTGTAAGATTTGTGTCGATTACGGCGTCCCAGTCGTCTTCTTTCATCCGCAAAATCAAACCGTCGCGCGTAATCCGGCGTTATTGACTGATTAATCAATTCCATAATGAACTAATGATTGCCCACAGATATTTGAGTTTTTCCACTAAAATAGGCGCAAGAAACGACATACAACAGACAAAGCACGTTATTTCAAAAATACGTTGTTTAGTTTTACCCAGTATTAATTTGAATTTGTCATCTTTTCCTTCCCCCGTCGAGATCGTTACGCGCGTCGCGCCTGTCACGATTGCCGTTTTTTCTTCAATTTGTTTCACTTCAATTTGTTTCATAAGTTCCTCCATAACCATTTCAGTTAATATGTTGTAGGTGCATTACCAACTCAATGATCGCCATTTCCCGCGGATTACCAACCAGTTCAATAATTGCCATTTCTGCATTGTCGCCGCGGCGTCCGTCCAAGTTGGATAATTCATGTACAGCCGCCATTGCGGTCTTTGTAACGAGTACCGAATCTCGTCTGCCCGAACCGGGAATTGGATATTACTGCTCGTCGAAATCCATACCGAAATCGAGTCCCATTCCGTGAAGCATATTTTTGATTTCCGTCAAGGATTAAATCTTGAATCGAGCGAATGTCCGCATTTTTCAAGCAGTTATACAGGCGTATGGAAAGCTTAAGTTCATCTACGGGATGGTCGAGCAAATCATTACCGAAAAGCGACGGACGCGTGAGGTCTGAAAATTTAAATTCGTCTTTCTCTTCTTCAAAATTGACGAAAATCGGCATATGGTCTTTGATTAACTCACAACTAAGCCGCACCGAAATCCGATGACGAAGCCGCGGTAACAGCCGGTTGTCCATCAACGCTTGACATACATTTGCACCTCACGCTAACCAGTGAAACTAAATCCATAAATAATCAGTGAATAATGACAACAAAATCCACCAAAAAACTAAATCCTAAACAAGAATTCTTTTGTGAGTTATATTCAAGCCATAGAGAGTTTTTTGGTAATAGCGTACAGGCTTATATTGAGGCTTATGATATAGATACGAACCAACGAGGGGCTTATAATGCGGCAAAAGCTTCAGCTTATGACCTCCTTAATTAAAAGCATTTTTTTTGTTTTGCGCGGTCTGTGTTAATCTTTTTCTCGTTCTTCCTAATTTTTACGCTTTTATAAATAATCTATGAGTTGGTTTCGGCGCGATAAGCCAAAGCTCGATGAACAACCGGACGACGGCGAAAAGCGCGTCAAAACCGAAGGCATTTTTATCAAATGTCTCGAATGCGAAAAGGCGCTTTACAAAGGCGAGTTGGAAGATTCGCTGCAAGTCTGCATTTACTGCGGTTATCATTTCCGGCTCGACGCGCGCACCAGACTGAAAACATTATTCGACGAAGGCAAATACGAAGCGCTTGATGAAAATATTGTTTCCGGCGATCCGCTCGGATTTGTTGACACCAAGCCTTACAAAGACCGACTCGAACAAGCGCGCAAATCTTCGGGCTTGCCGGAAGCCGTGATTTGCGGTCGCGGCACGGTCGGAGGTTTTTTGGTTTTCGCTGGTGCGATGGATATGAGCTTTATCGGCGGCTCGATGGGTTCGGCGGTCGGCGAAAAGCTCGCGCGGTTGATCGAAAGAGCCATCCGCGAACGCGGCACTGTGATTATTTTCGCCGCTTCCGGCGGTGCGCGAATGCAGGAAGGCACGCTTTCTTTAATGCAAATGGCAAAAATTTCCGCTACGCTCGCCCAGCTCGAAGCGGCGCGGCTGCCGTTTATTTCAGTTTTGACAGACCCGACGACCGGCGGCGTGACGGCGAGCTTTGCAATGCTCGGCGACGTTAACATCGGCGAGCCGAAAGCCCTCATCGGTTTCGCCGGACCGCGCGTGATCGAACAAACAATCAGACAAAAACTGCCCGCCGGTTTTCAGCGTTCAGAATTTCTGCTTGAACACGGGATGCTCGACCTCGTAGTTGACCGCCGCGAGATGCGCGACACGATCATCCGTCTGCTCCGATTTATAATGAACCCGGATGCAAAACCGCGAGAAGACGCGATTTTTGCAGATTTTCCCGAATAAACGCCGCTTTATTTTTCTGCCGTGAATTTTGACGAATCGGTCAAATATCTTTATTCGCTCGGACACGAAACGCTGGCGATGAAGCTCGGTCTGGAAAACACGCGCCGACTTCTCGCCGCTTCGGGCGAGCCGCAAAAATCTTTTCTTAAAATTCAAATTGCCGGAACGAACGGCAAAGGCTCAGTCGCCGCGTTTTTAGATTCGATTTGCCGCGCCGCCTCGATAAAAACCGGGCTTTTCACCTCGCCGCATCTCGTTTCGATAACCGAAAGAATCAAAATCAACGGAATCGAAATCACAAAAGAGAAATTCGCCGGATTAACCGATCAAATCAAAGAAACCGCAGAGCATCTGGTTAAAAATAAAGTATTGGAAGCGATGCCGACTTTTTTTGAACATTTAACGGCAATCGGTTTGCTGGCTTTTGCTCGTGAAAAAGTTGATCTGGCGATTTTAGAAACAGGTTTGGGTGGGCGTCTAGATTCGACAACAGCCGCCGAATCGGAAATCGCTTGCGTGACGCCGATTGATTTAGACCATCAGGAATATCTGGGCGAAACGCTCGAAGAAATCGCCGGAGAAAAAGCGGCGATTATTCATCCGAATGCGCGCGTCGCAGTTGTTTCAAAACAAAAACCGGCTGCTTTAAATGTGATTTTAAAAAGATGCGCCGAAACCGGAATTAAACCGATTGTTGATGCCTGTCGTTTTGAAATCGAAGGCGCGGCGCAGGATGGAAAAATGATTGCGACATTTTGCACCGCGAACGAAATTTACGAAAACGTTTGTCTGAATTTGCGTGGGCGGCATCAACTTGAAAACGCCGCAACTGCAATTGTCACGGCAGAAAATTTAAAAGATTTTTCAATCTCGCGCGCTGCAATCATCGAAGGTTTGGAAACCGGGACGCACGCTGGAAGGCTCGAAATTCAAGGAAATATTTTATTCGACGGCGCTCACAACGCAGCAGGCGCAAAAGCTCTCGGTGATTTTTTGCAAGAATTTATCCGAAACAAAATCACGCTCGTTTTCGGCGCGATGCGCGATAAAGATTTGTCAGAGATTGCTTCGATCTTATTCCCGCTCGCCGAAAATCTGATTCTCACGCGAGCCGAAAATCCGCGTTCCGCCGCGCCCGGAAAACTGCGCGAATTTGTCCCGCAGAATTTTCCAGCCGAAAAAGTTTTTGTCACCGATAGCGTTTCCGAAGCAATAAAAAAAGCGCGGGAAATAACCGCGCCCGAAGATTTGATTTGCGTCACCGGCTCGCTTTATCTAGTCGGCGAAGCTAAATCAATTATAAGTTAATTCGTAATTTATTTTTTGCCGTTTTCAGTCAAAAAGGTTTCCATAAATTTAGTAGAAAAATTTCCGGCTTGAAAATCCGGGTCGTTCATAATTTTGATATGAAGCGGAATCGTCGTTTTAATGCCTTCGACAACCATCGCTTCGAGCGCGCGGCGCATTCTGGCGATTGCCAAATCACGTGTGCGAGCGTGAACGATTAATTTCGCAATCATTGAATCGTAATAAGGCGGTACGACATAGCCTTCGTAAGCCGCCGTGTCAATGCGCACACCGGGACCGCCGGGAATATTGAAAGCCGTGATTTTGCCGGGCGATGGCGTGAATTTCACAGGGTCTTCGGCGTTGATGCGGCATTCGATTGAATGACCGACGATTTGCACGTCTTCCTGCCTGTAACCTAAATCTTCGCCTTCGGCAATTCGGATTTGATTGCGGACAATATCGGCGAGCGTGACCATTTCCGTCACCGGATGCTCGACCTGAATCCGCGTGTTCATCTCCATAAAATAAAATGAGCCGTCTTCGTCGAGCAGAAATTCAAAAGTTCCAGCGCTCGAATAACCAATTTCACGACAGGCATTAACCGCCGCCGAACCCATTTTCTCACGCAGTTCCGGCGTTAAAACCGGCGACGGCGCTTCTTCCAATAATTTTTGATGGCGACGTTGAATCGAACATTCGCGCTCGCCGAGATGAACGCAGTTGCCGTGTTCGTCGGCTAACACCTGAATTTCGATGTGGCGCGGGCGTTCGATGTAGCGTTCGATATAAACCGCGCCGTTTTTAAACGCGGCGGCGGCTTCGGTCGAAGCGGCGGTTAAAGCTGGAAATAATTCTTCTTCGGTGCGAACGATTCGCATTCCGCGACCGCCGCCGCCCGCAGCGGCTTTGACAATTACCGGAAAACCGATTTCGCGCGCCAATTGAACGGCTTCGTCGCCCGGTTCGAGCGGTTCGGGGCTGCCGGGCAAAATCGGAACTCCGGCGGCTTGCATCGTCCGCCGCGCTTCAACTTTATCGCCCATCATTTTGATTACTTCCGGGCGCGGTCCGATAAATTTAATATTGCAGTCTTCGCAGATTTTAGCGAAAGTTTCCGATTCGGCTAAAAAACCGTAGCCGGGATGAATCGCGTCAACATTGGTGATTTCGGCGGCGGAAATAATTGCGGGAATATTGAGATAGCTCTGCGCCGAGGGGGCGGGACCGATGCAAATGGCTTCATCGGCAAAACGAACGTGCAGAGCGTCGCGGTCGGCTTCCGAATGAACCGCGACCGTTTGAATGCCCATTTCCTTGCACGTCCAGATAATTCTACAGGCAATTTCGCCGCGATTGGCGATCAGGATTTTTTTGAAATTTCTTTTCATTTGTTCGTCGTTCGTTGTTCGTCGTTCGTTGTTCGCTTAATTTGTCTGCTACGTGAAATCAACGAGATTCTTGAATTTGCAACAACGAACAACGAACGACGAA
>DASWLV010000236.1:0-12321 GCA_036400075.1 Pyrinomonadaceae bacterium
CCCAGATAACGCCGTACTTCATAGAGGGTATACCGTAGTCATCGAGGAGGAGCCAAATGTAATCCAGCAATTCCGAAACCGTGACGTATCTGCTATATGGTATGCGCCAAATACCGCCATCTTCACCAACTAATTTCCGTGAATCCACTGTTAAGAAGTTTTCATCTTGTATTGATTCAACAGTTCTGTCCGCGACTGACGTTAATATTTTAGCTATTTGTCCCTCTACGCGATCACCGGCTTTACGGGAAATGGTTTCGGTAAGCTCAGCAACAACCTCACTCGATGACAACTGGGAGCGAACGATATGTTCAATTTCAGGGAATAGTTTACTGTCAACTCGTGACCGAGATTGCATAGCTTCAACATATTGACGAACGTCTTGTTGTGCATATTCGCTAGGAGAATAAAAAACATAGGGCTTATGCCAAAGAATCGCGAAGAAGGCTCCAGCAATCAGGAGAGGAAATACCATTACAAATACTGTAAGAGCCATCTGTATGCTGCCAGTTGTTTGAATAACTCCGATTCCTAAGACTGTTTCGGTTAGCGAGACAAATAAAGAAACTACCCATAAGGGAGTTAATGAACGCGCGGCTGAGGGCTTAGCATCTCCTGTTGTCATTTGAGCACTCCTTACTATGAAAGTTCTAGGTTTGGCAACTCCACGTTACTTTAAGGTAGAGTGCCTGACTTTAAATTAAACCGAAATAATTCGTGTTAAATCGGCTCGTGAGAAAGGATATTCATACTTTATCTCTTAACGCCCCAAATAGAAACAAAACCTATCAAAGTAAAGAAAAAAAGATTCTCGCTTTCTTTAAAAACAACAAAAACTGAATCTGTCAGAGTTTCACCTCGTTTTTGTCGCCTCTAATCGCGTAGCCGATGGCTTTGCCTTTAGCAGAATGATTGTGTTTGCGGTGTATTAATGCCCGCCGCGTTTCGTCTTTCGCGTCTTTGCCGATCAGCAGAATTGACCGCGCCGCGTTGCTGAATTCCTGCGAAGAGGAAACAGCAGCGCGCATCACCGCCGCCTTTAGCTTTGTTGAAATGAATCAGATAAGAAATTGCAATTTTGTGTTTATGGGCTGTTTGTTCAAAACCCGCGGCAAGGTGCCGGGCGTGATGCATCGGACACGGTTTTACGCTTATTGGACTTCATCCAATCGAGCAGCTCTTTTTTGCCCATGTCTGTTTGGCGCTTTTTGGCGAATTGTGTTTTTCCGCGACGGCGCGAAAGTATTTCAAGAAATCCGCTCCCTTTTGCGTCTTCGCGAGAAATCCGTAATTACCCGCTTGAATTTCGAGCGGGCGGCGCGCCGCTATGTTTTGCGCGAGCAGTCTGGTTTCTTTGTTGTGGCTGCCCTCAACCTCGGTTTTCGGTCGCTCGTAAACGTAAAGTTTTAGAAACTCGTGCCGGGTGGCTTTTCCAGCTTCGGTTGTAAAATCGCAGGGTAAAAATCAAGATAAAGACTGCGTTTGCCGTCCTTTATCTTCTTTTCGCAGAGAGTAGCTTTCATTTGTACCTTAATTAATTTAAATTTATGCGAAATTCACAAATAAGGCACAAGAAGATACAAAATAAATCAAAAAGCTACAAAACTAAAATAAAAGAGAATACACTCTTCTCAAGAAAATATAAGGCTAATGTTATTTTTACCGGCGATTTCTATCGTGTTGTTTTGTTAATTATACATTGGGAATCCAAAACTCGCCGTCGCCGGTTTTGACTTTTTTTAAGCCGAGCGAAGGCAAATCGTCTTCTTTGACGCCTAAGAAAGTGAAATGCGGCGCGTCGCCTTTGACGGTGCGAAACCAGCCGTGGTCCGCCAAAATCTTTCTTACCTGCTTATCGCCGAACTCGTTGGCGTCGAAGGCGAGCATCGAGAGATGCTGTGACGCGCCGGGCGCGGCGACCGAGTAAAGAATCGAGTTGTTGAAAAAGGTGTTGAAGAAAATTCCGTCTTTTTCGAGTTCGAGAACGGCGATAACCTGCTCTCGAATCGGCAAAGCCTTTAAATCCCAGATTTGGTCGGCTGTTATTCTGCCTCGATTTTGCCAGTAATCGAGCGCCGGATAAAATCTGGAATTCCAGAGCCGAATCGTATCTTCATACAAACGGCGTCCGGCTTCCGCCCCGTCGCGTGGCGTGATGTCGAGATTTTCGGCGAGCGCGGCTTCGCGTGCGGCGATCAGCGCGCACATCGCCGCCGGTTGCAGCTCGATTTTCGCGCCCGCAATTTCGGCAGTCGCCGAAGTCGCTTTGGTTTGAAACTGCAAAACCTGTTTGGCATCGGTAAAAATGCAAACCGGTGGAGGCAGAACTTTATCGTGGCGCGCTAGAAAAACCGCGCCGTAATCTTCCAGAATCCGTCGTTCGAGCGCGTCTTCGCGGTTACAAAGCGCATCGGCTTTAACGCCGCGCTTTGCGAGGATTTCACTTAAAACGTCGTAAAATTTATTTTCTGATGGTTTGTCAAAAGTTTCGATGTTCATCGCCGCTGTATTTATGAAGTTGTTTTTATCTGTTTTGATCGTCTGGCTGATAACGAGTTGCCCGCAAGCGGCGACAATCAGATTTGCCGCCAAAACCGTAAAAGATTTTTTTGAGACAAGAGATAATAAGTTGAGCTTTCGCATCGGGCAATACGTTTTGACTGGTTTTTAATCGAATAAAATCAGCTTTCCTTCAAGATTCGGGGACGAGGAGTTTTGAATAAACATAACCGCCGACGCTCGGACAATAATGCCAGTCGTTTGTGTTGCCGAGTTGCTCGCCTTTAACTGTACTTTCGCAGGAAATCCGAGTTCCGGGAAAAAGGCGTCCTTTTTCCGCGCTTTTTGTTGTAGCGGCGGCGCGAACCGAAGTAAAACCGTCTGATGTTTGGGCGACTCTAAAATACCGCGCTTTTTCCTCGATTGTAAACGGCATTGTCGGCACAGTTTTTGGCGTAACGCGCGATTCGGTGTTGGTTAAAGGCGTGGATTTTAAATTCGGCGTCGGCGAAACGGCTATTGATACGCTCCGTTTCGGCTCGGGCGCGCCTTTTGTTTGTTCGTTTGCGTTCGGCTTTTCTTTTATCCGTTGATAAACAACAAAAACCGCAACGCTTCCGACAAGCATCAGCGACAATAAAATCACCAATCCGACAAGAAGCGGATTAATGCCGCTCCGAGTTGCGGGCTGCTGCGCGTAATACTGCGCTGTGCTGTTGTTTGGGATTTGCGGCGACGCGGCGAGCCTTGTCGCTTCAGGGTCTGGGACGGACGCCAAAGATGCTCCGTCGGAAAGACAAAAAAATAAACTTTCGTCTTCATACGTTTGTCCGCATTGCGGGCATTTTTTCATCGCCTTTTCTCCGAAATGCTTTCAGCAGTTGATATTAAAACAAGGCGGCGTTTTCCGAAAAGCGAAAATGCACAAAAACTTGCCTTTAAGCTAATTAAAATTATAAACTCGCGCTGATTATGGCGCGAACGGTCAAGCTCAATTTTGTTTTAGCGGCATTAATTCTGACAGCGGCGGTGGGCGGCGGCATCGGTTATCTGTTCGGATTGCGGCATCAAACGCCGCAGTCCACAGCGAACATTAATTCAAACGTCGCCGAGCCGACTCCAGTTTTAACACCGGCAGTTACCGAAACCGTTTCGCCGACGCCCGAACCTCAGCCGAGCGCGGAACAAGCGCCTTCTCCGTCGCCTTCAATTTCCGCAACAAACGCAAACCCGCCGAACGAAACAACTGCACCGTCATCCGGCAATGCGCTGATGATTCCGGTCGCAGGCATCAGGAAAACCGATTTGCAGGACACTTTTACCGCAGCGCGTTCGGGCGGGCGCGCTCACGATGCGATTGATATTATTGCACCGCGCGGAACGCCGGTAGTTGCCGCAACCGACGGCGAAATCGTCCGCTTTTTCGACAGCGACCGAGGTGGGATCACGATTTACCAGCACAGCCCGGACAAGCGTTTGATGTATTACTACGCGCATCTCGAACGACGCGCCGATAACATCCAGCCCAAACAATTTGTCAAACAGGGAACTGTTATCGGTTATGTCGGCGACACGGGAAATTCCGGCGCGGGAAATTTTCATCTGCATTTCGCCATCTGGACGATTGACGACCCGCAACGCGATTGGGACGGCACGAATATCAACCCTTATCCGTTACTCAAAGACGGCATTGAACACAGCGGCGGCAAATAAAATCGGCAAACTGGAAATGGGCATAAAGATTGCTCTCATTGCTGCGGGGCGAAAAAACGTCTCGATTTAATTCAGCAGTTTTTGGAGCAATAAGAATGATCTTTAAAGTCAAGCAAGGTTTTATAGCAAGCGGGCTTCTCACAGTCGTCGGTCTTTTAGCCGCCTGCGAACAGCCAGCCAACCTCAACACAACCGTTAATTCAAATGCCAACAACGCAACGCCGATAGCTGTGGCATCGCCGGTTACAACGCCGCAAGCCGCAAATCCGCGAGCCGAAGCTAATTTGCCGGTCACGCTGCCGGTTCTGGACGCAATGTTTGCGGATGAGAGCTTCGCAGGCGAATTAAAATCGAAGCTTAGTCTAACCGACGAACAAATCGGGCGTTTGCGAACAATTTCGCGCGAATCGGTCGGAAATTTGAGCGAATCGGAAACCGACGAAGCGGCAGGCTCGACGACCGAAGCGGTAAAACGCGCGCAGGAACAGATTCGAGCGGTCGTCGGCGAAGAAAAAGCCGCGCAGCTTGCCGGTCTGGTGCGCGAACGCTGGCAGCAAGGCGGTTTTGAAGAAACGGCTGCCGGTGGAGAGCAAAAAGCGAACGGCATTCCGAGCGATACACGAATTGTCGTCAACGCTCCGGCTTATCGAATGGATTTGTTCAAAGACGGGCAACTCGTCCGCAGTTATAAAATCGGAATCGGCTACCCTGAATTTCCGCTTCCCGTCGGAATGCGAAAAGCGGAAACGCTGATTTTTAATCCGACGTGGACGCCGCCCGACGAGCCTTGGGTGAAGGGCAAGATTCAGCCGGGCAAAAAAGTCGAAGCCGGAAGCGCGCTTAATCCGCTCGGACCGATTAAAATTCCAATCGGCTCGCCGTCTTTGATTCACGGCGGGAAAAACCCGGCGCGCCTCGGCGGTTTCGCTTCGCACGGCTGCGTCGGTTTGACCAACGACCAAGTGCAGCAGGTCGCGCTCGATCTGGCGCAGTTGACCGGAACTCAGGTGACTGCGGAAGATGTCAAAAATCACCTGAAAAACAAAACCGAAACGAAAAACGTCAAGCTCTCGCAGCCGATTCCGGTCGAGCTGCGTTACGAAACGATTGTCGCCGAAGACGGAAAGTTAAAGATTTTCCGCGACGTTTACGAGCGCGGCACGAACACCGAAGAAAATTTGCGCGCTGTGTTGCAGGCTCAGGGAGTTGCCTATGACAGTTTGAGCGAGCAGGAACGGTCGAAAATCTCCGAAGCTCTCAAACAAATGGCGCGCGATCCGGCGGGAAATCCGGTCGAGGCAATGCCTGCCGGAAGCGTGAATAACAACTCGAACAAAAACGTCAAGGAAACGAAAACAATCAAAGGCGCGAAAGAAGCGACGATTGAAATAGCGGCTTTGAAAGGAAAAGGCTATCCGGCTCCGGTTGATTTAAATACCGGAGGCGCAAAACCGGCGAAACCGCTCGGCGCTAACACGGGGAATAAAAACGCGAACACCGGAAATACGAACACTTCAGGTCAAAACAAGCGCTTCTAAAGTTATCGAAAGAAGCGTCAAACGCGGCTGACAAATTTGTCAGCCGCGTTTGACGTTAAAATCTCCGTTTCAGTCCGGCGCGCGATTTGAGATTTGCGCGGCGTTGTCTATAATCCGTTTAAATTATCTTAATTTTGAAGAAACGGAATAAAAATGCGAATCAATAAAAACCTTTTGCCAATCTTGTTTGTGATCATCGGATTTGCGGTTTTATCCGCTTGCCAGAGCAGTGCGAGCAAAACCGGGGCGCTGACTGAGGCATATAAAAATTTATATGATGCGGTCAAAAGCAAAAACACCGAAAACATCAAAGCGAATATGTCGAAAGCGACTGTGGACTTTGCTTTGACAGTTGCCGGAATGCAAAAGAAAACGCCGGAGGAAATGTTTAAAAACGGGTTGATTCAATCAACCAGTTCCGAAAAACTGCCGCCGACTCGTAATGAGCGCATAAAGGACAATATGGGCGCGCTTGAGGTACAGGAAGCAAACGGCACTTGGCAAGACGTGCCGTTTATTTTAGAAGACGGGCGCTGGAAATTAGCTGTCGGCGACCTTTTTAACGGAAGCTACAAAAAACCTGCGCCGTCGCAAGCCGAAACCGAAGCCAACAACAATGTGCCGAATATTATTCCCGCTCCTGACATTACTAATACGAATGCGGCGATGCCGAATATGAACTCGGCGCCGAAAATTCCGGGTGATAAAAAACAGCCGCCAGCGAATAAGCCTGAGAAAAAATGAACGAAACCGATTTAATTCGGGAAATCGCGGCGACTTATCGAAAACACGGCTGGACTTTGCGGCGCGTTTTGCTCAAGAAAGAATTGCTCGAAAAATCGGGCGATTCTTTCGAGGCGGGCGCGCCGACCGTCGTTTCGGAGGTGAACGCGCTCCTGTTTTCGCGCGCTTCCGGGAAGAATCGCGAGGCTTGGGAATTACGCCTTGTCAATCAGACGCCGTTTGCTCTGTTTGAGATTCTGGGCGAGGATATTTCTGAAGACGAACGCAATCTCCGCTTGTTTGAAATGGAAAAACGTTTAAAAGAACGAGCCGAAAAGTAATTGAAAGAGAAGATTTCAAATAGCAGAGAGCTTGTCGAAACTGTCAACTATCAACTCTAAACTGTAAACTGTCTTGCAAAGAAGCAAAGATTTTATGCAAAAACAGTTTAGAGTTTACAGCTTACAGTTTGCCTGTTTGGTTATGTGAAAATCTTGAGAAAGATTCTTTTTACAGTTCGGACGGCTAATGGTAAAATTCGTTTTGGGCAAATTTAGGTTCCGCAGATTTTTGAACCTTTTTTTGTCAGTTGAACAGAATGACGATTAAAGATTTTGGCACACGAGTCGCAGATGTATGGGAAGGCTTGCGACCGGGAACTCGGCGAATGGTAGTCGGCGCGATGTTGCAGCAAACGCCGTCAACGCCTAACCCAAGCGCCGGTCAAAAATTTTACTACGACGCTCAATCCGATTGGGAATTGAGTCGTCTTTTAACCGCTCTCGACGACCGCGCGGTGGACGCTGAAGCCAGAAAAAATCCGACAAATTTCCGCGAATTGCGCCGCATTGCGGATGCGACGGCTCGCGTTTTGGAAGCCCAAACCGAATCAGCCGAAATTTTTATTCAGCTCGTCGAACGCGCCCTCTTACGCTACGATTACGCGCGCGTTGATATGCTCGCCGACGCCTTGACGGCGCGTTTTTCCGCCGCCGAAGTTTGCGAAATCGTGCGCCAAGCCGAACACGCGCCGGTTCGCGCGCTGGCTTTTGAAGCTCTCGCGCAAATTCCGGTTTCGCGGCTTTACCCGCTTATTGACGACCCGCTTTACGCCGATATTGTTCGCATCGCACTCGAACAGCAAGCCTTTGAGTTCGAATCGGAAGAAGCTCGAATGCTGCTCGAACAACTTATGGCGGAAGAGCTTTTCGGCGACTAAAGCCGTCGCTCCTCAAAAAAGTTTCGCCGCGCCCGTATTTTTCGTTATAATCTCAACACAACCAAAATCTTCGTTTTGAAATCAAAGAACGAGCTTTCGGTCATTTAATTTAATCATTTGTTTGAATCGCCGGAAAAATAAGGAGCCGAAAAGAAAAACGAGATGGAAAAAGAACTTTTTCGCCGCCTGCGCGGTTACATTTTGGGACTCGGCGCGGTTTGCGTTTTAAGCGGCGCCGGAATTGGCTTTCTCGTCGGTGTAGAGCGGACGACTGCCGAAAAAACGGCAAATTTCGCCGCCGCCCCCGAAACTTTGTCGGCTTCTTTCGCAGTAGTTGCGAAACAGGTCGAACCGGCGGTCGTCAACATTGACACGAAAACCAACGCGCCGGAAATTGACGTTAAAACCACGCCCAAAAACGACAAAGATAAATCGGACGACAATCCGATTCTCGAATATTTCCGCCGCCAGCTTCCGCAGCAGCGTCCGAGTTATGCGGTCGGAAGCGGTTTTATTGTTGATAAATCCGGTTATATTCTGACGAATCTGCACGTCATCGAGGACGCCAATCGAATCACGGTTCGATTGGAAACGGGCGAAGAATTGATCGCGTCTGTCGTCGGATCGGACGTTGAAACCGATTTAGCGGTTTTGAAAGTTAATGCCGGAAAAGAATTGCCGTTTATTCGAATGGGCGATTCAAACGCGGCGGCGGTCGGCGATTGGGTTTTGGCAATCGGTTCGCCGTTCGGTCTCGACCAATCGGTGACGGCGGGAATTATCTCGCAAGTCGGGCGGTCAACGCCTCAAGGTTCGAGCTTTCAGAAATTTATTCAAACCGACGCGGCGATTAATCGCGGAAATTCCGGCGGTCCGCTCGTCAATATGCGCGGCGAAGTCGTCGGCGTCAACTCGCAAATTGCCACGCTGACGGGCGATTACAACGGCGTCGGATTCGCTCTGCCGTCGAACGAAGCGGCTTATGTTTACAGTCAGATTTTGCAAAACGGCAAAGTCCGGCGCGGTTATCTGGGCGTTCAACTCGATTCAGTCAAACCGGAATTCGCCAAAGTTTACGAATTGCCCGAACCCAAAGGCGCGATTATCACTGACGTTCGCGACGCGCAGGGCGGAGCGGCTAAAGCCGGTTTGCAGGACAATGACGTGGTTGTCGGAGTTAACGGGCAGCCGATTGCGAGCGCGCAGGATTTAATCGGCAAAGTGGCTTCGACCGCACCGGGACAAACAATAGAAGTTGCGTATTTGCGCGAAGTCGGCAACCGGCTTGAACGCCGCACCGCTTCCGTCACGCTCGGCGAACGCCCGCTTACGGTAGAAGAACGGCGCAGCTTGCAGCCGAGAAACGAGAAAACGATTGATAGAACAGCGCCGCAGCTCGGTCTGGTTTTAACCGAGCTGACACCGCAGCTTGCCGCGCAAAACCGTCTGACAAACGTTAAAGGCTTGCTGGTTAAAGACGTAAACCCGAACGGAATTGTCGCCGATGTGAAGTATCTAAATCGCGAATCGGCAATCACGCCCGGCGATTTGGTGACTCGCGTTAATCGCATCCCGGTTTCGACACAAGCCGAATTTGCCGCCGTCGTCAATAAATTGAAAACTGGCGACGCCGTTGTCATTCACGTCGGCAGATATGACGCGCAGAGCCGAAAAATCGTAACCAGAATCGTTCAATTTACTTTCCAATAAACTTGCGCAGTAAAGCTAAAAATGAAAGCGGTCGGGTTCTAACACCGACCGCTTTCATTTTTTACTCGTCTGTGACAATTTGCCCGTATTTTGTTATATTTTCAGCTTGCTCTTCTACCTTTAAACAAAACAACTTATGCAAAAATATTTGAATTATATCGGCGGCGAATGGACGGAAAGCGCCAGCCGCGAGTTTTTTGAAAATCGAAATCCTGCCGACACGCGCGACGTTGTTGGTTTATTTCCGAAATCAAACGCTGAGGACGTTAATCGAGCGGTTGATGCCGCCCGCGAAGCCGCAGACAAATGGCGTCGGACTCCCGCTCCAAAACGTGCCGAAATGCTCTTTCGCCTGGGCGAGATTTTAATGCGAAACAAAGACCGTTTTTCGCAGGAAATGACGCGCGAAATGGGTAAGGTTTTGAAAGAAACCGGCGGCGATGTGCAGGAAGCGATTGACTGCACTTATTACACGGCGGGCGAAGGACGCCGACTGCACGGTTACACGACTCCGGCTGAAATGCCGAGCAAATTTGCGATGTGCGTTCGCCAGCCCGTTGGAATTTGCGGATTGATTACGCCGTTTAATTTCCCAATGGCGATTCCGTCTTGGAAATTGATTCCGGCTTTGGTCTGCGGCAACACGGTCGTCATCAAACCCGGCGAAGACGTGCCGCTTTCAACTTACAATCTCGTCAAATCCTGCGAAGAAGCCGGAATTCCGCCGGGCGTCGTCAACATCGTTAACGGACACGGCGAAGATGTCGGCGCGCCGCTTGTCAATCATCGCCACGTTCGCCTTATTTCATTTACCGGCTCGACTTCCACAGGACGAATCATCGCCGGAGATTGCGCCAAACGCAACGCGATTGTCAGCTTAGA
This sequence comes from Pyrinomonadaceae bacterium, assembly GCA_036400075.1. Lineage (GTDB taxonomy): Bacteria > Acidobacteriota > Blastocatellia > Pyrinomonadales > Pyrinomonadaceae > JALZCH01. Next base: position 10,285 of record DASWLV010000236.1, read on the forward strand.
AATGGGCGGCAAAAACGTGATAATTATTATGGACGACGCCGATGTTGATCTCGCGGTCGAAGGCTCGGTCTGGGGCGCTTTCGGGACTTCGGGACAACGCTGCACGGCTTCGTCGCGGCTCGTCGTTCACAAAGCGGTTTACAACGAATTTATCGAAAAACTGACTGCTCGCGTCAAGCAATTGCGCATCGGCAACGGTTTGGAAAGCTCGACCGAAGTCGGTCCGGTGATTAATGAAGCAGCGGTTGAAAAAATTATGTCGTACATCGAGATCGGCAAAAACGAAGATAAAGCCCGAATGATGTGCGGCGGAAATCGTCTGACGAATGGCGATTTTGCCAACGGTTATTTTATCGAGCCGACCGTTTTCGCAGACGCTTCGCCCGATATGCGAATTTCGCAGGAAGAAATTTTCGGTCCCGTCACAACAGTTATTCCGTTTGACACACTCGAAGAAGCAATTCGGATTGCCAATAATGTCGAATACGGTTTGTCGTCAGCAATTTACACGCAGGACGTAAACCGCGCATTTTACGCGATGCAGGAAATGTACACCGGAATTTTCTATGTCAATTCGGCGACAATCGGCGCGGAAGTTCACCTGCCGTTCGGCGGGACAAAAGGAACCGGCAACGGACACCGCGAAGCCGGAACGCAGGTTCTCGATATTTTCAGCGAATGGAAATCAATCTACGTTGATTATTCAGGCAAATTGCAGCGCGCACAGATTGATTTAGTTGAGATTTAAGTTATGAAAACAGAAGTTACCGAAGAGGGAATAATGATTCCGAAACAGTTTTTAGAGGGCGTGAAGGAAGTGGAAATCCGTAAGGAGAAAAACTATATTCTTGTGATTCCGCTTTCGGGTGAAGACCCGATTTTACGTTTCGGCAAAAATCCCGTTAGTGATGAAATTACCGACGCTTCCGTTAATCACGATGAATACATTTACGGCAAATGAAAACTTATTTCGCGGATACGGGCTATTTGCTGGCTTTGGAGTTGGGCGATGACCAAAATCATCAATCGGCATTAGCTCACTGGACGGAATTATTAAAAACCACTTTTGCCATTGTGACGACATCATATGTTTTCGATGAAACCATAACTTATCTAAACAGCCGAAATCACCACAAAAAAGCGGTCGAAGTCGGCGAGAATCTTTTGCTCAGTCCGCTATCGAACTCGTTCATGTTGACGAAAACTTGTTTTTTGAAGGGTGGACGATGTTTCAAAAATATGCCGATAAAAGATATTCGCTGACTGATTGTGTTTCGTTCGTCGTTATGAAACATAGGAAATTAGAAACTGCTTTAACTTTCGATAAACATTTTATTCAGGCGGGATTTAAATCCGAACCGTGAATTAACGATTCACAAGATTATGAACATTGCGCGCGCCAAAGAAATCCTCAAAAATCAGTTCGGTTACGATTCGTTTCGGCTCAATCAGGAGCAGGCGATTGAAACCGTTTTGGCGGGAAAAGACTGCGTGGTGCTGATGCCGACGGGCGGCGGGAAATCTTTGTGTTATCAAATTCCGGCGTTGATGCTTGATGGTTTAACGCTTGTCGTCTCGCCGCTCATCGCGTTGATGAAAGATCAGGTTGACGCGCTCAAAAACAACGGGATTGAAGCGGCGTTTTTAAATTCGACGCAGACCGCGCAGGAACAGATCAAGGTTTTTCAAGCCGCGCGCAACGGAAAATTAAAACTGCTATATGTCGCGCCCGAACGGCTTTTCCAAAGCGGCGATCAGTTTGTTGATTTTCTCGAACAAATAAACATTTCACTGTTTGCGATTGACGAGGCGCACTGCATTTCGAGCTGGGGACACGATTTCAGACCGGAATATTTGCAGCTCGGGAAACTGAAAACTTATTTTCCCGGAATCCCGATTATCGCGCTGACCGCGACCGCCGACAAACTTGTTCGCAAAGACATCATCGAGCGTTTGAATCTCAAAAACGCCGAGCTTTTTGTTTCGAGCTTTAATCGCCCGAATATTTTTTATCGCGTCGAGCCAAAACGAAATTCT
>DASWLV010000237.1:0-36346 GCA_036400075.1 Pyrinomonadaceae bacterium
AGACAGGCAAAACAAAAAACGAAAAGAAAATAAACCCAAATTTTAAATTTCATTATGAAAGTTTTAGCGGACACTTTGCGCTCAAGATACGCAACAGAGTATAAACAACGGTCGGTGTCAAGCAAAACGGCGAACGACGAACTATGGAATCAAAATCAATTCAAATCGGCGAACAGCCGCAGGGAAATCTGATTCGCGGCATCAGCCGATTGGATTTAACGGCAATTGTCATCAACACGATTATCGGCGCGGGAATTTTCGGTCTGCCCGCAAAAGTGACGGCTTTAATAGGCGTTTACAGCCTCCTGGCGTTCGTCTTTTGCGCCGTGATTATCGCGCTGATCGTGCTGTGTTTCGCCGAAGTCGGCAGTCGTTTCGAGGCGACCGGCGGCTCGTATCTTTACGCCCGCAAAGCGTTCGGTTCATTTACCGCTTTCGAGGTCGGCTGGCTTTATTGGATTGCGCGCGTGGCGACCGCAGCCGCAAATACGAATTTACTGGTCAGTTATCTGGCGTTTTTTGTTCCGGCTGCAAGCTCGACTTTCGGGCGCACCGCGACTATCGCAATTGTCACGGCTGGTTTGACCGCAATCAATTATCTCGGCGTCAGGCAATCGGCACGAGCCACGAACTTTTTCACCGTCGGAAAGCTCGCTCCGCTTCTTATTTTCGCCCTTATCGGTTTGTTTTTTATAGAACCGGGAAATTTTACAAATAATCAAATAAACATTGAAACAGGCGCGTTTTCGAGCGCGGTTTTGATTTTGATTTACGCTTTTGTCGGTTTTGAAGCCTCCGTCATTCCGGCGGGCGAAATGCGCGATCCGCAGCGCAACATTCCATTTGCATTGCTGACGGCTCTCGGCATTATCGCTGTGCTCTACATTGTGATTCAGCTTGTTTGTCTCGGCACTTTGCCGATGGCTGATTTAGCCAAATCCGAAAGACCGCTGGCGGACGCGGCAAACATGTTTATGGGCGGTTTCGGAGCTTCGCTGATTGCGCTCGGCGCGATAATTTCGATTTGCGGAAACTTGAATTCGGGTCTTTTAACCGCTTCGAGACTGCCGTTTGCGATGGCTGAACAGAGGGAATTGCCCGGCGTTTTGATGAAAACTCACGAACAATACAAAACGCCGTTCATTTCGCTTTTTCTGACGGCTGCGGTCATTTTAATTTTTACGCTGCAAACATCGTTCGTCGCCGCTTTGACCATCAGCACGATTACACGCCTTTTGGTTTACGCGACGACTTGCGCTGCGCTCCCGCTTTTTCGCGTCGGCGGCGAACGGATTGCGCCCGCAGCCCGTTTTCGCGCGCCCGCCGGTTATGTTGTTGCCGCTTTGTCTTTGATTTCGATTGCGTGGCTGCTCTCAAACGTCAGATTTGTTGAAATTCAACAAGTGGCAATTCTCGCCGTGCTTGGTTTATTTATATTTTTGTTGAACCGCGCGTTTCGCCCAAACGTCGAATCAACGGAAGAATCGGATTTAGTTGAAAATGATGAAAAGTAAACTTTTCTTGTTCGCATTTGTTTTAGTTTTCTCGGTTTCGCCGCAAATCGCGCAGCAAATCGGAACAATCCCGATTGTCGAAATGCGAACGCACGGTTTGCTCGGCGGCGTAGAAAACGGCAAATGGATTGAAGCAAAGCGGGTTGCGCCGCTGCTCAAAAATAAAACCGAATACATTTTGCTCGGCACAAATCCGGTTCCGGGCGACAAGTTAATCGGCGAAAAACCGCAAACTCTCGAAATTTGCGAGGATTATTTTGAGGTCTCATTTGGAGGCGAAACAAAAAACGGAGTCGGAATCGGTTCTGCCGCCAAATGGAATCCGATGCCGCGCCCAGTGAAAGAAATCTCCAAAACCGACGCGACATATTTGAAAATCGTCGGTGATTTTGCCAGTTCTAAACGCATTATCAAACCGATTGCCAAAATCTCGCAAGGTTTTCGCGTTGATCTGGACGGCGACGGAATCGAAGAGGTTTTGCTGGCGGCGACAAATTACAAAAGCGGAATTATGGCTCGCACCTTTCCGGGAGATTATTCGTTTCTGCTGCTCAGAAAAGTTGTCGGCGGAAAACCGCAAAACATATTAATCGGCGGAGAATTTTATCCGAAAGCCATCAAATTTGCCGCGCCGAACGAATATTCGATTCAAGCGATTGCCGATTTAAACGGCGACGGACGAATGGAAATCGTAATGCACGCGGCATATTACGAAGGCGCGGGCAGCGAGATTTATGATGTTTCGGGCGCAAAACCGAAAGTAGTTTTAGAGATCGGCTGCGGAGTTTAGAAAGCTTTTAGAAGCCGGGAAAATTGTCGTAAAACTTTGGGTTGCGGTTTGAAGCCGGATTAAACCGCCTTTCTTTGGAAATTCGCGGGTTTGCGCTTTTCTTTTCTCACCCATGGCTTGTCCTTCAAAGCTCCCCATCTGCTTGAGCAGTCTTGGCATTGATAGATGTACCACTTTTGCTTGACTTGCGGTTTCTTTGATGTTCCGGGACATTGTTGACAGAAAAAGCTGTGCGCATAAGCCTTCGAAAAACGCCTTCTAGCGGAATGTAAGGAAAATGAGCCGACAAATAATTGCTCTATTAAATCGGAGACAATATTTGAGGTGATCTCAATGGCAAACTCACCGGCGGCTTCAACTATAGCTTCCAAAGGCATCATTGAGAATTACGTTAAACGAGACGATAAGTTTCTCAGATAAATAGCGCTGTAATTCATGCATTAAAGGTTAAGCGCAAATTTTTGTTGGACAATTGCGGGAAGTTGAAATAATATCTTAAACATCAAGCTATGAGATTTCGATTTCGCAAACTGAATAAACTCCTTCTTACCTAGCCGCTCCCAATGCGCGGGCGTGTTTTGTGCGCCTCGACGGGATGCGGCGTTTTCCTTCTTTAATTTAATCAAAACACAAAATAATTTTGTGAAACTGAACGGCGATTTTGTTCTGTCTTCCGGTTTTGCGTATCATGTTCGCTTGTTTTTACAAGCCGTTTATCAAATTTTATGGATGAGAAATATTTTCCGGAAGTTATCGAAGAAAAATGGCAGCAGCGTTGGAAAGATTCAAACGCTTTTGTTGCCGAAATTAACACCGAAAAACCGAAATTTTACGCCTTGGAGATGCTGCCTTATCCGTCCGGCAATTTGCATATGGGGCACGTGCGGAATTATTCAATCGGCGACGCGCTGGCTTGGTACAAGCGTTTGAAAGGCTTTAACGTCTTTCACCCGATTGGCTGGGATTCGTTCGGACAACCGGCGGAAGAAGCTGCCATCAAACGCGGTTTGAACCCGCGCGAATGGACGGAAGATAACATTCGTTATATGCGCGGGCAGTTGCAGCGTTTGGGAATTTCATACGACTGGACGACGGAAATCGCCGCGCACCGACCGGATTATTACAAATTCGACCAGTGGTTTTTCCTGAAAATGTACGAAATGGGTTTGGCGTACAAACGAATGACGCAAGTTAATTGGTGTCCGAACGATCAGACCGTTTTGTCGAACGAACAGGCGAGCGGCGGAATCTGCTGGCGCTGCGGCACTGCGACGACGAAAAAAGACATCGAACAGTGGTTTTTGAAAACCACCGCTTACGCCGACCAATTGCTCGACGACATTGCGGAAATCGAAGCGGGCTGGGCGGAAAAAGTTTTGAAACGACAGCGCGATTGGATTGGGCGTTCGGAAGGCGCGTTTGTTGATTTTTCCGTCGAAAATTCAAACGAAAAAATCCGCGTTTTTACAACTCGAATTGACACGATTTACGGTGTCAACGCAATTGTCGTCGCCGCCGAGCATCCCTTTATCGAAGCTCGCAAAAACGAATTGAGCGGCGAAGTTCTGGCGAAAATCGAAGAAATCAAACGAGAAAAAATGAAGGCGGCAAACCGCGAAGAAGAGGTTGAAAAAGACGGCATTGCAACCGGATTTTTCGCCGTCAATCCTTTCAGCGGCGAGCAAATTCCGATTTGGACGGCAAATTACGTGCTGATGGAATACGGCACAGGCGCGGTAATGTCTGTTCCCGCCCACGACGAGCGCGATTTCGAATTTGCCAAAAAATATAGTTTGCCGATTCGTCAGGTGATTTCCGAGCCGCATCTGGCGCATGAACATCACACGATGCTCGCGCTCGCGCGGGAGGAAGCGTTGACCGGAGAAGGCGTGCTGGTTCGTTCGGATTACTGGAACGGCAAAACTTCCGAAGCAGCGAAAAAGGAAATGACGCATTACGCCGAAATGCACGGATTCGGCGAAGCGGCGACGACTTATCGCCTGCGCGATTGGGGAATTTCGCGGCAGCGTTTCTGGGGCGCGCCGATCCCGATTGTTTATTGCGACGAGTGCGGAACAATTCCAGTGCCTTACGAACAATTGCCAGTCGAATTGCCGGACAGCGCGCCGTTTACCGGTGTCGGAGAATCGCCGCTGGCGAAAGTCGAGGAGTTCGTCAATACAACCTGTCCGAATTGCAGGAAAGCCGCGCGGCGCGAGACCGACACGATGGACACTTTTGTTGATTCGTCGTGGTACTTTTTCCGCTACACCGATCCGCGCAACGAATCGCTGCCGTTCGAGCCGGAAATAGCGCAATATTGGACGCCGGTTGATCAATACATCGGCGGCGACGACCACGCCGTGATGCATCTGATTTACACGCGCTTCTGGACAAAAGTGATGCGCGACATCGGTTTGGTGCAATTTAACGAGCCGGTCAAACGTCTGCTGACTCAGGGAATGGTTGTCGGCGAAACGTTTTTTGACGACGAAACGGGCAAGCGCGTTTATTTTCCACCGAATCAGGTTTCGGTCAAACGCGACGAAAAGGGAAGACTCGTTCACGCGACAAATGTCGAAGGCAAACAGTTGAAATATGCAGTCGAACGAATGTCGAAATCGAAAGGCAACGGCGTTGATCCAAACGAAATGGTCGAAATTTACGGCTCGGACGCTTCGCGTTTGTACGTTTTGTTCAGCGCGCCGGTCGAAAACGAATTAGTCTGGAACGAAAACGGAATCGAAGGCACTTCGCGTTTTCTGCAAAGAGTCTGGCGTTTCGTCTGGCGCTGGCACGCGGTGTTAGAGCGAACGCCGGAAAACGAGCCGACGGAATTTTCCTCTGATGCGCGAAAATTGCGGCAGAAAACGCACCAGACAATTCAGCGCGTCGAATCGGATTTCGAGCGTTTGCAATTAAACACGCCGGTCGCGGCTTTGATGGAGTTGTCAAACGCGTTGGGCGATTTCAAAGTCGAACCCGACACGGCGAGTGATTCGGATTTGTTTGCGATTGACGAAGCCGTCCGCGCGCTGATTTTGATGCTCGCGCCTTACGCGCCGCATGCCGCTGAGGAAATGTGGGCTTATTTGACCGGCAGCGATGAAGGGATGTTGAAATCGGGCGCGAAGTTTCCGGTTTACCGCGAAGAATTGGCGCGTAAAGACGAAATCGAGATTCCGATTCAGATCAACGGCAAACTGCGGTCGAAACTGCTGGCTGCGCCCGACACGGCGAAAGAGGAACTCGAACGTGCCGCCCTCGCCGATGAAAAGGTGCGGGAATATGCTGCCGGGAAACAGATTGCCAAAGTCATTGTCGTTCCCAATCGCCTGGTCAATGTTGTGATTAAATAAACCTAAACGATTGGAAAATTTATTTGGCGGAAAAGCTGTTCGTAAGAGCAGCTTTTCTTTTTGCATTGAATTGAATTGAAATTGGCTCCAGTTTCTTGATTTCGAGCCGAATAACTTGGAAATCACGGCTCATTTGTTGTGTATCAGTAAAAAAATGGCTTTTAGCTGATTTTTTTTAAATTGAAAGATACCGAATGTTCAACCCGATAATTTGAAATGATGACAGAAAAAATGACACGCACGAAAATGTTTTACATCGTTTCAAAAACGATTGTCGGAAGCGTTTTGTGGTGCTTACTCGTTTCATTGAATGCTTTTGCGCAGATAGATTTGCCGGAATCGAGCAAACCTGCGGCTCCTCAAACTGGCTATCGCATCAAGCAGGGCGATAAATTGAGCGTTAAATTTCTTTATCACCCGGAACTGAATGAAATTTCGGTAGTTGTGCGACCGGACGGATTTATCAGTCTTCAGATGATTGACGATTCGAAAGCCGAGGGCTTAACAATTTCGGAACTCAAAGCTCAACTGGAAAAGTCTTATAACGAAATTCTTTTAAAGCCGGTCTTAACGGTCGCGTTGCTCGAATTTGTCGCGCCGCGTGTTTTCATCGGCGGTCAGGTGAACAAACCGGGGCGCTACGATTTGCGTGAGGGGCAAACGCTCGTGCAGGTGATTTTTCTGGCGGGCGGATTTACGTCCGATGCCAACCGAAAAATGGTGCTTCACGCTCGACCGAACGGCAGCGGCGATTGGGAAATTCAATCGGCAAATGTGTTGAAAGTCATCAATCAGCAAGGCGAACAGAAAGACATCGCTTTGCAGGACGGGGATTATATTTTTATCCCGGATTCAAAAATTTCGCAGATTAACAAAGCTGTCGAAACCGTTCGGGGATTTCTGCCTAAGTTCTTTTAAATCGGAGTTTTGGAAGTCGGAGTTGATTTGAAATGCGGATTTTAACTAACAAAAGTCTGATTGCCCAAATTTGGGAAACGGTCTGGAAACGTAAACTGCTCATCGCGTCGGTCTTTACGCTCGTCGTGGTTTCCGGGATGATTGCGACGTTTTTAATGACGCCGAAATACGAAGCCGAGATGAGTATTTTAATTTCGCGCGACCGAAGCGATCCGCGAATCAGCGCGGCGGAAAAACTGCCAGACGTTATTCAAGCGGCGATCAGCGACGAAGAATTTAATTCGGAGCTGGAGTTATTCAAAAGCAGGGAAGTGATTGCGGGCGCGGTAACGGATTTAGATTTAATCAACAATCAAGCCCCGAAACGCGATACCGAATCGAGCAAGCTGCGCGAACGCGTAAAGAATTTGCTTTACGGTTTTTGGGGTTCATCCGCAAAAGCGGCGGAAACGGAAAATTCATCGCAAAAAAAATCATCCGCAGACGCGTTTGCAACGGAAAGGGCTGTGAATCGCGTGGTTGGCAATCTGGATGTCACGCCGATCAAGAAGTCTCGCATTATCAAGGTCAAATATACCGATACAGACCCGTTGCGGGCGAAAATGACTCTCGAAAAAATTTATCAGAATTACGTTCAGCTTCACGTTCAAATCAACGAAAAGGCTCAGGCTGCGCAAGTCTTTAACGAACAGACTCAGACGTTTAATCAAAAATTAAATGCCGCCTCGAACACGCTCAAGCAGTTCGACGCTCGCAACGGCGTGAGCGGAGCCGAAATCGGCGTCCAGCGCGAGCTGTTGCTCAAACAGCTTTACGAAACAGAGGCGCAAATCAACGCCGCTCGCACGGAAATCGGAGAAACCCAAAAGCGCAGCATCTCTTTACAGGAAAAAATCGCCGACCAGCCGGAACAAATTCAAACCGGCTCGGTTTCAAGATACGTTTCGGCTCTCGACCGGATGAAAGAAGAACTGATCCGGCTTGAGCAGCAAAAAACGCAGTATCTGCAAAAATACCAGCCGAACAGCCGATTTGTCCGCGAAACGGAAGAGCGCATCGAGCAATTGAAAAAGACTCTCGCGCAGGAAACGGCGAATCCGCCGCAGGAGCGTTCGTTTGCTTTAAACGATTTGCGGCGCAGGCTGGAAAGCGATCTTTCCAACGCTCAAACAAATCTCGCGGCACTCAAAGAGCGCGAAAAGAATTTGTCTGCACAAGCCGCGAAATTGCGCAGTGAAGTCGCGTTTCTCAACAGCCGGAGCATTGACCGCGCGAGTCTCGAACGCGAACGCAACGTTAATGAAGAAGCGTATTTGCTTTATCAAAAAAAGGCGCGCGAAAACGAAATCAGTCAGGTTTTGAACAAAGAGCAAGTGATGAATTTCGGAATCGTTGACCCGCCGAGCACAGACGGCGAGCCGAAAAGTCCGAAGACGCTGTTGAATTTGCTGGTTTTAATGTTTGTCGGCGCGGCTACCGGTTTTGCGAGCGCGATTGTTCTGGATAAATTAACAGCCGCAACCGGGGATTACGGTTTGATCTCTTCGCCGTACGCAATCGAACAGCATTTGGGTTTGCCGGTTCTGGCGATTATTTCCGTGATCGAACCGGCGCCGGCGATGAAGCTGGTTTCAAAGCCCGAACGCCTGGCGCTTCCGTCAGACTCCCGTAAAAAAAGAAAAAAACATCGCTGGTAGAAAAAATTACTGAAAACTGCGCCTCGTTTCTACTTTATAAATCAACGTAAAACAAAATAATTTAGCGAGGAATTCGATATGAAAGAGCGAATCAGAGCCTCTCTGGTATTCGTGTATAAACTGCTCGACCTGACCGCACTTGCCTTTGCCCTGTGGCTGGCTTTTTATCGCGGGGGACCGGAAGGCGTTGATTACATTTGGCAGGCGATTTCCGCACCGAGCGTTGACAGCTCGATTTTCTTTGCGGGCGTTTTGGGTAGCTGGTCGTTCGTTTTGTCATCGTTTTGGCTGTATCGCTCAAAACGTCTGGCGAACTGGGAAGACGAATTTGTTGACGTTCTGCGGGCGGTCGTGTTCTGCAGCTTGATTTTGGCGACTTTGATTTTGCTGGCGGAATGGCATATTTTTCCAAAAAGATTTTTACTCATTTTCGCCGTGACCTCTTTTGTTCTGCTCTTTTCGATTCGGCTGGTCAAACGCAATCTTTTAACTCAATTTCGACTTCACGGGCGTAATCTGCGCTCGGTTGTAGTCATCGGCGCGGGAAATCGCGGGCAGAAAATCGTCAAATTAATCAAGGAAACCCCGGAAATCGGTTATCACTTTGCAGGGTTTATTGATGACATTGACGACCCCGAAGTGCTTGGCAATCTGGATCAGATTCCGCAGGTTTTAGCCGAAAACGTGATTGATGAAGTAATACTTTGTCTGCCGATTAAAACTTTTTACGACAAAATGGATTCAATCGCGCGGGCGGCTGAAGAACAGGGAATCACGGTTCGCGTGTATTCGGATTTGTTCAATCTGAGGCTGGCGCGCGCGGTCACCGGAGAAATCGGCGAAGCCCCGATTTTATCGCTTTACACCGCGCCTCAAGCCGATTGGCGAATGTTTATCAAAAACGCGATTGATTTCGCTGGAGCATTGGTCTTGTTGATTTTGCTCTCGCCGCTGCTGTTGATTATCGCTTTGCTTATCAAGCTAACGTCTTCGGGACCGGTATTTTTTATTCAGGAGCGCGTTGGATTGAACAAGCGGCGGTTCAAAATGTTCAAGTTTCGGACAATGTGTGTAGATGCCGACCGGCGGCAAAGCCAGCTCGAAGCCTTAAATGAAGCCGACGGTCCGGTTTTTAAAATCAAAAACGATCCGCGCGTCACGCAGATTGGAAAATGGCTGCGAAAAACAAGCCTTGACGAGTTGCCGCAGCTAATCAACGTTTTGCTGGGGGATTTATCCCTTGTCGGACCGCGCCCACTCCCCGAACGCGATTTTCAAAAATTCAACAAACTGTGGTTTAACCGCCGCTTTAGCGTCAAACCCGGAATTACCTGCGTCTGGCAGATTTCCGGCAGAAGCGAAACGAGCTTTGATAAATGGATTCTGCAAGACCTCGAATACATTGATAAATGGTCTTTAGTTCTCGATTTCAAAATTTTGGTTAAAACAATTCCGGCGGTTCTTCGCGGCTCCGGCGCGATGTAAAGTTTGAATGAGAATACAGGCATCAGGAAAAACAAGGACTTTTACGGCAGGAGCAATTCTGCCGTATGCGTTGGTCTGTTCGGTGTTTTTAGCAGCTTGTTTGCTCGGCGCTGCCGTTATCTCAGTCGGCGGAGGCTCGCCTTCGATCACGCTGGCAATCGGCGCTCTGGCTTTTCTCGCAATCGGTGGCATTGCCTGCTTTGTTCTGGAATTGCCTATTATCTCACTCATTCATTTTGCTTTTATTGCTTCGTTTTTTTTCAAATGCGAAGTGAATTTTTACAAAATTGACGAAATCGAAGACCCATCCGGTTTCAATATCTCTTTAACGCTGCTGACTTCGTTGTTTTTATTAGTTTATGACTGGTTTGACGTTGAAGATGAAACGGAAGAAAAAGTATTTCCCTTACCGTTTTCGATTTTATTTTTCTCGCTGTTTGTCTGCGCGGCGCTTTCGGTTATCTACAGCGGCTCTAATCTGCTCGGCTGGTTTTCGCTCTGGTCGTTTTCAACTTCGCTGCTGGTCGCATATGTGGTCGCCTCGCATTTCAGCCATCGAGAAAGACTCGTTCAATTAGTCGTCGGATTAGCAATCGGGCTGATATTCACGGGGCTGACCGCATTTTCGCAATACATGTTCGATTTTCCGACAAATTTATCTTTCTTTGGAACCGGAACCGAAGAAGAGATGATTGGAACGCAAAGCCAGGAACTCGCTCGCGTTCCCGCATTTTTGCGGACGCCGACCGGAATGGCTTGGCACGTAACAACGCTGATGCCGATTGTTGCCGCTCCGCTCATTTGCCGCGTGAAAAACTTTAGCGGCTGGCACAAAGTTGCTTTGTTAGCGGCAACGCTCGCGGGGACAGTTGCTGTAATACTTTCTCTGGCGCGGGGAAGCTGGATCTCGCTCGTAGTTGTATTTGTGCTGCTTGTTCTGTTTGGCTGGTATCGGCTCTCGCCTGCGGAAAAAAGAAAATATTGTATTTCAGTAGGCGGCGTTGCCGTTCTTGCCTGCCTGTTTCTTGCTCCGTTCTCAACCCGGATTTACGAACGCCTGACACAAGACGATGACGGTTCGGCGTATATTCGCGTGCCGTTGATGGAAACCGCTTTTCGGATGATTGAAGATAATCCGCTCGTCGGCGTCGGTATAAACAATTACCGCGCGAGTATGACGAAATACGACGAGACGGATATTTTTGTCAGCCAGGTTTTTCCGAATCCCGTTCACAATATTTTTGCTCACGTCACAGCGGAAATCGGTATTCCGGGCGGCATAATCTTCTGTCTGCTGTTTCTCGCCGCTTTAGTCGAATGTTTCAAGACAATGACATCGCGCGACCGACTTCTGTTTGCGCTCGGCTTAGGCGCGACCGCCGGAATAATCTCGTTTGTAATTTCCGGTATGAAAGAACCCGGCTCGCTCGGATCGGTTCGCGTGCCGGTACGGACTTTGTATTTTTTCTTTGGAATGATTCTGGCGATTAGCAGGCTGCGTCGCCAACTTATTTTCTAGCTTTCGCAATTTTCGAGATTGAACCCGGATTGATTAAGTAATAATGGAAACGGTAATAAATAAAGAAATCTTGTCCGAAAACGCTTCGACCAGTGTAACGAGACCTTTATTGTGGATGGTCTTGTCGGGAGTTATCAGCATTGCTAACAGCATCCTGATTTGGGTATTCATGGCGCGGATGCGCGAAACCGAAGAACTGGGCAGATTCACAATTGTAATGGGGCTTTATGCTCTTTTTTACAGCGTCTGTTCACTCGGTTTAATGCCTTTTCTGGTTAGCGAAATCAGTCGCAGAAATGAGCAAAGCAAAATGCGTCAGGAAGGTGAACAAGCTGTTGTCAGTTTTGTTAGCAGCGCTTCGGTTTTCCTGTTAATTTCAGGAATTGTCTGCGCCGTTTTAATGGCGGCTTGCGGATTTTGGGCGAGCGAGTCGTGGTCGGTTCGCGTCTCAACATTAATTTTGAGCCTCACAATGATTCCCACCGGCGTGATTGGCGTTGCCGAAGCAACTGCAATTTCATTCGGTCGGACACGTTTAATCGCCTTTGTTACTACGCTTGAAAATGTTCTGAGAACCCTTATTCCTCTTGTCTTAATCTGGTTAGGCTATTCGATTTCCGTAATTTGTTTGTCATTTGTAGTGGTTAGAATCCCGGCATTGCTGGTCTATTTATTGGCAGCCAAAAAACGGATTTCAAATTTCGACTTCAACACCGAAGATTTCGTTAAAATTTTAAAAGTTTCCCCGACTTTTGCCGGAACAATCATTTTTGCTTCGATTAACTGGCAGGTCGTAATAATTCTTTTAGGACACTATAGTACGGAAGTCGAATCGGCAAAGTACGGAGTCGCGTCGCGTTTTCTCATTCCAGTCTCTATTCTCATGGCTAGCTATGCCAATGTTATTCAACCGCTCATAACGCAGCATATCCAGAAAGCAACCGGGAATTCCGGTTTATATCTGTCCAAAATGGCGCGCTATCCTTTGATTTTATCAACTCTGGCTGCGCTAATTTCACCGTTTTTATCCGGTCAGGTTTTGGTCGCTTTTTTTGGTGATAATTACGCCGATGTCGCGCCGACTCTAAATATTCTGGCAGTCAGCGTCGTGCCTTTTTGTTTAGTAATGGTCGTCGCCAGAGGATTGATTGCGACAAACTCACAGCACATTGATCTGCTCGCCAATGCGCTCGGTGCTATCGCCTGTTTTTCCGCCGGTGCAATGTTGATTCCACAATACGGCGCAGTCGGCGCGGCGCTCGCGCAACTAATCTCGTTTCTTTTAATAGCTTTGGTCGAGGTCAGTTATTTATCGAAAAAAATAGTTAGCTTCGACGTTTGGCGAACCGGCTCGTTTTCCTCGGCGTGTCTGATGATAATTTACTTAATTCTCTGGAAATTCTAGCCATTTCATTCTCTAAATTTTAGTAACAATTAAATTAACAAAACCTCGTCACTAGCGAGAATATCGAATGAACAAGTGTCATTTCCAATCCGAAGTCATTGAAAGAACTGCTGAAACGGTAGTTCTTCCCGGCACGACTCGAACAGCTTTGAGTCGGGCAAAAAAGAGTCGTGTTCTGATGGTCGGTATGCACTTAACAAAAACCCGCGGCGGCATTTCGACTCTTATTGCAGAAATTCTGAAATCGCCTTTGAAAGAGGATTTTGAATTTACTTACATCGAATCTCAAGCGGAAGATTTCGGAAAATTCGGCAAAGCATTTTTGGCTTTGAGCGCAATTGCGCGGTTCGTTTGGAATTGCATATCTAAGCGCCCGAATTTGGTTTATGTTCATCTCGGAAGCAATGCGAGCTTATATCGCGAATCAATTTTCATTTTTCTGGCAAAGCTTTTCGGGAAGAAAGTTATTACACACTTTCACGCGGGCGACGTAGATAATTACTATCCTTTCCAAAGAAAAATCGGTCAAAAGTTTATTCAAACAGCTCTCGGTTTGAGCGATAGCTTTATCGCGGTTTCTCAGGAATCGGCGAAGCAGCTACGAGATATAACCCAATCACAAAATATCTCCGTTATCACCAACGCGATTGATACATCGGTTTTTAATGGCGATAAGAAATCATTAACAGATGAGCCGGGCGGCGACGCGGTGAGATTGCTGTTTGTCGGGGCGGTCGGAAAATTAAAGGGCGAGAAAGATTTAATCAAAGCTCTGGCGCTTTTGCGCGACAACAAGCCAAATTTGAAAATTTCTTTTCTCGGATACGGGGCGGAGAATCTCAAGGATTATTGTGAAAGATTTGAAGTCGGCAATCTCGTTGAATATCTGGGCGCGGTTCCGATGGATGAAAGAATCGAGTTCTTTCGACGCTCCGACATTTTCGTTTTACCGACTTATGCCGAAGCTATGCCGATGTCGGTTATTGAAGCAATGGCTGCCGGTCTGCCCGTAATTTCAACCCGCGTCGGAGGAATACCCGAATTAATCGAAGACGGCGTTGACGGAATTCTGTTTGCGCCCGGAGATGTCGGCGCTCTGGCAGAAAAAATTTCATTTCTCTTAAATAACAAAGATACCCGAATAAAAATCGGCAAAAAAGCAAAGCAAAAAGCGCGCGAGCAAATGGATTTTCGAGTTTATGTAAATAAGCTCCGAACTCTTCTGTTTGCTATGTGCAGCTAAAACTAAATATGACTAAAACTAAATTTCTGATTAAACGCTCTATTAAATCTGTTGCCTCGCTCACAAATGTGAGAGGCGGTTTCCCTTCGGTAACGCCGGGTTCGGTCAATATTATTGCGTATCACCGGGTTGTCGCCGATATTGCAAAAGCCGAACGAGAAGCTATTCATGGACTCGTGGTGTCGGCAGCAACATTTCGACGCCATTGCGAATTGCTGCACCGGACTTATGACGTTGTTTCGCTTGAAACTGCGATTCACTTTTTGAGCGAGGAACGAAGAGTCCGGCGACCTCTCGCCGTTATCACTTTCGATGACGGTTATCTTGATTTTTATGAAGAAGCATTTCCTATTCTCAATGAATTCGGGCTTCCCGCGACGGTTTTTCTGCCCACTGAATTTATCGGGCAAGATAAGCCTTTGGCGCATGATCGCATTTTCTGGTTGGTGAAGCGTGCGATTGAGAAGTCAGCCTCTATCAAAGGCGCATTAATCAAGGCAGGAGTCGCAAGCGAGGTCGCAGGAGAATTTGCTGAAATCCGCAATCTGCTTAAACTGACTGATTCGATAGTTTATTTACCAAACGAACTGCGAGAGAAAGTCATTTCAGAGCTGGAAAATGAGCTTGGTGAAAGCTTAGAAGGCTATCCGCGTGAATATCAATTATTGAATTGGGAGATGGTTCGCGAGATGGCGCGAAAAGGAATTAACTTCGGCGGACATACGGCTAATCACGTCGTCCTGCCGCTCGAAGACGAAGCTGCATTGGAAAAGGAGATTGTTGCCAGCAAGAAAGAACTCGAACATCAGTTGGGAAGCAAAGTTGTTTCATTCGCTTATCCAAACGGCGCATATAACGCAGGAATAAGACAGCTTATTGCTCAAGCCGGATATAAGGTCGCCGTAACTACGGAAAAAAGAATTAACCAGCCCGGAGACGATTTGTTCGCCCTCGGCAGAATCAGTCTTTGTGAAGAATCTACGCGCGGAATTAAAGGTGTTTATTCGTCTGGAGTCGCAAAAGTCAGATTGGGAGTTTAGTTTATGGAACAAATCTATAATAAATTCACGACCGCCTTACAATGGAGTTTTTTCCGAAACGACTTGCAAGGGAGTAATTCTCGTTTCAACGAAGGTCAGGTTCGACAACTTGATATGAATTCAAGCGAGACGGTGATTTCGCAAATATCACTAAATCCTGCTTCAATTGCGGGCGTGTTGGGCGCGGTGACTTTTATTTTGGTTTTTGCCAGCGTCGCAACGCAATCGGCGGATTATTTGACCGGGCATAGCTCTGGATTTCTTCATAAGATGGATAAGGTCTTTAACCTTGATCTTGAGCAAAATGTGTCGAGTTTTTTCTCGATGCTGCTCTTGCTTTTCACAAGCCTGCTTCTGGCGTTTATCACCGTACTTAAAAGAAAACAAAAGGCTTCTTATCTGTTTGAGTGGGCTATTCTTTCAATAGGTTTTCTTTTTATGACATTTGATGAGTCAACTCAAATTCATGAAAAGCTGATTGAACCGATGCGGGCAATTTTAGGAGGGAAAAACCTGGGCATCTTTTATTACGCCTGGGTGGTTCCCGCCATTGTCCTTGTCTTATTTCTCTCTCTCTTCTTTCTGAAATTTTTATGGAGTCTTCCCGCGAAACCGAGGCTTGCGTTCATAATAAGCGGGATCATTTACATCGGCGGGGCTATCGGTATGGAACTGATCGGAGGAAACTATGCCGAAATATACGGAAGAGACAATCTGATTTACATCGCGCTGACAACGATTGAAGAAAGTCTTGAGATGCTGGGCGTTATCGTTTTCATTTGGGCATTGCTTGAATATATCGCCGTCACATACAGAGAAATTGAAGTGCAATTTGACGGGAGCGGCGAAGCCACCAAAACAGCGGAAAAAAACTTTAATGTCGCTAAGAAATTCATTTTCGCAAACAAGTAATTAAGAAAATAGAAAAATGAAATTATATTTCATCATTTTTTAATCCGCTTGTTTTATTTGTCGCTCATAACCATCTCGACACCGCTTTTGAAGCAGAGATTATGCAAAATTACCCTTTTCGTTTAGGTCATCGCCCTGAATTGGACGGCTTACGCGGTATTGCTATTCTCCTTGTTCTTTTGCACCACGCCGGTATTCCTTTAATTACGGGCGCGCATATCGGCGTTGATATATTTTTCGTGCTGTCGGGTTTCCTCATCACTGCGCTGCTGTGTCAGGAATATGAACGTTACGGTCGCATCAGCCTGAAAAATTTTTATATTCGCAGGCTTCTTCGCCTAACCCCGGCGCTGGCTCTTTTGCTCGCCTTGTTAGGCGCTTACACGGTTGCAGCCAAATCGGGAGCGGAGCTTGTCAAGACCGGAAAAGCAATTGTTTATACGGCGCTTTATCTATCGGATTTCGCGCTTGCATTCGACTTTGCAAAGCTCGGAGCGCTCGAACATACCTGGTCGCTGGCAATCGAAGAACATTTCTATCTTCTTTACCCGCTCGCGCTTGTTCTGCTGCTCGGAAAGAGAATGTCGCGTCGTGCTATCTTTGCCACGTTCGGCGCGTTGATCGTTGTTATAGCGATTCATCGCGCTTTCCTTTGGGGACCGCTTTCTCAGGAAGTAAATCGCGTTTTCTACGGTTTTGACACGCGCGCAGACGGTTTGCTAATCGGATGTCTGCTGGGGCTTGTTGCATCGTGGGGCAAGTTGCCGCCTGTGAAATGGTTTCCGGCGCTCCCAGCCGCTTTGGCGTTGTTTTTTGCTACCGTTTTCGCGGCTTGGGATTCGGCGGTTTATGCATACGGACTGCCTGTAATCAATTTGTCCACCGCGTTTGTCATAGCATTTGCGCTAACCTCGCGCCCTCGGTTTCTAGCCAATAAGGCTTTGGTGTGGGTCGGCACAATTTCATACGGGCTTTATCTCTGGCACAACCTGATTTTCATCCTGATTCGCGAGCGGATAACCGATTCGCCTTGGGGCGTGCTTGTTTTAGGAAGCATTGTTAGCTTTGCCTGTGCTGCACTGTCTTACTACCTGTTGGAGAAACCCTGTCTGAAATTAAAAGAACGATTTACAACTCCTGCGGTTCAGACGGAGAGCCTTGATGCCGCTGTTTTCAATTCTCCGGCTCCGCAAAGTCTGAATAGCTAGCGCTTGAGAAAATTAATAAAATGGAATTACAAGTTTCGCCTAATTTGGTAAATAAAACGACGTTTGCAAGAGCCGATGTCCTTGAATATTTTCAAGACCTCGATGCGCTTTTCGAACCCGAAAAAGTCATTTTTGAAAAATTGCTGCCCTCAATCAGAAATAAAAAAATACTCGACCTCGGAATCGGCGGAGGCAGAACGACCAAATATTTGCTGCAAATCAGCAGCGATTATATCGGCATTGATTACGTCCCGGAGTTTGCGCAGGAAACAAGCACAAAATATCCCTCTGCAAAAATTTTGTGCGGCGATGCCAGGGATTTAAAAGAATTTGAAGATAACAGCTTTGATTTTGTTCTTTTTTCTTTTAACGGTCTTGACTGCATTTCCGGCGAGGACAGGCTAAAGGCATTGAAAGAGATAAATCGCGTGCTCAAAAAGGGCGGATTTTTTATGTTCTCATCTCACAATCGGGATTATCGGTATTTCAAAAAACTTCCGTGGCAGCGAAAGATTCAATATGATTTAAATTATTTCAAGTTTTTCCTGTATTGCCTTTACTATCTGCCCGCGCATTCCAGAATGAAAAAGCACGAAATCTACACGGACGATTTCGCACTGATAAATGATCCCGACCACAGATTTTCTTTGCTCCTTTATTACATCAGCATTGAAAAGCAAGTAAAACAACTCACAGACCTTGGATTCTCCGATATTGAGGCTTATGACATGCAAGGAAAGTTAGTGAAGAGCGACAATTCGTCACACTGGATTTACTACCTGGCGAAAAAAAGCTGAAATGCTTAACCAAAGTTGCCAATAACTTTGGTTAAGCATTTCATAAATATGGAGATCGGTTTGTATCAGACCGGTCTTTTTTCTTTGTTGTCTTGCCGCCCTCTTTTAACAAACAAAAAATTAACAGAATTTAAACAAACATCCCTGAAAAAAATGGAATGTAACTCTCTTTAAAACTCTAAAAATGCAAGTAAACAAAAATAAAATCACAGTCACAATTGGTTAAAAGGATAAATATGAGCGTAGCAATTATTACGGGATGTTCGGGATTAATCGGAAGCGAAGCGACAAAGTTCTTTCACGAAATGGGTTTTAAAGTCGTCGGCATTGACAACAATATGCGCGAATATTTTTTCGGGCGCGACGGTTCGGTTGATTGGAACACAAACACGCTGAAACGTTCTTTGCGAAATTTTGTTCATTATCCGGCGGACATTCGCAACGAAAAAGCCATCCGCGATATTTTCCGCAAATACGGCAAAGACATTTCGGTTGTTATTCACACGGCGGCGCAGCCGAGTCACGATTGGGCTGCGAAAGAGCCTTTGACCGATTTCACCGTCAATGCGACGGGAACGCTGGTTTTGCTTGAAGCCGTTCGTGAATTCTGCCCCGATGCTCCGTTTATTTTTACTTCGACAAACAAAGTTTACGGCGACACGCCGAATAATCTCCCCCTGGTCGAAAAGGAAACGCGCTGGGAAATTGATGAATCGCATCCGTTTTTTGAATACGGAATTGACGAATCAATGACCATTGACAGCTCGAAACACAGCGTTTTCGGCGCGAGCAAGGTCGCGGCAGACGTGATGGCGCAGGAATACGGTCGTTATTTCGGGATTAAAACCGGAATCTTTCGCGGCGGCTGTCTGACCGGTCCTGCGCACTCCGGCGCGATGCTCCACGGCTTTTTGGCTTATCTCATCAAATGCATTGTAACGGGCAAGCATTACACGATTTTCGGCTATCAAGGCAAGCAAGTCCGCGACAACATTCACTCAAACGATCTGGTTCGCGCGTTCTGGCATTTTTACCAGGACCCGCGCGCCGGAGCCGTCTATAACATCGGCGGCAGCCGACACAGCAATTGTTCGGTTTTAGAAGCTATTGAAATCGCTCAGGAGGCAGCCGGACGAGAGCTTTCTTACAGCATCTCGAATCAGGCGAGAGAAGGCGATCATATCTGGTGGGTCAGCGACGTGCGCCGTTTTCAAGCACATTATCCAGACTGGAGCTTTGAATATGACTTGAAAACCATCATCGGCGAAATTGTCGAAGCGACCGAGGAAAAGCACATCCACGAATCGAAACTGGAATTAATCGCTGCTTAAAGAAAAACTCGTTTTCAGAAATTTCCGATAATTGCCGCGCGCAATTATCGGAAATTTAATGTTTCAAATTCTGCTTGAATTTTAGATTATGCTCGATTTTGGAAAACAAAACATTTTAGGAGTGGGCATCAGCGCGGTTGATTACGAAGCCGCAGTTGAAAAGATTATCTCTGCCGCCCGCTCCAAACGCGCTTTGGCGGTCAGCGCCCTCGCGGTTCACGGAGTGATGACCGGCGCGCTGGATTCGGTTCATCGCCACAGATTAAACGGGCTTGATCTCGTCGTCCCCGACGGTCAGCCGGTGCGCTGGGCGATGAAATGGCTTTACGGCGTAGAGCTTCCAGACCGGGTTTACGGACCGACTTTAACCCTGAAAGTCTGCGAGAGAGCCGCTCAGGAAGGATTGAGTATCTATCTTTACGGAAGCCGTCAAGAGGTTTTGGATAAACTAAAAGTCAATCTTCTAAAGAAATTTCCGGCGCTAAAAATCGCTGGCAGCGAGCCTTCGCGTTTTCGACAGGTAACGGCGGACGAGCAAGCGGAAATTGCCGAAACCATCCGCAAAAGCGGCGCTTCGATTGTTCTGGTCGGTTTGGGTTGTCCGCGACAGGAGACGTGGGTTTTTGAAAACCGGGAATTGATTTCGCTGCCGCTGATGGCGGTCGGAGCGGCTTTTGATTTTCACGCCGGGACTGTTTCGCAATCTCCGGCTTGGTTCCAGGATCACGGGCTTGAATGGCTTTATCGTTTCGTTCAGGAACCGCGCCGTTTGTGGCGGCGTTATATGTATCTAAACCCGCTTTATCTGCTGCTCGTCGCGCTTCAGTTGTTGAGATTGAGAACAATGGCTCTCGAAGACACCGTTCCGCCGCAAAGCCAAATGCGATTCGGTTAAATTCTCCTGCGTTTAGCAGAAACTCAACACTTAAAGCAGCATCTTTTATGAATCCCAACCGGCTTTCTCTAATTTTATTAATTTTGGCTCTGAATCTTTCTGCGGGTTGCCAATTTGCCGCGACCGCGAAAGACGATTCGAGCCAAGAAGATACGATTAATAAGTCAAAAAACGAAACCGCTCTTTTGCAGGCGCAAGCGAATATCGAGAAATTTCGCAAAGGCGACGCGCAGATAAAAATTTCAGGTACAAAAAGCAAAACGGCAAAACAAATTCAACTGAAGATAAAGCAATCGGCGCACGATTTTAAATTCGGCTGTTATTTAAAAATTGACGATTTGCCGCCCGAAAAGCTGCCCGAATACGAAAAGCATTTTGCCGGACTTTTTAATTATGCGGTTGTCGGGACTTATTGGAGTTTCGTCGAAAACAAAAGGGGAATTGAAGACTGGTCCTGGTTTGAGCGCGAAATCGCTTTGAGCCGGAAATTAGGCGCGCGCATCGCAGCCGCGCCGATTCTTTGGGGAACGAATCAAGCCGGAACTCCCCGTTGGCTGCCGCGACAAAAAGACGAGTTGCTGCCGATTCTGAAAAAAAGGGTGCAGGAACTCGCGGCGAAGCACGCAAATACGGTTGAGGATTGGGAAATAGTCAACGAACCGCTCGCGCCGAAAACGGATGTTTTTGCGGACAGAATCGGGCGCGATTATCTCGAATCGGCTTTCTCGTGGGCGCGCGAAGCTGCGCCTGCGGAGCGTTTGATGCTCAACGAATATGGCGTTTTCGGCTCGGTCGCCAGGCATAATCGCAACCGCGATAAATATTTTGCGTTGCTTGAGGAGCTGATTGAAAAAGAGACTGCGGTAGATGTTATCGGGATTCAGGCGCACGCCAATGGCGAATGGTATGAACCAGCGAACGTTGCCGAACAGCTCAATCGTTATGCCGCACTTGGAAAACCGCTTCAAATCACCGAATTCAGCGCTCAAACTTTGAATTACAACGACCGTCAAACTCCGCTTAAGATTTCCGGCAATTATCAATCGGGCGTTTGGGACGCGGAAAAACAAGCCCGATTTTACCGCGAGTTTTACACAGTTTCGTTCGGCAATCCGCAAGTCGAAGCGATTGTTACGTGGGGACTTGACGACGAAAGAGCGTGGCTGCCCGGAATCGGTTTGATTGACGCTAATGGAAATCAGAAACCGAATTATAAAGCTCTCGACCAATTGATAAACAACGAATGGCGGACAAATTTACAAGTCAATTTAACGGCGAACAACGCTGCGAAATTTCGCGGTTTTTACGGCAGATATGAAGTCGAAGTCGTAATTAACGGCAAAATCGCTTCTAAAACCGAATTCGAGTTAAAAAAAGACGAGAAAAACGAATGGATTCTCAATCTTTGAAAAGGGGATATATGTCTTCGATTGATATTTTGCTTGAAAATAATCAATTCGCCTCAGATAAAAAGCTATCTGTAAACGAAATTCCGAATGAAACGTTTCAAACGGAAATTTCAGTTGGCGGAGTTGAAGTAATCGAAAAGATTTTCGATGAATGGATTGAATTGTGCGAAGAAGGCGCTTGCAACGAACCGTTTTTTCGCCCCGAATGGTTCGTCGCTTTTGTTGAAAATTTTGAAAAGGAAATTCTGCTTCTAAAGGTTAGGCGCGCCGGAAAATTACGCGCCGTTTTGCCTTTGATGAAAGGAAACGGAAATCTTCACGGCGTTCCGGTGAAAAGCCTCGAAGCCGTTTATAACCTCAATACCCAACGGTTTGATTTGATTCACGGAGCGGACGAATCGGAGCGAAAAGAAATCGTCAAAGCCGTTTGGAAAGAAATAAAAAGACAGCCGAAATGGCGGGTTTTGGAAATGCGGCTGGTTAAAAAAGATAGCTGGCTCAATGATTTGCTCGCTCTTGCCGAAAGCGAAAATTATCGAACCGGCGTCTGGCAAATGGACGCAGCGCCTTTTATTGAGCTGCCGCAAGGCGATAATAAAGAAAAATTAATCGAAGATTTTTTCAAAGGCTCAAGAAAACATCAGCGGCAAGAGCTTAACAGACGGCTGCGGCGTCTGAAGGAACTCGGCGAAGTTGAATTTGTCGTCACGCGCGGTTATTCGCCGGAGCTGATGCAGACGTATTTCGAGCTTGAAGCTAAGGGCTGGAAAGGTCGCGGCGGAACTGCCGTGACCGACGACGAAAGAGTCTCCAAACTGCACCACGATTTTGCCCGCGCAGTCGCCGCAAAAAACGCGCTTTTTATTTACCAATTAAAGCTCGACCAAAAAACAATTGCAATGAGCGCGAACATCATTTACGCCAAACAAGCCGTCCACTGGAAGACTTCTTACGACGAAGAATATTCGCGCTATTCACCGGGAAATCTGCTTTTCAGGGAATTCCTGAGCGGTTGCATCAGAAAGGATTTATCCGAAATTGATTTTCTCAGCCCAGCCGCGGCTTATAAAAAATTCTGGGCTTCCGGCGAGCGCGAACACGCCGCGTTTTATGTCTTTCAGCCCGGAGTTTTAGGTTCGCTGCTTTGGAACTGGAAGTTTTCCGTTATTAGCCGTTTGCGTAAATTTAAGAAAACAATATAACGCAGATTGAATACAGCGTTTTATTTTATGCACCAAATTTCGATTCAGAGAGCAGTAGGAGAAAACATTTTAGAATCGTTGCGAGGCGATTGGAAACAGCTTTTCGCGGCGACCGAATGTTCTCCGTTTCTGTCGTGGGAATGGCTTTCTATCTGGTACAAATGGTTCGGCGGAAACAGAGATTTATTCGTTCTCAAGGCTTATCGCCAAAATCAGTTAATCGGGCTGCTGCCGCTCTGTTTACAAGAGAAAAGAGTTTTGGGATTAAAGCTCAAACGGCTTGCTTTTATCGGCGAAGCGCAAGGCGGCGCAGATTATTTAGATTTAATCGCCAAACCTGAAGACAAAATCGAAATCTTATCCGCAATTCTCGATTTTTTAAAAAAAGAAAACTGTTTTGATTTAATTTGTCTGGAAAATCTGGCGAGCGATTCCGCAACCGCCGACTTTTTACTAAATTTTAACGAGCCTCAAACAAAACGTCGTCTGCGCCGCGCCGCTCAAACAACAGCGGTTTGTCCGCAAGTTGAATTGTCCGGCGATTGGGAAAGCACTCTGAAACAAAGCAAGCGCGCGAGCAACTTTAAACGCAGGCTCAAACAGCTTGAAAAAATGCCGGGTTTTGAATTTCGCTCGGTAACTTCGCCGTTTGAAGCCGCAGATGCCTTTGAAAGATTTTACCAATTACACGAAAAACGCTGGCTGAAAAGCGGCGGCTCGGAATTAAGCGGGCATCCGCGTCTGGTTTCTTTTCAACGCGATTTAGTTCCCGCGCTGGCTCAAGCCGGTTTTATCAGATTTGACGAATTGTGGGTTGAAGGCGAGTGCCGCGCTTCGGTTTATGGTTTGGACGACGGGCGAGCCTTTTATTACTACAATTCCGGTTATGATTTGGACTGGTCGAGCCGCAGCGTCGGACTCGTTTTAATCGGTCTTTCAATCAAAAATGCGATTGAGCGCGGAAATTCTCTCTACGATTTTTTGCGCGGCGACGAAACATATAAATTCGATTGGTCAAACAAACAAGCCGAATTAGTAACCGTCAAACTCAGCCGAAATACCATCTCGGCAATGGCGGACGAAAGTTTAAATTCCGCCTGGCTCAAATTTAAAAACTTATCAAAATCGGCGCTGCCGTCCGATTTTTCCGAGAGCGTCAAAAATTGGCGGCGCAAATGGAAAAGAAATTATCAGCTTTCGGATTTGGAAGCCGAAAAAACCGGGCAAATCGTATGAAACACAAAGTTTCAATCGTCATCATCGGGCGCAACGAAGAACGCAGTCTCGGAAAATGTCTCGCCGCCGCACAAGCTGCCGCCGAGCAAATCGGCGGCGCGGACACGATTTTTGTTGATTCGGCTTCGACCGACAACACCGTCGCGGTCGCTCAATCTTACGGAGTTCGAGTTCTCTCGCTCAAACCCGATTGGCAGCTTTGCCCTTCAGCCGGGCGTTTTGTCGGCTCGCATTACGCAGAAGGCGATTTTATTTTATTCGTTGACGCCGACACGCTCTGTTATCGAGATTTTTTGCCAGCCGCACTCCGATATTTCGAGCAAAACCCGGAAGTCGGCGGAATCAACGGGTATTTGGACGATTTGGATGAAAACGGCGAGCTGTTAGCGAACGCCGAGGAACGATATGAAACGGCGGCAAACGTCAAATGGCTTCGCGGACCGAGCTGTTTTTACCGCAAACAGGCGCTTTTAGAAGTCGGTTCTTTTAACCCATATCTGGCAATGGAAGAAGAAGCCGAGCTTGGTTTGCGGATGATAAAAAAAGGCTGGAAGCTGATGCAGATTCCGATTCCGATGGCGTGTCACACGCGCTGTTATCACTGTCGAACTCTTAAAAGCGTCGTTACCACTTTCAAACGCGACATCGTTTCCAAACGATTGGGAGAAATTACAAAAACAATCGCCTACGCCTTTAAAGAAGGCAACGGATTGATTTTCTGCTGGCTGCGGCTGAAAACTACAATCGTTTTTTTCGGCTGGCTTTTTCTTCTCTCGCTCAGCCTTTTGCTGCCGGATTCACTTTATCCGAAAGCGATTTTTGCCGCGCTCGTCGTTTTGCCGCTGCTCGCAATCTTCGGTAAAAAACGCAGCATAACGGAAACTTTGCTTTTCATTCCTGCCAAAGTGATTAATTTTATTGACGTTTTATCGGGCTTTCACAAAATCAGCTTCAAAAATACTGGCTTTTACCCTTTGGACGTAATCGAACATAAACCGCAGATCAATCGCGATTAAAGATTTTTTCACCACAGAGACACAAAGGCACAGAGAATTAAACAATAAAAATCTCTGTGCCTTTGTGTCTCTGTGGTAAAGAATTACTATTTGGGTGCGGCTGTTTGAGCAACTTCGGAAACGGAAAAATAACCGATGGCGGCGTCGTGGTCTGAAATTCGTTCGGGGCGATTGGCGTCGTTGCGATAGGTTTCGGGGAAATCGGCGTTGACGCGGGCGAAACCGAAACGCGCGGCGTGTTTTTTGCCCGCTTCGTTGACCAGGAAATGATCGAGAATCTGCGCGTTTCCGGCGAAAATGTAAGAATAACGCTGCTCGCCCGGAATGTGATTGACCAGATCGGTCAAGTCGGGATTGACCAAATCATCCGAAACCAGCAAAACCTGCTCTTTCGGGGCGGGTTTCCCAATCAGAGTGCCGATTACGTCAACAACGCCGTCGTTAAACTGAAAAGCGTTGAAATCGCCGACTAGAATTAAAGGCTCGTTCGGATTGGCGGTTTGCCGTTTTTGAATCCATTGCGCCATCATATCGGCTTGGGTTTTCTTTTTCGAACGCGTATCGCCATCAGCGTCAAAATAACCGCGCAGAGATTTCAAGTGATTGACGACAACTGTAAAAGTTAAATTTTTATCCCCGTCTTTGAAAGTGCCTTGAACCAGAAACGGCGGGCGGTCGAAAACCGGAACTTTTTTGTCGTCAGAAGGGCGTTTGTATTCGTCGGTTTTGTAAAACTGTTCGGTTTTGACGACCGAAACGCGCGCCGTGTTGACGAGAAAACCGCTGTCAATTCCGCCGATGTCGTTGCCGTCTTCGATAAATGCTTCGTATTTTACTTTCGCATCGTTCGCGTCCGCGTTGATTTTTTCCGCCAAACGTTTCGCCGTCGAAAGATTTTCCATTTCGACCAGAGCCAGAACGTCCGGCGTTTTCAAATAATCGCGGACAAAAAGCGAAGTCTTTTTCAAGCGATTTTGAAACGCTTCTTTGGTCAAAATCGGCTCGTTGGTCGAAGGGTCGTCCGTGTCGTCGAAAAATCTTTCGAGATTGGCTGCGGCAACGGTAAATTCGCCCGCTTGCGGAGTGAAGACCGCCTTTGCCGCAATATTTCCCGAAACCGCAGGTGATGAAGCCGCGTCGGGAAACAGCGTCCACGCCCGATATTGATAATCCAAAACTCCGACGAGATTTTTAATTGTCGCGTCCGCCGCAACATCAATCGCCGACGCGCCGAGCTGCGCGTCCGAATCAATCCTTAGCAATTCGGGATTGCCGTCGAAAATCACAATCGTTTTAGGCGGTTTCAGTGCGAGGGCTTCAAACGGCTCGATTCCAGGTTCGCGGAAAGGGCGCGGCGTTCCGGTCAAAACGCCGAAAAACGTTCCGTCGGTTTGCGAAACGGCGGTTTTTTCATCGGTTCTCCCGCCGGTCGGCGCGGTCACGGTTAAAGACGTAACTTTAACGCGCATTGCTTCGTAGCGTTCTAAATCATCAAGTTTGCCGCGCGGGTCTAAATCAATCGCGGTTAAAACGGCGGGTTTTGGCAGCTCGTTGTTTTTTGAAATGACTTTGATTCCGTCCGTCCCGCGCGGAATGCTGATTTCGGTGATCGGCAAAGTAACAGGTTCGGATTTCGGGCGAAACTCGATGACGGTTCCGCTGACTTCGACGAGATTTCCGATTGTCGCATCCGAAGAAGGCTCTTTGCCGGTGAAAATCAAGATGGCTTCGGACGTTTTCGGGTTTTTATCGTCCTGCCCGTCCGGCGTTTGAATATAAAAACCGTTGCGGACGCGAGCCGTCACGATTCCCTGAACTTCAACGTCTTTGCCTTCGAGCGGTGATGTTTGTTTTTCACCTTGAATCTCGGAAATCGGGCGCGGCTTGGCAACAGCCGCGAATGAAAGAGAAAGAAAAAGAGTTAGAAAAAAAAGAACAAATTTTTTCATTTTTAGATTTATTGATTATCAACACGCCGTTCAATGATGCTTTGAACGATTTTCGGAACGTTTGAATAAAAATTATATCCTGTCAGCGCCTCGACTCGCTGCACGCTCGTACGATATTGCCGCCAGTTTTGAGTGACGGTATTGTCGTTTGACACTATCACCGCAATTGTTCTCGTGTTTTTACTAATTCGCTGCAAATCGTTGTCGCCGTTGGGCAAAACGAGAATGACTTTCCAGGTCATTGCGGGAACGTTAACGCGATTATTGCCGATGCGCCCGCGCGAGCCTGCGCCGCCGGAAATTATGTAAAGCTCGTTTCCGGCTTGCGCCAGCGTGCGGGAATAAGATTCCAAATCCTCCCAGGCGCGTTGGTTGTTTTCCGGCGTCTGCGGCATCATATTGGTCATCAAAAACGTCGCCGAGTTGTCCGCAACCGAGCGCGTACGGTCGCCCGATGGCGTCATATGTCCGCGGTCAAAACCCGAACCCGAATAATCTTCGGGCGTGACTTGATACCAACCGGCGGGCAAAGTCGGGTCAGGGCGAAAATCGTCCTGCCGATTCGCGCTTCCAATCCAGCTTGCATCGAGCCGCCACGCAACCCAGTTCGCCGTTCCGTTGTCTCGGTGATACGACAAACTGTATTGCGGTTTCTGCATTAAATAATTAAAAGGATTATTGACATCCTGCGTCGCGTTTGACGGATTTCCCAAAAGCAGCGGATCGTCGCCCGGCAGCGGCGCGGAAATTGTTAGATTTATCGTCGCATTCGCCGTGCGCGATTGCGCGTCCGTCGTTGTTGTCGGAATTACGACAGAACCTCCGGCTTGACCTGCGGGAATTTGAATCTGAAAGGAATAAATATTGTCGCCAGCCGTTTGGTCGCCGTTGCTGCCGTCGTCAAAAAATTGTTGATTCGCCGCGCCGCCGACTGCTGTTAAATTTCCTACTACGGAAATTCCGAAGCTTGCGGGATCGGTGGCGGGAAAAACTCGAACGGTTAAGAGAGTCGTGCCGCCCGGCGAAATCGTGTTCGGATTTGCCGCGCCGCTTGCCGCGAGAACGTTTCCGATGTTGCCGCAGGAATTCGGCGCTGTCTGCGAATTGCGCGGAGCGGGCGCGGCGATTGTAAAATCGCTTGCGTTGTTGTCGGTATCCTGACAGCCGTTGGCGTTGCGTTTCCCGGCAGTTGCGACGCTTAAATTAGGCGTTCGGACATTTTCAAAACAAGTTGCCGAATCGCCGTAACCGACAAAATCAATAATTGAAGAATCAACCGGACAAGTCGCGGCGGGAAGCTGAACGGTCGTGCTGACGAGAGCAAGTTTTCCAGAAGCGGTCGCCATATTGAGAACAAAAGTTCTCCCCGCAACGAGCGGCGCGATGTAATCCGGCGCAGGCAAATCAGCGCCCGCCGTGCCGTTGAAACCGAGTTGAATCAGAAAATATTGTCCGGGCTGAATTGTCGCGTTCGGCAGATTTGTCACGAGCCAATCCGCGCCGCTCGCCGAAGCGTATTGCAGCGACCATCCGTTGAGGTTGACGGGCGCGCCGCCGCGATTAAAAAGCTCGACAAAATCGTTTTTGTAAGCCGCGCCGCCTTGCCCACCGCCGCCGTAAAATTGACTGACGACAATGTTCGGCGAAGGCAGATTGTTGATTGAGGTTTCACGCGCAACGGTTTTTCCCGCAAAATGCCACGCGGCGCACACACAAAGAGCGAATAAAAAAACAGATAAAAATTTCTTCATCAAACGATTCCTCTTGGATTTATCGCACGGGAAAGGGATTTGGGTAAATCTAAAACTCTCACACGAACGCTTTTATTGCAAGTTTTTGAGCTTCAAACTGCCCCTGCATAACGATTCAATTCGAGCAGGAAGAGCAAATATAACCGTCCCGCACTTCAACGTTGTCAACCCAATGCCCCAATCGGCGTCCGCCGGTATCTGTACCGACGCGCCAGCGAAATTGGACTTTTTTCCCGACAGCCGACGCGGGCAGATTAACTCGCGTTGTTACAAATTCGGCGTCTGCATTCGTCCCGCTTTTGCCTGACCACGCTAATCTGCCGGCGAGCGGATTCTGGAAATTGCTCTCAATCACGCCGTCATAACCGCCGCTCGCAAACGAGCCGCCCGCCTGCAAAATGTCGCGCCATTGACCGTGATTGTAACGAATCTCCAAAACCGTGCCGTCGTAAAACTTGTTTCTCAAAAACGTTGATTCGAGATCGTATTTGTTGCTGAAAGTTAGCTGCGCGCGCGCCGAGACAATCTGGAAAACAGGCGAGACCAGCTCGTTTATACTCGGAACAATTGCTTCGCCGGAGAAAGCCGCCGAATCAGGCTGTACCGGCTCGACGAAAATGGTGCGCCAAAGCTCCTGAGCGCCGGTCGCGGAAGTTGACCAGCCTGGCGGTAGATTCGGTTCGGATAAGAAGTTAAAACCTTCGAGCAAAGCAAATCTAATAGCGCCCGCGTTAAGAGTTTGCGTAATTGTACCGATGATTTCGCCGCCGTCTTGTAGTTGAAAAAATAAATTTATCGCTTCGCCGCAAGTCAGATTTGGCGAAGCCTTAAAGGTAAATGAGCGAATAGCAAATTGACCGACCGCAACCGCGCCGTAATTTTGCGACGGAGAAGGATTTGTCACGCCGCTTTGCGGCTGGAGCGCAACAATCAGATTTCCGGTCGGTGCAGCGCCCGCGTTTTTGACCGGCAAATTTACGGTCACAGTTTCGCCCGGCTCAATGGCAAAATTTCGATTGCAGCTTTCCGCCGAGATTTCTACGCCGAGATTTTGCATCGCCGCAGCAGGCTGAAGCGCAAAGTTTTGCGTCGCGTTTGCGCCGTCACTGACAGAAACGGTGACGGACTGCCCGCGAAAACCGTGCGCGTTGATTGTCAAAGCGTGTAAATTCGGAGGTAATAAAAAACTGTAATTCCCGTTTTCATCAGTTCGCCGAACGTAATCCGCGCCGATTCGCACGACGGCATTTGCAATGGGCTGTCCGTTTGCGGCGTTTGTGACGGTTCCTCGAATCGCCGCACGGGGCGCGTTTTGACAGGTCGGGAATTTGAAATTTCCGACGCGCGTTTTCCAGCCGAACTGGCTTTCCTGCTGACTTTCCGCGCTGTAATATTCGTTGGTGTACCAGAAAGTGCAATCGTCCGTCGAATCAACGACAAGCGTCGAATAATCGCCCCAGCGAAAACCGAAAGCGGTTTGCACGCCGGTTCCTTCGTGCAGAACTCGTTCGGTTCTAACGGCGTTCGGCGCATCCGCAAATGCGCGCCCGGAATACGCAATCTGCGGTTTTTTTTCGCTCGAAGACAAGCTGTAACCGACAGCGAGATTGCCTTGAAAATCCTGTGCCGCGCTCGCCATCCAGCGACTCGCTTCGGCGTCGCCGATGGTCAGTTGATTTTGCACCGCAAATCCGGCGTTCTGCGCGCTTTTTCTTAATTCGTAAACACGGACGCCTGCTTGATAAGCCTGACCGACAGGCGAGACGCGAACGGTTTGATTAAAAACCAGCGATTCCAAATCGCCGAGATTTCGATAAGCGACGCGGTACATCAAACGGTCGCTTTGCGAATCGAGCAAATTGCCGGGCGCGGGCTGCGCGATGTCCGTGCGGTCGGGCGGACTGGTCGGATCAAAAGCGGCGGCGGCAATCGGGCTTTCGGCTCGTTCGTCGAAAGTCGAAGCCGAAGGATTTTGAAAATCCGGGCGAAACTCGAAAATTTTAATCGCATCCTGCGCGTCGCCGTATTCGGTCGCGGTGTAGGAAACGAAAATTCCCGGAGCATTCGCCGGAGGCGGCTGTAAACCGTCCAAATCCGCCGGGAGCATTCCGCCGAGCCGAGCGAGCGACGGCGAAGCCAAATCGAAATAAACATAACCCGCCGCCGGATCGCCTGCGAGCATTTTTTCGCGGTCGAACGCAAACGCGCCGGTTCCGGCAAAATCGCTCCCGACAAACTGGTCGGTCGTCATAAAATAAGCGTCGCGCCAAACGCCGAATTTCGGGTAATCGTTGAGCTTGAAACTCGGCATTACAAATTCGTAAATAAAATAACTTCCCGCCGGATTGCCGGTTTTGGAAACGGCAATCATTTGCCTGAACGGCGGCTGCACAGTGCAATACTGGCTCAAAATCCAGCGATCTGCCAATTGGTCGTACTGAACAATCGGGTCTCCGTCGTCGCGGCGCGAACACGGTGTATTTAAAGGCGCAAACAAGCTGCTCAGTTTAAAAGGCGGCGTTTTGGCGCTGCCCGCTTTATCGTAAACGCGGACGAGAACATTTACTGCCTGCACGTAATTATTCGGTCCGACATCGCCGGTCGGGTCGGGCGGAATCGGGCGAAAACCGTATGCGGCGGCGTTGTCGTTGCTCGTTAAACCGTCAAAACTTAAAACGGGCGCGGGCATCGGCTCGGCTAAAAATTGCGCGAGAGCGTTGTCCGCATCGCGCAAAGCGTTTGGAGCTTCGACGCGGACGCGCTCTTTGTTTTTGATTTCTTTAGCTTCCTGAAGTTTTTCGATTCGGCGGCTGGTTTTTCCCGATTCGGGGCGCGCGGGCGCAAACGAGCTGACCGGTTCGGAAACGGCGAAAGCGACGGCTTGACGCGCGAGCGGTTCGATTTCCCGTCCTGCTTTTTCGTTTTGAGATGAAACCGGATTTTTGGCGGAAAAAAATCCGAAAAGAAAAGCGAACAACGCCAGCAGCACAAATTTTCGCTTCATAAAAACGCTCGCAATTCAGGATTTTCAGTGTGAAGTGAGCCGAATCACAAAAGTTATCATTTATCAATGAGAAAATAAAAGACCCGAAATCGGATTTGTCTCAAAAGCGAAGTTAAATGTTATGATATGTTAAAAGAAATTGAGCTTTACCTAGCAAAAACCCGCTTTTGAATTTTTGAACTATGAAATGTCCTTACTGCGCCAGAAAAATGTCACATTGGCAGTTGAGCTGTCGCGTTTGCCATAAAAGAATCTGGCGCTTGCCGCATATTTTATTGTTCAGTATTTTGTTCATGGCTTCGATAGCCGGACTGGTGTTAATCGTCGAATATTTGGCGAGAATGTAATTTGAGTTCAAGGTTCAAAGTTTAAGGTTCAAGGTTGTTCGATGATTAAACCTTGAACCTTAAACTTTGAACCTTGAACTTTAGTAAAGCATCGCAGATGCGCCCGGCGGTTTTGCCGTCCCACAGCGGCGGGATTTTTGTGTTTTCGATAGAGGCTTGATTTAAAATTTCAAACGCCGCGCTTTTTATCTTTTCGGGGTCGGTTCCGACAATCCGATTTGTTCCCAATGTCACCGTTACCGGGCGTTCCGTATTTTCCCGCAGAGTCAAACAGGAGATTTTCAAAGCCGTAGTTTCTTCCTGCAAACCGCCCGAATCGGTTAAAACAAAACGCGCGCCGCTGTAAAGCCGCAAAAAATCCAGATAACCGAGCGGCTCGATCAAACGCAAATTCTCGTTGGCTTCGATTCTCGCGGCAAAACCGAATTCGGCAATGCGATTTTTGGTTCGCGGGTGAACCGGAAA
This sequence comes from Pyrinomonadaceae bacterium, assembly GCA_036400075.1. GTDB lineage: Bacteria > Acidobacteriota > Blastocatellia > Pyrinomonadales > Pyrinomonadaceae > JALZCH01. The sequence continues at coordinate 32,493 of DASWLV010000237.1, forward strand.
AATCACCGGCAAATTCCGGGAAATTGCTTCAAGCGCGTTTAAGATTTGTTCAAAAGGTTGCCGTTCGTCAACGTTCGACGGGCGATGCAGCGTTAAAACGGCGTAATCCAGATTTTCGAGCTTTAATTCGGCGCGGATTTTTGATTCTTCCGCCCGCCGCAAATTCTCGAAAAGCGAATCAATCATTACGTTGCCGACAAATTTAATTTTTTCCGGCGCGATTCCTTCGGCAGCCAGATTTTCATCGGCGTCGGGCGAAGGCGTCAGAAGCAAATCCGAAATTTGGTCGGTTAAAATGCGGTTGATTTCTTCGGGCATTTGGCGGTCGCGAGAGCGAAGCCCGGCTTCGACGTGAGCGACTCTGACGCCCAATTTTGAACAAACCAGCGCGCAAGCCAGCGTTGAATTAACATCGCCGACGACCAGCACCCAATCGGGCTTTTCGCGCAATAAAATCGGCTCGAATTCAATCATCACGCGCGCCGTCTGCGCGGCGTGGCTCGCCGAACCGACGCCGAGATAAACGTCCGGGCGCGGCATTCCCAAATCCGTAAAAAAGGAATCTGACATTGCGGCGTCGTAATGCTGCCCCGTATGTACGAGAAGCGGCAGGAATTCGTTTTCCCGCCGCTTCATTTCCGCGACAATCGGCGCAACTTTCATAAAATTGGGTCGCGCCCCGACGATATTTAAAACCTTTAACAACGGTTCAAGGTTCAAGGTTCAAAGTTCAAGGTTGAAAAGCAATTAACTTTAAACCTTGAACTTTGAACCTTGAACTTAAAGTCTGACGATTCTGGCACGGCTGTCGCCGCGTGTTTCTTTTGTGAGCGCGTTTCTGGTATCAACGACGAGCGGCGCGAGCGAGCAAACGCGCTTGTAATCAACTCCTGAATGTTCGGTCACGATCACGACGCAATCCGCGCTTTTGATTAAATCGTCGGTTAATTCCGCGTTGTAAAGCGGCTTGCCGTGTCCCAAAGTGTGCGAATGATCAAATGTAACTTCCGGCACGAACGGATCGTGATACGTGACTTCAGAGCCTTTGGCGCGCAGCAAATCAATGATTGAAAGCGCGGGACTTTCGCGCATATCGTCAATGTCTTTTTTGTAAGCGACGCCGAGAATTAAAACTTTTGAATTCTTTAAAGCCTTGCCGTCGTCGTTCAGCGCGTCGCGGACGAGATTAAGTACGTGCTGCGGCATCGAAGAGTTGACTTCTTCGGCGAGCGAGATAAAACGCGAATCGAAGCCGTGCTGCCGCGCTTTCCACGAAAGATAATGCGGATCGAGCGGGATGCAGTGTCCGCCGATTCCGGGTCCCGGATAAAACGCCATAAAACCGAAAGGCTTAGTTCCAGCCGCGCGGACGACTTCCCAGGTGTCAATGCCGAGCGTGTTGCAGAGCTTCGCCATCTCGTTTGCCATTCCGATATTGACGGCGCGAAAAGTGTTTTCCCACAATTTGCAGGCTTCCGCGACGCGCGCCGAAGAAACCGGATGAACGGTTTCGACGATTTGCGAATAAAGAAGGGCGGAAACTTCGGTCGAATCGTCCGTCACGCCGCCGACGACTTTTGTAATGTTGTGCGTTAAAAATTGGGGATTTCCGGGATCAACCCGTTCGGGTGAAAAGGCGAGCAGAAAATCTTCGTCTAATTTGAATCCCTGTTTTTCAAAATCCGCAAGCAAAACCTCGTCGGTCGTTCCGGGATAAGTCGTGGATTCGAGAACTATTAATTGACCGCGACGCAAATTTTCCTGAATTTTTTCCGACGCCGCCATAATGTAGCTCATATCGGGGTCTTTGGTTTTGCGCAGCGGCGTCGGGACGCAGATGATAATTACATCGCACGATTTTAAATGCGAAAAATCCGTAGTCGCTTGCAGACGGTCGGCGGAAACCGATTCGGCGACGTGCGCGGTCGGAACATCGGGAATATACGAGCGTCCGGCGTTGATTTCTGCGACTTTGCGCTCGTCAACTTCAAAACCGATGCCTGAAAAGCCTTTGCGGGCAAATTCGACGACGAGCGGCAGACCGACGTAGCCGAGACCGATGACGCCGATGCGCGCCGCTTTCTGCACGATGAGATTCTTTAATTCTTCTTTAATCATTGATTTATAAAATATTAAGTTTTGATAATGAGCGTCTTCAAAAACCGCTGAAAATTGCGGTGGCTGACCGTCCAGACTATTTGAAGCTGCCGCCCGATGTCAAGAAACCGGATTATTATTGCGATTAAATGCGCGTAAAGATTTTTTCTCAATCGGAAACTCCAGAGGTTTTATCCGAACTCTCTTGACACTCGGCGGATTGCCGTGTTACACCGTTTTCTGCCGCAAAATATTGAAACGAGAAGAAAATTGCCGGAAAGAATTTTAAGAACGAGCGTGAGCGCGGAAAATAAAGAAATAGTTTTGCCCAGCCGTATCGAATCAATTGATCGGGCTGCGGAAGTTGTTGCCGGAGCCGTAACTGAGGCTGGCGTTGATGAAGGGGCGTTGTTTGGAATTGATTTGGCGGTGCGCGAGGCGGTCGCTAATGCCGTCAAACACGGCAACCGGCTCGACGAAACAAAGCAGGTTCGGATTTCGTTTGAGACAACGCCGCAGCGGTTTGAGATTACGATTCGGGACGAAGGCGGGGGATTTGATTTCGAGCATCTTCCCGACCCGACCGACCCGGCGAATTTGTTGAAAGAATCGGGGCGCGGCGCATTTTTAATGCGCTCGTTTATGGACGAAGTTCGCTGGCAAGCGGGCGGCAGCATTGTCACGATGACAAAAAACCTTTAATTTTATTCTAAAAAGGAAATCGGAGTTTAAAACAGGAGAAATTTATGGCAGAACTTAGCATCAACGAACGACAAGCCGGAGATGTCACCGTGCTTGATATGAGCGGACGAATTACGATTGGCGAGGGCAGCGTCGCCCTTAGAACCGCGATTCGCCGGTTGCTCGAAGAAGGCAAAAAGAAAATTTTGCTCAATCTGGGCGGCGTCGGCTACATTGATTCGAGCGGCATCGGCGAGCTGGTTTCGAGCTTTACCGCAATCAACAAAGAACAGGGGCAATTAAAGCTTTTGAAATTGACGCAAAAATTGCGCGACCTTTTGGCAATCACCAAACTTTTAACCGTTTTCGACGTTTACGATGACGAACAGGAAGCCTTAACCAGCTACAAATAAAAATATTACAAATTCAAAAGACGTCGCCGGATGAAATGAATTTATCTTTCGTCTTGCGGCGTCTTTTTCCGTGTGCATCTGTTTCCGTGTCCGGCAGCATCTTTTAATAATCGCATTTATCCTTTTCGTTTGGCGATAAAATCTAAAATTTACAACTTGTTATGAAAAAGCATTTATTTTTCTTTCTGCTTTTATGTTTTGCGGCGAATTCGGCGACCGCGCAAACGCCGAAAGCGTTTGATCTGTCCGAGTTCGGAATTAAAATCCAGCCCGACGCGCGTTTGATTTCCGTGATGACGGCGCTCGAAGCGGCGGGTTTCGAGAGCAGGCAAAATTCTGTTTTCCGCACGGAAATACAAAACGATTTGAAAACGATTGACCCTGATTTGCAGCGCCGCCTGCGGGCTTTTTACGAGCGCAACAAAATCTACGCGAAATCCGAATCGGGACAGAGAATCGAAGCCGCGCCGAGCGAGCAGGTCGCGCGTTATGTTTCGCTCGCTTACGCTCTCGGACAGCCGCCCGATTTTTTAACGCCCGCGCGCAGCACCGAATTGCCCGCCGGTTTGCTCGAAGTTCTGGATTTCGCTCCGCTCGTACAGGAGTTTTATCGAAAAATGCGTTTGAGCGAGAAAATGCCTGAGCTTTTGGTGAAATATCAGG
>DASWLV010000238.1:0-14269 GCA_036400075.1 Pyrinomonadaceae bacterium
CAGTCAAAGCGATATTATCATTCGCTGATCGGCGTCAATTCCAGACTCGATTCGCTGCAAGCGGCGATTTTGAACATCAAATTAAAAAAGCTGGACGAATACTGCGACGCTCGCCGCCGCGTCGCCGACGCTTACGACGCCGCGTTTGAAGGCATCGAAGAGCTGCAAACGCCCGTCCGCGAGTCTAAATCAACGCACGTTTTTCATCAATATACTTTGCAGGTAAAAAACGGAAAACGTGACGAGCTGCAAAAACATTTGGAGCGAGAGGGCGTGCCTTCGATGATTTATTATCCGGTTCCGCTTTACAAACAAGAGGCTTTCGCCGGGTTCGTTTCCGAGGATTTACGTCTGCGCGTCACTGAAAAGCTGTGCGATTCGGTGTTGTCGCTGCCGATTCATACGGAAATGACCGAAGAAGTTTTGACCAAAATCATAAACGGCGTTCGCTCGTTTTTTGAGAAAGATTGATGACGGCTAAAAAATTGCTCGCCAAATTATGCAATTGCCGACCAAAGGCTGCTCGCGGGAAATAATCTGCTTTATAAATTGCCGCTACCTATTTTTGCCAGAATTTCGCCCGGCTTAATAGCGTTTCAACTCCAATATCATTGATTAAACTAACAACGCTAAAGATTGCCGCCGCAACTGCCGTAATCAATAAAAAAGCCTTTGAGACATCGCTGTTTCCCCAAAAGCTGAAAATGTTTGTCCCTAAAACCGCGACACTGACGGACAGCATTAAGAGCTTATTACCCGTTGAATATTGCAGCGTGATTTCACGTCTGACTAATAAAAACACTCCAATAAAATATGCCAGATACGAAACAAAATAACCGATTCCCACGCCTTCGAGTCCGTATCTTTGCATTCCGAACAAAACCGCCGCAATCGCCGTCGCGCCGCCGATGGCTTCGGAAAAGAAATATAAATGACTTTTGTTGCGAGCCAGAATCACAAAAGACAAAACCCAGCCCATAGATTTGAATAAATCGCCCGCGACAATCCATTTAAAAACCGGTTGTGCAGCCTCGAATTCACCGCTGTAGAGCAAACGAATCAAAACGGGAGCGAGCAGCAGCAGCCATAGAATAATCGGAGCGAGAAGGATTAATATTAGTCTCTGCTGTTGGTTAATAAGCTCGTTAATTTTCAGTTCATCATCGGCAATTGCCGAAAGACGCGGATAATAATCCTGCCCCATTGCGGTCAAAACCAAAGAAAGCGACACTGTGGAAATACCGAAGGCGGCGCGATAATAACCTGCGCCTTCAGCGCCGAGATGATTTAAAATCAAAAGCGGAATCGCAAGCTGCACGCCCGTTCCGACAATCATACTCGCCGTGTAGGGAACGCCGAAGCGAACAAATGAAAAAGCGGCTTTTTTGATTTCATCGAACGAAACGTCAATTGCCGGAAAAGGGATTTCGCGTTTGAGCCAAAAATAATTGAGCGCAGAGCTTAAAGTAATTCCGCACAGCATTCCGAAAGCAATTCCGTGAACCCGAAAAAAGTAAATGAAACCGATTAGCGAACAGGCACCGATCAAATGATTCAAGACACTGATTTTGGCGAGCGTGGCAACGCGGTGATGAGCGTTAAAAACTCCGATAAAAAAATTTGACAGCAGAGCGCCGAGCAGAGCGAGCGAAACAACGGCGACGTAAATACTTTCGCCGGCGTCGCCGAAAATCAAAACGCTGATTTGCCGGCAAAAAATCGTTAAAACGGCGGCGGCGACTGCTCCGAATAAAATTATGAGATAAAATCCGGCTCTCCAATTTGCCGCCAGCTCGCGTTCATCTCCTTCGGACACGGCTTTTGCGCCGACGCGAACAATGGCGTTCCCGATGCCTAGTCCGGCGATCATAAAGCTCAATCCCAAAAGACTTTGCAGCGCGGAAATGTAGCCGACGCCCACCGGACCGATTAAAACCGCCCAGCACTTCGCCGAAACGAGAGCGATCAAGGCGCTCATCATCGAGCTGCCGCCCAGAATTACAGTGGCTTTCAGAGCGGATTTCATTGATGTTTATTCAAACGGCGCGAGCCTGAAATCTTTGTTCAAGAACCGTGTCAATCGTTTGTTTAATAAATTGTTCAGCGTTATAAGCCGCGATTGATGATACTCGCTTCCTGCATACATCTGTAAATTAAATCCTGAAATTATTAACCTTAGACCTGCCAAATGATTAAATATTACTTGCTCTTAACAATGTAGCTCAAATATTGCGCGGCTTCCAGGACATTGTTAAAATTTGCGTCTTTACCACGTGCGATAACGCTTTTCTCCGATTTTACTTGTTCGTGCAATCTTTTCAGCCACCTAAATACAAAAGGGAGATTGTTTCGCGAAAATTGCATTGCCTGTTCGGCAAGCAAATTCGTTTTTGAAATTTGAGAGCGCACATTTTGCCTTAATTCATCGGGCTGTCGCGCTAAAACTTCCTCAAACTCCCGAATTTCTTTTGCAGTATTAACTCCGAGGCTTTTTAAAAGCATTAAATCTTTGTATATCGCTGTAAAGTAATAAAGCCAATTAATGTCAGAGTTATTATTAAATCCTTTGAAGTCGTTCTTTGCCTGAAGAATTGCGTTAATCGTGCAATTGAGCGGAAGTGCGAATTTTAAAGGAGTAAAGTCTAATTTTTGTCCATTTAAAAGCCTTTCGTAATGTTCTCTTAGTTTGTCTCCCTTTTTACTGAGCGAGCCGGTGGCATTGCCTTCCCAAAAACTCCAGACGTGGAGCGGTTCATCCAAACAAAAATAACTATCAATGACAAAGAAAACTGCGATTGCCAGATACATATCAGCCGGTATGACATTAAATAATCTATCTCTTATTTCCTTAATACGCGAAAAAACCGCGCGGTGATAAACCGCATTTGCCAAATACGGCATAATGAATTTCCTGTCGGGCGGCGCATTGTTTAATCCCAGTTTAGAATCAAAAAGCTTGATAGCTTCGGACGCTTCATATTTTTTAACCAGCCCGGAAAAAGGATAAGCGAATAAAGTATTGGGTTGAATTTTACGATAATGTTCAAAAACCGGGTCGTGATAATAATACGAAACCTGAAAAGCGACGACCTCGGCGGATTGTTCGTCAATGATTCGCTTTACCCGCTCTAACATTACGGGAGCAAAGGCATCGTCATCTGATAAAAATGCAATATATTCGCCTTTTGCCTGATCAAGGGCGTTTTGATAATTATCGCCTATATTCAGCCTTTTTTCCGATTCGAAATAGCAAATCCGTTCATCTTTAAAACCGGCGACGACATCTTTTGTGTTGTCCGTCGAACCGCCGTTACTAATAATCAGCTCAAAATCGGTAAATGATTGCTGTAAGACGCTTTGAATTGCAAGGGACAAAAGCGGTGCGCGATTGTAAGTCGGCATTACAACTGAAAAGAATGGCTTATTGATACTCATGACATAACTGGCAAAAAGTTGCGCGTACAAAACGGATTATTCTCACTTTTATTGTTTTCGAGAACTCTTTGCGAAGCGGCATCAATCTCATCTTTTAGTTCCAGATAACCGGCTTTTAAATCGAGAAACTGAACTTTCATTTATTTTTCATTTCTTACAACTATAAGAAATTCTTCGTATTCGCGGTAATCCGTTTCGCTATAAAGCTCCGAAGCCAGAACCAGACAAACCGAACCGGATGAAAAATTATTTATCTCGCGCCGGACCAGCGGCGGAACGTACAAACTGTAATATGAACGATTAAGGTGAAAAAGTCTGTCTTTCGCTGCCATCGTCTAGTATCACATTGAAACTTCAATTAACAGCAATAATAAATTGATTGCAGGTATTCAAAGTGTGACCGGCGCGTGTTTCTCCTCCTGGCACATCGTAAAGAAAAAACACTCGCTTGATGTCGTACGGAATGTGTTTATATTCTTCAATAAAAGATAAATTGCCGCGCGGGTCGGCAATTTTCGGCAATTCGATAATCCGACACTGAGATAATGACATAAATTTATCTTTTAGAGCTTGTTTATCGTCAACATAGATCGAGAGAAAGAACCTGAATATGAAATAAAGATTATTGAACTAACCTTTGCTAAAAATCAACATTCCCAGAAATAGCTTGTCCCATCTGCGACACATAGTATAGAATACGAAACACAGAAGGCTGGTGACTTGATGTGTTGTTACAAAACGATAATCTCAAAAATTTTCACTGTCGGAACAAAAATTGTCGTGAAATATTAGGAAAAACTGATAATAATGCTTTCTATTTCCTTACATTGAGCGGGTTTTACTGCAAAGTTCAAATGAAAAGTCTTGATATTATTTGTGACAAATGCCGCCGCCATACGCGATGGGTGAAAATTGATTCTGAAAAATTTTCTGATACTTTAAAGTAGTTTTTGTTTTAAAGTACTTGACATTCCCCATAGAACGGTTTAGATTGATAATGAAAATTTAGTCGCCCTAAATTTTGGGCAAACGTAAGAGATGGACGCCTTGCATTTCTGTTGAAAGACAGATTTGCAGGGCGTTTTTGGTTTTTAGCTTAAAACAAAGAAAAGAGGAGAAAAATGTTATGCCAGTTAATGACGGTGACGCCAGATTGTTGAATATTGTAACTAACAGCGAGTTTGGAAGCCTTATTGCAAACCCGCCTTCGACTTTGAAAAATTATGTTTTCAAAGAGAATATTACTATTTCGAGCAACATAGTTGTTTCGGATAAATTGACATTTGAGCCGCAAGACGGCGCAATGTTCGTTAAATCCGGTTCGGGGAAAATTACATTTTCCGGAATCGGGATTGCGGCTGAAGATATTAGTCCTTATGCACAGGTTTTTTCAGGCTTCAGCCCCGGCGATATTAAATGGGGCGATCAGATGCCCGATGAGATTTATGCAACCTGGTTCGGCGCAAAACCAGTGCCCGGAGGGATGAGCCAGAGCGCAACAGCCTGTCCAGCCGGTTACGACAGTCTGCCCGCTTTGAATGTGATAAGAGATTCGTTTACTTCGCAAATTCACTACAACGCCCACCTGCCGGGTAATGTTCCTTTTGGCACGGCGATTAAATTTCCGGCAGGCGATTTTTGCTTTTCCGCTCAGTTTAATTTCTACAATGCGTTTAAATTAGAGGGCGTTGAAAACAACAATCATTGGCTCAGGGCGACACGACTGTTGTTTCCCATCAATAGCAACGGTATTTTCGTGGATAGATACAAAGATGGCTTCGTCAAGGGCAGGGCGAACGGCTCGTTTATTAAGAATCTCGACATCATACCCTATAACACCAACGCGGCTGCTGAGAGCTTCACGGCAACCTTTTCAACGGATGCCGGGGGGCAGAAAATAACCGCTCCCGCCGGAACCTTTGCTTATCCGGTTATTGACGGAACGATGATAATACTGCCCGGTGGGCTTCGAGGTTTTATTCAGAGATCAATGCGGTCGGGTTCAGTCAATGGCACGGCTTATTCAATTACGAACAATAATCAGACGATTACCGTTACCGGCGCGAAATTCATTACTGATGGGGTCGCAGTGGGGGACGAAGTTCAATTTATTTCGCTGCTCAAGCAAGTCAAAGTCACGCAAGTTGTCAGCGAAGAAACCCTCAATGTCGAACACATCTCGAACGTGGATGCTTTAGGCGACAACGTGGGTGTTACATCTGGATTTGCGACCGTGAGTTACTGGATTCTTGACGGCGATGTAGCTTACGTCCGGTCTCTTCGAGCTCTTGCAACAGTGTCGGGAACGACTATGACGATGGCGGGCGGGTTCCCGCCTTTACCCTCCTTTTACAACAACGCGACGGTTAATTTTATAGGCAACAGCTTCGCGCCTACGCTAACGACCAACGGTACGACAATGACTCTCTCGCAAGCCGCGCCGACGGGAGGTTTAACATATCCTCATGCTTCGGGGGCGCACTACATTGAACTTTCCGTACCGTCTGGAAGCGCAACTGTTCAGATTTATAAGTATGCGGGATTGCGATTAAGAAATTTCGACTGGGGAATTGTCGAACAGGTTCAGGTGCGCGGCTGGCGCGGAAGCGGTTTTATTGTCGAAGGCTCCTTAGGCGCAAATATGGGGCAAAACAATATGCTCACGCTTCGAAATTGTCACTCCGATTCTAACAACGGACATGGTTACCACTATTACGGAACCGACACCCACGCTCTGCACATCGAACACCCGAACTCGACAAATAACGTTGGCTATGCGCATTGGGACGGTTCCGGCACGGGAATTAGCATCAGCAACGGTCACGTCGCATATAATTATGGCGGCATTTGGAATCCGATTGAAGCAACTCTGACGCAACAAGGCAACGGCGTTAATCAATCAACCTACAACAATATCTACTTTGAAGGCGGGCTTCTGGGAAGTCGGCTGGGTCTGCATGCGAAACTTGACGGCGGCACGAACGCATTAGGTTTTCACCCGGATTCGCAAGGCGCGGTCACTATTTTGCAACACCACCTAAGAAGTGGCGAGGGGGCTGGCAATCGCGGGGCGCGCTTGGGCGGAGCCGGTTTTCTGGCAATTAGTCCAAACTTTCAAGCTCAACACCGACTCTGGGGCGATCCGACGCCCAGCGTTTATCCGATTATCAGCGGAGGCGTAGGAGCTAGCGTCGCACAAAACGGAGCGTTTGATTGGTCGCTTTATAATTCAACCGAAGGCGCGGAGTTCGGCGCGGGCTCTGGCAAAACGAGTGGTTATTACATTGCCGGTTTAAAGAACTCCAGTAAATCGTGGAACGTCAAGCGTCTTGAAATTGGCGATGGCACGCTTGACGGTAACGGTAACGAGCAGTCGAAAACAAGTGGTCATTTTGTCGGAATGCAGGCTGGAACGGCAGCACCGACTTCGGGTACGTATCCGCTCGGTTTTATTGTTTGGAATCTCAACCCAATCGAGGGCAGTCCTATGGGATGGCGAAACATAGGTACGGAAAGCAGCCCTGAGTGGGAGGAAATCGCAATCAGTTCAGCGCAATACAACGACGCATTTAAATACAACTACGCCGGAAATAATTACGGCGGAAACGGCGCGCCTGATGTCACGGGCTGGACAAACGTTGGAAATGGAACGCTCTTTAACATGAACGGCGGCGGTGCGCAGTTCTATAACAGCACCGACTCGTTGGATAAATCGGCTGTAAATAGTTCACTGTTGCCGCCTGATAATGTTTTGAGGTCGGCTATTTACCAATTTACAGCCCCGGGAAATTCGCAAACCAATAATCTGACTAAACCTAACAACGTCGCATTGACTTCCGGCAAAAGCTACAAATTCCGATACTTTGCCTGGTTCCCGTCTATAGCATTCGGAAACGGAACGCCGAACTTCTCAATCTCTATCAACGGCGGCACCGCCAAGACAATCGTCGGCGAGTTAAATAAGGTCAAGATGGTTGAGATTACTTTTGTTGCAGGCTCATCAAACACGATTACACTCACGGTAAACTCGGCTGGTTCTGTGACTTGCGGAGCGCAGCTTTTGGAACGAGTTTGATGAAATTACCACAACTTATACACGAGAAAAAGAGGCTCCATCTGGAGCCTCTTTTTTTTCAATTTTGCTTAGCCTCGCTTTACTTCAAAGAAAGCTAAAAACGCCAAATCTTATGATGACGCCTATAAAGCCGGCGAATCTGACCGCAAAAACAGCAAGTAGAAGTAGTAAGAATTCAGCCGAAAATAGAAAAGCGGCTCTTAATTTGAGCCGCTTTTCTATTCTTTCAGGGAAGTTAAGCGTGATTCTAGTTCTTTAAGGGCAAATACTTTGATTACCCTAAAATAAACCATTTCTTTGGTAGCTCCGACGGTGGTTTTTTCTGAGTCGTGCTTGTCATAAAGGCTTTTTGCAGCTAAATGAGTTGCCTGCAGATCGGCGGTTGATAGTTTGTGCAGATTATTTTTTATGCGGACCTCAACTTGCTCGGTAATCCCACAATACTCTAAAAGTTTATCTGCCATAATTCGTCCGTCACCGTGTTAGCTGCCGAGTTTTTCTGATATAAGCTTACGGCTGAAATCAAGTGTGGTTTTTATTCCACATCAAGTTCCGTCATATTTTCCGCAACCCACGATGTGAATTCGTCAAGAGCTGTTAGCTTTTTGGCAATACATTCTGCAGCATTCATCGCAACCTCATCCGGCTCATCGGTTGAGATGTTCAAATCAAATCCGTTTAACAGTAAAAAAATTCGACAAGCCGTTAAGGCGGTTCTTTTATTTCCGTCGTGAAAAACGTGGTTGGTTATGATGCTGAAAGCTAAATACGCTGCTTTTGCTTCTAAAGTTGGATATAAAGGCGTGCCGAATATTTCAGCATCAATAGCAGAGAGTGCGTACTCCAAAGAACCGCGATTGTGAAAATTACCACCAGATAAAAATAAACCGCCAAACGCATCTATTTGCTGGCGGTTTATTTCACAAATTTCATCAATGGTTAGCGTTTCGCAAGAGCTTCCCACGTTGGAGCATTTTCCTTAACAACTCTGCTAATAAGCTTTGCTACTTCCGGGCGAACTCCGGTCTTTTGGGACGGATGCGCGGTAATGCAATGCGTCTCACGAACTTGCGGCTTGCGTATTTCTTTTTTAATCATTGGAACAGCCATAGAGTCCCCTTTCGTTTTACTGCCAGCAAATTAAGTTGTCATTATTCACTAGCTCGGTTTGGATGTCAACTACTTACTTCAAGTTGTTACCGAATATACGACGTAAGGGGCAGAAAGGTTTGCCGTAAATTACATTAAACCTTGCTTAAAGGCGTTGTCAATGAAAATATTAAGGGGCGAAAACGCAAGTTATCATTTAGGGACGCGAGGACAGAATTCGGGAATAAGAAAGGCGGCTAGTCACCGCCTTTTAATTTTAAAGAAAACTAAAAACGGCGTTAGAAATTAATTACTGGTTTTCACTGTTCTTCAATTGTGCACCAATAATTGGATTAAATCTTCGCGCTTTGAATGAACAGCCAGATAGTTCGGACCGATAAAATTTTCATCGGTCAATTCGTAATCTCGAAAATCAATATAGTTCGGGTAAATCTTACCGACTTTATAACCGCGCTCTGTGAAAAATTCGTAATGGTCGCGCAACAGAAACCTCGATAAAACATTGGCGTATCCGTATTCAAATTGGACAACGCTGATTTGACCGTTTCTCAGAGATTCTTCAAAACCCTTTAATATTAAGTGTTCTACGCCTTCGACATCTATTTTAAGAAAATCTATCTGACCGATGTCGTTCCGTTTGACATATGAGTCTCCCGTAGTGACGGAACAATTAACTTTGACGCTTTCAAGCGAGTGCGGATAATCTACGGCTGTGGAAAGCGTGGAATTTTCAGGAAAGTATTTTATTTCGACGCTGCCTTCGTAATCCGACAAACCCATTTTATTAAGAATGATTTGAGAATTATTCTTAATTCGCTCTTTTAGTTCCTCGAAGGTCGAAGGAACAATTTCAAAGCAGTGAATTTCCGCTTTCGGATGAATTTTATTTACCATCAACGCCCAATCGCCGACATTTGCTCCGACATCGAAAATAACTTTTAAATCCGCCTTCGCCAGACTTTTGAGGACATAATATTCTCCGTTCGTGTAAACATCATAGTTGCTGTTTTCGTATGATTTAAGAATTTTATCGCAGAAATTGCCAAGCAAACGCACTCCGGCGCGTCTTCTGTTATAAGCAACAAAACTATATATGCGATTCTTAAGTTTTATAATACGTTCGTTAATCATAAATAATTTAAGCCGCTTGTTGATAAAGGCTGATTTATTAAAACGCCCGTTTGATCAACAATACTCAAGCGCCAAAACTACTGCGCTGTTTGCCGTTTGGAGAAATTCTTAATGGCGATTTTGTATTCTTCCGGCAAGTTTTCCTGCGATGGAGCGCGCCGTATTTTTCTTAAAGGCAGAGAAGCCATATAAATCAGAGCCGAAGGATGCGTCAATAAAGATTTTATTCCGAATTTCAGCGTATCGCCGTATTTGCCGATATTGAAAGCCGCGCCGCTGAGCATTCGATAAAAGGTCGAATAAATTAAAGCTTTGCGTTGTTTGATATGCGCTGGAAGCGTCGGGTCTTGAAACAATCTTTTGAGAATAATATGACCGGGCTTGATATGAATGCCTAGATTCCGGCTGCGATTTCCGACATAATTTCGATATAAGGCGAGCGGCTCTTCAATACTTTTCAAATTGCAGAATCTCGCCAATCTAATCATAAATTCCCAATCTTCGAGAATTACTAACCCGGTATCGAACAAGCCGATTTCCTCAAGCCTGCTGCGTCTGACAATGACCGATGATGCCGCTTGCGGCAGATTTTGGAAAAGCAGGGTTTCGAGCAAAGCGTCTTTTGATTCAAAACACGGGCGGACGCTCAAAACTTCTAAATTATCATTGACATAATAAGCGCCGGTTTGAATGGCGTGAACGTCCTTTTCGGAATCGAAAACGGCGAGCTGTCGTTCGAGCTTGTGCGGCAGCCATAAATCATCGGCGTCGAGAATCGCTACGTATTCGCCGGCGGCGGCTTTGATGCCCGCGTTCCGGGCTGACGATACGCCGCCGTTCGGCTGTGAAATCGCCTTGATACGCGAATCACGAGCGGCGAGCGATTCGGCGACTTCAAGCGTGTTGTCTTCCGAGCCGTCATTTACAATGAGGATTTCAAAATCCTGCACGGTTTGTTCAAGCACGCTTTGCACAGTAAACTCAAGCGTTTTTGCCGCGTTATATGCCGGGATAACTACTGAAACTAGAGGTTTGTTCATTCTAAAAACTCTGTTTTAAATACTATTCAATTGTACTGCCGTTTTAGCTTTTTTCGTAAACGTCTGATCGGAAAAGCGGCAAAATACGTTAAATTTTCGGGCGTGATAAAAAGGCTTTTTCCCGTATTCTTCAAAAAGTTCTTGTATTCTCCAGCCAGAAGATAAGAGCCTGCGACCATTTTATATAGATTTCCGTAGCATCTGCGGCGCAGTTTGAGCGTCTGCTTGTCGGCGGTTTCAAAAATCTTTTTGTAAGCCAATAATAACGAGCGTTCAAAACGCGGCGTGTTTAAATGCCCGTTCGTTCCGTGATTGCGGTATTCGACCAGAGCTTCGGGCACAAAAGCGATCTGCGAGATACGAGCCGCCCGATAAAGAAATTCCCAGTCCTCCAACGGGTGCATTTCTTTTCTTTCGTCGAAACCGCCTGTTTTCTCAAACAGCTCGCGCCAGATCAAAGTCGAGCTTCCCGGACCCGGCGTGACCGGCTTAAATAACAAAATATCTTCCGCGCACCAGCCTTCTTTTCCTTTCGCGTGCGTTTCTCCGTAAATCGTGTTTCCTGCCGCGTCGAATTCTCTAATCGCGCAGGTAACGAGTCCGAAATCGCGGTTTGAAAGTAGCCGCTCAACTTGTTTTTCGATTTTTCGCGGCAGCCAAACATCGTCTGCGTCAAGAAAAGCAATTAAATCGCCTGAAGAGTTTTTCACTCCGGTATTTCGCGCCGCGCCGACTCCGCTGTTTTTTTGTCGAACGACTTTAATTCCCTTTTTTTCGTATTCGGCTAAAATCTCAAGGCTGTTGTCGGACGAGCCATCGTCAACCACAACGATTTCGACGTTTGAATAAGTCTGAGCCAAAACGCTGTCTATTGCTTCGGAAAGAAAGCGACCGTAATTGTAGTTTGGAATAATGACGCTGACCGACGGTTGATTCATTGCACTCCCTGTAACATCTTACCCTGCGCCACGCTTTTACCCAAAAAACAAGCGGCTTCCAAAGCGTTATTAAATCCGCTTTCAATGCCCCGAATCATAACGGGTTTATTCGGATTTCTGCAGTCGAGCAGCTTTTTCAAAGGCTTTACGACAAACGGCAGATTATTTCTTAAAAACTGCTTTGGACTCCGGCTGAATTTGGAAATTTCCGAATTCACTCTTTGTCTTAATTCAACCGATTCCAGCGATAACACTTTTTGAAAGTCAGTTAACTCCTCCGAAATATCAACGCCCAGGCTTTTCAAATACATTAAATTCTCATAAATGGTTTTGTAATACAGAAACCAGTCAATTTCGCTTTGATAATTTGCGCCTTGAAAATCGTTTCCGGCTTGAAGCACGGCATTGACGCTGCAATTGTGCGGAAGCGCCGATTTTAAAGGAGTAAATTGCAGCGTTTGCCCGTTTAACAGTTTCTCGTAATGCTTTCTCAGCTCGTTTCCCTTTTTATGCGGCAAAGCCGTCGAGCTGCCGCTCCAACGGCTCCAAATGTGCAGCGGCTCGTCCAAACAAAAATACGAATCAATCACATAAAAAACCGCCGCCGCCATATACATATCCGCCGGAGTCGCGGCAAACGGATTGTTTGTTTTCGACTGAATCCGCGAGAAAACGTCTTTGTGATAAACGGCGTTGGCGAGATACGGAATAATAAATTTCCGGTTTCGTTCGGCGTTATTCAAACCGTGATAACCGAAAAGCTGTTTGATCGCTTCGGCGGCTTTAAACTCAAGCGTTTCGCCGGTAAACTGCGGAATTTGCAAAGTATTCGGATGAATATAAGAAAAATCATCATCAACATATTCGTTGTGATAATAATTACAATATTGAAATGCGACGACTTGCGCTTGTCGTTCTGTTATTACCCGCTCGACCCGCTCGAACATAATCGGGGCAAATGCGTCATCGTCGCCCAAAAATGTAATATATTCACCGCTTGCCTGCTGCAAAGCGTATTGATAATTGTCTCCGATGCTTAGTTTTTCCTGGGTTTCAAAGTAACGAATCCGCTTGTCGGAAAAACCGGCAACCGCATCTCTCGTGTTATCCGTCGAACCGCCGTTGCTAATGATCAACTCAAAATCCGCAACTGACTGCTGCAAAACGCTCTCTATGGCCAGCGGCAAAAGATGAGCGCGATTGTAAGTCGGCATCACCACAGAAAAAAAAGGACGAACGGTACTCATTACAGATTAAAATTTTATCCGATTATTGCCGCAGCTTGATTTAAAGATTCTCGTCGAAAATTTCAGAAAGATTCGATTAAATCGCGAATCGCGCTGCCGAAACCTTTTGAATATCTGAAATAATTTCCCGCCAACAATTCGTTTGAAACAATTTTCAAACGCCGCAGCCTCGATGCGGGCAAATCTTTTCGCCGCTCAAGATGTTTAACCATTTCGCTTAACTCGGCAATAACGCCGCTCAAACCCGATTTCGCCGCGTCGAGCGGCTTTAGCAAAATCGCATCGTCCTCCGCCCGTTTGCGAGCGCCCCCGCTCTGTTCTTCGATTTCTTGCCGTTCACAAAAATCGAGAGCCGTTTGCAGCGCGTGCAAACGCGCCCGAAGCAGCGCCAATGTTCGCCGGTGCTTTTCCTTTTGTGAAATTTCCTGATTCGGATTACCCGACTTTTTCGGCACTCCGCATTGCTGATCCTGATGTTGACGATATTTAATCAAAGGCTGCGAGACAAACCCAATATGCGAATGACACGCGGTGAGCAGTCCGAGCCAACCGTCGTGAATAAAACCGCAATCGAGCGGAACCGGGATTAATCGCGCCTTTAACTCGGCGCGCAAAGCCGCTGTCGCGCCTGTTACCGTATCGCTCCAAACAAGAATCTCAATTTCTTTGCCTTGCTCAAACATCCGTCGCTTGTCGCCGGAAAAATAATAATCCCAAATTCGCCGGTTCATCGGATTTAATTTCTCGTCAACAACTTCGCCGTCGGTAAAAATTAATCCGAGATGCGGTTTAAGGGTAAATTCCCGCTCGAAAACCGCGAGTTTTTCCGGCATCCAAACGTCGTCCTGATCGGTCAGCGCGATAACGTCGCCCGTGCATAAAGAAATCGCTTTTTCAAAATTCCTAGTGACGCCCAGATTCTTTTCGTTAACAATGAAACGCACCGGAAACGCCACCTTCTCGGCAAAGCTGCGAACGATTTCAGAGGTTGTATCGGTCGAGCGGTCGTCGCACACGACAAGCTCGTCCGGCAGGCGTGTTTGTGCGGCAATGCTTTCAAGCTGCTCGGCTAAATAAGCCGAACCGTTGTACGTACACATTGCCACCGAAATCTTCATAAATACAAATTCTGATAAAACTATTGTTCGTTTCGCTCGAAACTCAATGCAATCAGTTTGAATCGTCAAGCATCGGCTTTGATGATGTTAGAGTTTTTTTATACAAATCGGCAACACCCGGCGCGTAGCTCAGTAAATAACGTATCGTCAATGCTAAAAAAGCTCTTCCTTTAAT
>DASWLV010000239.1:0-27132 GCA_036400075.1 Pyrinomonadaceae bacterium
AAAAGGAGTAGAGGAGACAAAATCAAAAATTCCTCTACTCCTTTTCTCCTCTTCTCCCTTTCAAACTTATTGAGTCTTTATTTTCCTCGATTCGGGCTTTCATATCAATTTCTTTTAATTTTTGCGCCGCGACTTCAACCGCCTGATCGGTTTTTCCTTCATCGAGCAATTCTGCGACAATTCCACGACTGCCGCGATGTTCGAGCAGATGCCGGTACGTGACCGTAATCATGGCGACGACCGGAATCGCCAGAAAAATCCCGGTCGCTCCGGCAAGCTCGCCGCCGCCCAAAATAGCCAGAATAATTGCCAGCGGATGCAGATGAATGCCTTCGCCGACAATTCGCGGATAAAAAACGTAATCCTGCAAGATTCGCAAAACTCCGAGAAAAATGACGACGGCGATTGCTTCGCCCGAAGATTCCAACCCGGCAATCGAGGTTGCCAAAACGGCGATGGAGAGCGGACCGACCATCGGAATAAATTCGGCGACGGCGGCAAGCAAACCGAGCAGGAGAGCATAATTAACGCCGATAGCATAAAAACCGATGGTGCAAATTGTGCCGATCAGAAAACAGGAAATAAGCTGCGCCCGCATATAAGCGCGCAATGTTTTGTTGATGTCCTGAAAAAACAGTTCGGCGCGACCGCGCATTCGCCCGCGCGGAAACGCCCGGACAGCGGCGAGCCGAAACAATTCGGCGTCTCTCAGAACAAAAAAACCGAGAATCGGAATTAAAACCAGCCAAGGCAAAAATGTCACTGAGCTGAGCAAAATATTTCCGATTTCAGCCGTCGCATATTCGCCCATTGACGATGCGACTCTGGTAACGCCATCCTGCAATTCCTGTCTGATCGCTGGCGGAATCCCTAGACGCTGATAACGCCGGTTGATTTCATCAAAGCGCGTGCGAATCGTTTCCGCGTAGGTCGGCGCTTGCTGCGCGAACTGCGTTACCTGTTCGCTGATAAGGGGAAAAAGATAAGCCGCCGACGCCCATAAAACCGCAAAAATAAAAAGATAAGTGATTCCGATTGCGAGCGAGCGCGGCATCCAACGAGCCGCGTTGCGTTCCACAAACGGACGCTGAATCATTTCGATCAGCGGTGCGACCAGATAAGCAAAGAAAATCGCCAAAACGATGAGCAAAATCAATCCGCTCAACCAGTAAACCATGAAGCCGAGAATCAAAACGATCAGCAAAATCCCCAGAATCGTCACGACAATGCGCGTAATTGCGCGCACCGATGGATTAAACTCGGCTTGTTCGAGCGGCGAAAGATCCGTCGTGTCGTTTGTTTCGTCTGCGGCTCGCTGCTCCGGCTTATCAATCATAATTGGCTGGCGATTTTAATCGTCAAATTCATCGGGTGTGCCTGCGGCGGCGATTCTCACGTCTTCGTTCTCGAAAACCCTCGCGCGCCAATCGTCGAGCGAATCAACCAGCCGTAGCGCGACCTGCGGATGCGCAGCGTTGCGTTCGAGCCGCAAAACTTCGGCTTCGGCGACGGCAATTTGCCCTTTTCCCTCGACTTTAAAGATAGCGAGCTGCACTTTGGTGCCGACGCGCGGCAGACGTTTGGGCAAATGCACCAGAGTTCCGTCAACGCCGACGTTTTCCGTCATTCCTTCTTCCAGCACGCTGCTTCCCGTTTCATCCGTCCATTCGACTTTAATCGGCAGGGAAACGACAAACCGCGAGCTAATTCTTCGTTCTGCTTCCAAATTTTTTGTCATTTTTTTTGCTGCTGCCATCCGGCGGCGACGCTTGCGAATAATACGCGAAAACAGTGAATTTAGTCTATAAAAATTCGTTTCCACAATTAGTAGATAGTACGTATTTTATTCATAAATTTGGAGACCGGAAGCTGTCATTAATCACCCACTTGCAAAAAAATGGATGGAGCGCGCTGGACACAGCCCAATTAGTTGTGGTACCTTCAAAAAGTATTTTGTGGACTGGAACGGTTCGCGGGGTACATTCCTAATCTCGACACGACAATCAGAGACTTCTTCGTTTTTTAAGAGTCTGGCTTTGGCTGACCCGATTAACTTCCTATGAGCCGAAGTTGCAAACTGCTTTTTTAGCCGTTTCCTGTATTGGATCGCGTCGTTGGAAGTTCAATAAACCGAAAAGGAGCAACCCAATAGTGAAAACGACCAGAAACTTTGTTTTTCTGACAATTACTTTTGCAGTTTTAGCTGCATTGCAATTCCCTCAAAGAGAATTCGCGCAAACATTAAACGGCGAAATCGCAAAAATCGAAGCAAAGGCTTCAACAACAGGAGCGACTTTCGTAAAATCAATCACCGAAGACAAATCTTCAAAAATCCAACCCGTTAAAATCAAAAATAGTAAAGAAAATCTGAAAACCGAAACCGTTTCGGCAAGCAAATCTGTCGGTGTTTTTAAAAGCGGTTCCGCCGCCGCCGGGGCTTATAGCGCAACGGCTTATTGCCTAAAGGGAAGAACTGCAAGCGGTTCGGGCGTGCGACGCGGAATCATCGCCGCCGATCCGCGCGTTTTGCCGCTCGGCACGCGCGTATTAATCAGCGCCGGAGCTTGGAGCGGAACTTATACGGTCGCCGACACGGGCGGCGTGATTAAGGGGCGCAAAATTGACCTGTGGGTTCCAAATTCTTCCGAAGCGGCTCGGTTTGGTCGCCGCAAGGTTCATTTAACGGTTTTGGGCAGATAGTTAAAAACTGAATTTTATCAAAACTTTATTTACAGCCGCTTCCGTTGAAGCGGCTTTTTCATTTTCGGGCGATTTGTTTTAATTTAAAATCAGATGAACAAAAAAAACGAAACTCAGGTCGGTGACGCCGCGCCGGATTTTGAACTAAAAGACGCCGCCGGAGCGAGCTGGCGTTTGTCGGAACAGCGCGGAAAAACCGTTGTTTTGTTGTTTTATCCCGGCGACAACACGCCAGTTTGCACGAGCCAGCTTTGCTCTGTGCGCGATCATTGGTCGGATTACCAGGCGACGGGCGCCGAAGTTGTGGGCATTTCGACCGATTCCGTTCAATCGCACGAAAATTTCGCCGCAAAACATCAATTACCGCTCCGGCTTCTCGCCGACGAGCGCGGCGAAGTTATCAAATTGTTCGGCGTCAAATCGTGGCTTCCGAATCGGTCGGCGCGCGCCGTTTTCGTGATTGATAAAAAAGGCGTTATTTGTTATCGCAAAGTGCAGGCTTTAAGCATTATGCGCCCGAAAGACGACGACATTTTGGCGGCAATAAAAGAAAGTGAATCGTAAATAGTGGGTTCGTTTTGATAAAATACTATTTACGGTTTACGATTTACGATTTACGAGGAAAAAAGATGGGAATATTTTCAGGTAATAATTTTAAATGCGCTCGATGCGGGCGCTCCGCCGCGCCGCTCGGTTACGCGCCGATTCCGACCGAACTCGGTCAGCGCGTCGGGACGGAAGTTTGCGCCGATTGCTGGCGCGAATGGGTGCAAAAACAGCAGCAATTAATTAATCATTTCGGGTTGGACGTTTCTAATCCCGACACGCACACTTTTTTGTTCGATCAAATGAAAATCTTCTTTTTCGACGAAGGCGTTGACCTCGCCAAAATTGATACGAACAAAGAAGGCTCGGTTCAGTGGTAAAGAAGTAAATTTAAATAAATGCCCGCGAAAGAAACTGAAGAATCAAATCGTTTTCGTTTGATTCAAGTCTTTCGCGGGCATTTTCTTTTAGTTAAGCCAAACTCTTTGCGTCGCGCGAAACGTAGATTTGTTGAATCGAAATTATTATCGAAAATATTGATTATATAGGTTTGGACAAAAACTATGTTTTGGAAGAAATTCATTTTACTCGCTTTTTCTCTTTTTCTCGTCGCCGGAGTCGAAGCTCAAAAAACCGCCGCGCCGGAATTTACGGGCGCAACAGGCTGGCTCAATACCGATAAGCCTTTGACGCTCGCCGAGCTGCGCGGCAAAATCGTGCTGCTGGATTTCTGGACCTACGGCTGCATCAACTGCATTCATATCATTCCAGACCTCAAAAAGCTCGAAGCCAAATATAAAAACGAACTCGTCGTGATCGGCGTGCATTCGGGCAAATTCGACAACGAGCGCGACACGGAAAATATCCGCCGGATAATTTTGCGCTACGAGCTTGAGCATCCTGTCGTCAACGACGCGGATTTTAAAATCTGGAATCGTTACGGCGTCGAGGCTTACCCGACGCAGGTTTTGATTGATCCGGCGGGAAACGTGGTCGGTGTTGCAGTCGGCGAAGGGCAGTTTCGCGGGCTGGACGAGAGAATTCAAAAAACAATCAACGATTTTAGCGGCAAAATAAACGAAAAGCCTTTGGAATTTAAAACCGAATTATCAAAGCTCTCCGATTCGCCGCTGCTTTTCCCCGGCAAGGTTTTGGCTGACGCCAAGGCGAGTCGTCTTTTTATCGCCGATTCAAATCACAACCGAATCGTCGTCGCCGCGCTTGACGGCGCGCTCTTGCAAACAATCGGAAACGGAAACGCCGGTTTTACGGACGGAAGTTTTGAAACGGCGACGTTTCGCAAGCCGCAGGGCTTGGCTTTTGACGGCGCAAATCTTTATGTCGCCGATACCGGAAATCACGCGATTCGACTCGTTAATTTTGAAACCAAAACTGTCGAAACAATCGCCGGAACCGGCGAGCAGGGACATTTTCAGCCTGCCGGCAAAGCGCGTTCGACGGCGCTCAACTCTCCTTGGGATTTGCAGCTAGTCGGGCGCGAATTATTCGTTGCGATGGCGGGCAATCATCAAATTTGGCGAATGGATTTAACCAAAAACGAAATCGGCGTGTTTGCCGGTTCGGGACGAGAAGCGCGCGAAGACGGCAGCCTGACCAAATCGGCTTTTGCGCAGCCTTCCGGCTTAGCCTTTGACGGGAGATTTTTGTATGTCGCTGACAGCGAATCGAACATTATTCGAGCAATTGATTTAAAGATAAAAGCGGTCAAAACTTTAGTCGGCGGAGATTTATTCGAGTTCGGCGACACGGACGGCACAGGCGACGAAGCGCGTTTGCAGCATCCGCTCGGCATTGTTTTTTCAGGCAAAAATATTTTTATTGCCGATACTTACAATCATAAAATAAAAATTCTAAATCCAACCTGGCGCGCCGTGCGAACATTCGTCGGAAACGGAAAACCGGGCGGAGAAAACAGCTTGAAAGCCGCTTTTTACGAACCCGGCGGAATCAGCGCGGCAAACGGAAAACTGTTTGTTTCAGACACGAATAATCATTCGATTCGTGTAGTTGATTTAAAAACGCGAGCCGTTTCGACTTTAAAAATCAACGGTTTGCAGTCGCCGAAAAATAACCGCAAGAGTGAAGCGGCGAAACTATTAACCGGAAACTTTCAACTATCAACTATTTTGCAATGACAAACAGTTGATAGTTAATAATTGACAGTTGATAGTTAAAGTCAACTTTTCCGGGCGGTTTTTATCGGTTGAATCAATCTTTGTAAAACCGCTAAACTAAATTAAACGAACTGTTTTGTCGCCAGCGCCAAAGTTGAAACGAATTCGTTTCAACTTTGGCGCTGGCAAACTTTAACGAAAATTTTGTGAGCGAAAAACTCAAAATTGCGATTCAAAAATCCGGTCGTTTGAGCGACGACTCGGTAAAAATGCTTAAGGAATGCGGCGTGCATTTTCAAAGCGGATTGGGAAAACTGAAAGCTGAAGCCGAAAATTTTCCGCTCGAAATTTTCTTTCTGCGCGACGACGACATTCCCGAATACGTCGCCGATTCGGTCGCAGACATCGGCATTGTCGGCGAAAATGTTTTGCTCGAAGCCGGAACCAAAAATCTACAGACAATCGAAAAACTGGGTTTCGGCAAATGCCGTCTTTCGCTCGCCGTTCTGCGCAGTTTTCGTTATGACAAAACCTCTGATTTAAAGGGGAAACGAATCGCTACAAGCTATCCGCGAATTTTGGGCGAATTTCTCAAAAACAAATCAATCGAGGCGGAAATTCACACGATTAGCGGTTCGGTCGAAATCGCGCCGGGTATCGGTCTGGCGGAGGCGATTTGCGATCTTGTCAGTTCGGGCAGCACGCTTTTTACCAACGGTTTGCGGGAAGTTGAAACCGTTCTTCAATCCGAAGCCGTTTTAGTTTCGCGCGAAAATCTTCCGGGAAATTTGCAGGCGATTTTGGACAAACTGCTCTTTCGCATTAAAGCCGTCAAAGCGGCGAAAAACAACCGTTATATTTTGCTCAACGCGCCGAATGCGCAGCTTGATAAAGTAATTTCTCTCCTGCCGGGAATGAAAAGCCCCACGGTTTTGCCGCTTGCCATCGAAGGCTGGAGTTCGGTTCACTCAGTCGTTGAAGAAAACGATTTTTGGGAAATTGTCGAGAATCTCAAAGCCGCCGGAGCCGAAGGAATTCTCGTGCTTTCGATTGAGCAGATGATAAAATAAATGAAAACTGAGAGGTGAGAACTAAGAACGGAGAATATTGATTCTTTCGTTCTCCATTCTCCGTTCTCAGTTCTCCGTTTTAATGCAAGTTATTCGTTATCCCGAAAAGTCAGAATGGAAAGATATTATCGCGCGCCCGACATTTGAAACAGCGAGTCTGGAATTAATCGTTTTCAACATTTTGGACGACGTAAAATTAAACGGCGACGCTGCTTTGCGGCATTACACTGCGAAATTCGACAAAGCCGAAATCGAAGATTTCGCCGTCTCCGTAAGCGAGTTTGAGGAAGCTGAAAGCTTGATTTCAGGCGAATTAAAACAGGCAATATTGCACGCTAAAGAAAATCTCGAAATTTTTCATCGCTCGCATATTGAGAAGCCTGAAAGAATCGAAACCACGCCGGGCGTCGTTTGCTGGCGTGAATCGCGCGCGATTGAACGAGTAGGGCTATACATTCCGGGCGGAACCGCGCCGCTTTTTTCCACGGTTTTGATGCTCGCCACTCCGGCGCGCATTGCGGGTTGCGGCGAAATCGTTTTGTGTTCGCCGCCGGATTCGACAAGCAAAATTCATCCGGCGATTTTGTTTGCAGCACAGGTTTGCGGAGCGACGAAAGTTTTCAAGGTCGGCGGAGTTCAGGCGATTGCGGCGATGGCTTACGGAACAGAAACCGTTCCGCAGGTGTATAAAATATTCGGTCCCGGAAATCAGTTTGTCACCGCAGCGAAACAAATGGTCGCGCGTGAAGGCATCGCTCTTGATATGCCCGCAGGACCTTCGGAAGTGGCAATTTTGGCTGACGATACGGCTGTTCCGGCGTTTGTCGCAGCCGATTTGCTTTCGCAAGCCGAACACGGCGCGGACAGTCAAGTTTTACTTGTCACAACTGAAGAAAAAATGATCGAGCCGGTTTTGCGGGAATTGGAAAGCCAGTTAAATCGTTTGCCGCGCCGCGATTTGACCGCGCAGGCATTGGAAAACAGCCGCGCGGTTTTGGTTAAAAACACGGACGAGGCAATTGAGCTTTTAAATGAATACGCGCCGGAGCATTTGATTTTAGCTTGTCAAAACGACGAAGAAATTGCGGCAAAAGTCGTCAATGCCGGTTCGGTTTTTCTGGGAAATTATTCGTGTGAATCGGCGGGCGATTACGCTTCCGGCACAAATCATACTTTGCCGACAAACGGCGCGGCGCGAACGTTTTCGGGAGTTTCGGTTGACAGTTTCGTCAAAAAAATCACGTTTCAAAAACTTTCGGCTGAAGGCATCAAAAATCTCGGCGCGACAATTGAAACGATGGCGGCTGCTGAAGGCTTGGAAGCGCACAAAAACGCCGTCACTTTGCGGTTGAAAGAATTATGCGGGAAAGCTGCGGTTTGAAAAGAAATGACTTTATTAAGAAAAAATCAGAACAACACGCCGCTCGCTTTGAAATTAAAAGCGGTGCGCAACGATTTGCTGAAACTGCACAAAACTTTGCTCGAACACCAAAAAGCGAATTACGAAGCCGTCAACGGGCAAATCGCCAGCACCGGCGTTTATTTACGGTTAGTGCTGGACGATCCGCATTTCGCTTGGCTGCGGATTTTGTCCGGTTTGATTGTCGAAATTGACGAGGCTTTTGACGCCGACGAGCCTATGACGGATGAAATTGTCTATATTTTCGGCGACCAAATCCGGGAAATGCTGATGAAGGGCGACGCGGAGAATGATTTTGCCCGAAAATACACGCTCGCGCTCGAAAATTCGCACTCAGCGGTTATGCAGCATTCGGGAATTGCCGATCAGCTCGCCGAAATCAAGCGATGACGTTTAACCTCGACAAGTTAGTGCGGGAAAACGTCAAAAATCTCGTGCCTTATTCGTCCGCCCGCAAAGAGTTTGCGGGCGCAGCGGAGATTTTTCTCGACGCCAATGAAAACAGTTTCGGTTCGCCGACCGAAAAATCGTTTAATCGTTATCCAGACCCGCTGCAAACGAAAATCAAAGAGCGAATCAGTGGTTGGCGCGATTTGTCGCTCGAACAAATTTTCATCGGAAACGGCAGCGACGAAGCGATTGATTTGCTGTTTCGCGTTTTTTGCCAGCCGGGAAACGATGAAATTATTACGACGCCGCCGACTTACGGAATGTACGAAGTTTCGGCAAACATTAATGATGTTCGAGTGAAAAAGGTTTTGCTCTCGCCGGATTTTGAGCTTTCGGCGGAAAAAGTTTTGGACGCCGTTTCGGAAAACACAAAGCTGATTTTTCTTTGCTCGCCGAACAATCCGACCGGAAACAGTTTGGACGAAAAGGAGGTTTTGAAAATTCTCAAAAACTTCGGCGGAATCGTTGTTGTTGACGAAGCTTATGAAGATTTTTCCGAAAAGCCTTCGTTTGTAAATAAAATCAGAAATTTCCCGAATCTCGTAGTTTTGCAGACGTTTTCAAAATCCTGGGGCTTGGCGGGCTTGCGCGTCGGGATAGCTTTTGCAAACGCCGAAATTATTAAGCTTTTGAACAAAGTCAAACCGCCGTACAACGTCTCGCAAATCGCGCAGGAAACTTTGCTCGCGGCTTTGGATAAAAAGGCGGAAGTTGAAAAATTCGTGGCGGAAATTGTGCGGCAGCGTGAGCTTTTAGCCGCAGAATTACAAAAGTTTTCGTTTGTCACGCGCATTTATCCAAGCGATGCCAATTTTCTTTTAATTAAAACTTCGGATGCAAACCCGATTTATAAATATTTGGTCGAGCAAAAAATCGTCGTCCGCAATCGCACAAACGTCGAGCTTTGCGAAGGCTGTCTGCGAATTACAATCGGAACACCGGAAGAAAACAGAACTTTATTATCGGTTCTTAGCAGTTACGAAAATAACTGATAACTGATAACTGATAACTGATAACTGATGAAAAAGGTTTTATTTATTGATCGAGACGGAACAATCGTTCACGAACCGCCCGATACGTTTCAGGTGGACAGTTTCGACGTGCTGAGATTTGTGCCGAATGTGATTACTTTTCTGGGCAAAATCGCGCGCGAGCTTGATTACGAACTCGTGATGGTGACAAATCAGGACGGACTTGGAACGGATTCGATGCCGGAAGAAAGGTTTTTTCCGGTGCAGGAATTTATCATGCAGATGCTCGAAAATGAGGGAATTCACTTCTCGGAAGTCTGCATTGACCGCTCGTTTCCGCACGAAAATCTCCCGACGCGCAAACCCGGAACGGCGATGCTCGGCAAATATTTTTCGCCCGAATACGATCTGAAAAATTCGTTTGTCATCGGCGACCGTTTGACCGATGTTTTGCTGGCGAGAAATTTGGGGGCGCGGGCGATTTTTCTCAAAAATTACGATTCGGCGGAAGAACTGAAAAACGAAATCGCGCTGGTCGCCGATGATTGGCGGCAGATTTACGAGTTTTTGAAATTGCCCGCGCGCCGCGTTTCAAAACATCGCAAAACTAATGAAACCGACATTTTTGTTGAATTAAATCTTGACGGAACAGGAAAAGCCGAAGTTAAAACAGGCTTGAATTTTCTCGATCATATGCTCGAACAAATCGCCAGACATGGTTCGATTGATTTGAAAATTGAAGCCACAGGCGATTTGCATATTGACGAGCATCACACGGTCGAAGACACGGCGATAACTTTGGGGCAGGCGTTTGACGAGGCTTTGAAGGACAAACGCGGAATCGAGCGGTACGGATTTTGTTTGCCGATGGACGATTGTCTGGCGCAAGTGGTAATTGATTTCGGCGGGCGCAACTGGCTCGTTTGGGAAGCCGAATTTCGACGCGAAAAAATCGGCGACGTGCCAACGGAATTGTTTTCGCATTTTTTCAAATCGTTCACCGACAACGCGCGCTGCAATCTGAATGTAAAAGCGGAAGGCACAAACGAGCATCACAAAATTGAAAGCATTTTTAAAGCCTTCGCTAAAGCAATAAAAATGGCTGTGCGGCGCGATATTAATTCAACCGCGCTGCCTTCGACAAAAGGAAGCCTTTGACAGTTATTAGTTATCAGTTATCAGTCAACAATCCTGATAACTGATAACTAATAACTGATAACTGAATGAAGATTGCCATCGTTAAATACAACGCCGGAAATGTCGAATCGGTGAAAAACGCTTTGAATCGTCTGGGCGTTGAGCCGATCTTGACTGACAGCGCGGAAGAATTGCAAACGGCGGATAAAGTGATTTTTCCGGGCGTCGGTGAAGCTTCGACCGCGATGCGATATTTGCGGGAAAAAGGCTTGGACGCAACAATTAAAAATTTGCGGCAGCCGGTTTTGGGCGTATGTCTGGGAATGCAGCTTTTAGGCGAGTTTTCCGAAGAAAACGAAACTCAATGTTTGGGAATCATTCCGTTTCGGGTGAAGAAATTTGAGAGCGAAAAAGAAAAAGTGCCACACATCGGCTGGAATCAAATCGGCAATGTTCAATCAAAACTTTTTGAAGGTGTGCCGGAAAACTCGTTTGTTTATTTTGTTCACAGCTATTTTGTGCCGGAAAATCCGGCGACGATTGCGGCTTGCGATTACATCGAACCGTTTAGCGCAGCGATTAATTATCAGAATTTTTACGGCGTGCAGTTTCACACCGAAAAATCAGGCGCGGTTGGAGAAAAGATTTTAGAGAACTTTTTGAAATTATAAAAATGGAAGACAAAAACAAAATTGTAAAAGACGAAACGACCGAAACGGCGGAAGGAATCGGGCAGCAAATTTTAGGTGAGCTGGAAATTATCGGCGGCATTTTAACCGGCGATCCTGTGACCAGAAGCGAAGGCGAATTTAATGTCGAAACCGGCAGGATCCATCATCTGGCGAGCGAAGATTTGCACTCCGCAGACGAAGCAAATCGCAGCGATGATTGAAATTATTCCGGCGATTGACGTGATCGAAGGCAAAGCCGTCAGGCTCGCGCAAGGAGATTTTTCGCAAAAAACTGTTTACAGCGAAAATCCTTTGGATGTTGCCCGACAATTTGAAGACGCGGGCGTTCGCCGTTTGCACATCGTTGATTTAGACGGCGCGCGGAGCGGCAAAGTAGTAAACCTTGCCGTTTTGGAAAAGATTGCCGCAAACACCGATTTGATTATTGATTACGGCGGCGGAATCAAAACGCGAATAGACGCTGAAACTGTTTTCGATGCCGGCGCGAAATTGATTTCGGTCGGCAGCATTGCCGTCAAATCGCCGGAAGTTTTGGAAGGGTTTATTGCCAAATTTGGCGGCGACAAAATTCTGCTCGGCGCTGATGTAAAAGATAAAAAAATCGCCATTAATGGATGGCAAACTGCGACTGAAATCGAATTAATTTCGTTTTTGCGCGAATGGTTTGGGAAAGGAATTCGACAAGCGTTTTGCACCGACATCGCCAAAGACGGACTTTTGCAAGGCGCAAGCGCGGAAATTTACGCGGAAATCAGCGATGCGCTGCCGGATTTAAAACTAATCGCCAGCGGCGGCGTCAGTCGAATTGAAGATTTCGACGCGCTTGAAAAAGCAGGCTGCAATGCGGCGATTGTCGGCAAAGCGATTTACGAAGGCAAAATCACGCTCGAAGATTTAAGCAATTACACCAAAAATGCTGGCTAAACGAATCGTTCCGTGCCTTGACGTAAAAGACGGGCGAACGGTAAAGGGAACAAATTTCGTCAATCTCCGCGATGCGGGCGACGCCGTTGAACTCGCGGCTCGTTATGCGGCTGAAGGCGCGGACGAGCTTGTTTTCTTGGACATTACGGCGACAAATGAAAAACGCCGGACGCTTTCATCCCTAGTGAAACGGGTTGCGGCGGAAATCAACATTCCGTTTACGGTCGGCGGTGGAATCAACGAGATTGCAGACATCGAAATTTTGCTCGCGGCGGGTGCGGACAAAGTTTCAATCAACACGGCTGCCGTTAAAAACCCGGGTTTGATTGAGCAAGCCGCGCTCAATTTCGGTTCGCAATGCATTATTGTGGCGATTGACGCGAATCTGGTGGAAAACGAATGGCGTGTTTTCTTGAACGGCGGGCGCGTCGCTACGGATTTAAATGTTTTTGATTGGTCTCGTCGAACGGTTGATTTGGGCGCGGGCGAGATTTTGCTGACTTCGATGCGGCATGACGGAACGCGCAACGGATTTGCCGTCGAATTAACCCGCCAAGTCGCCGAAATTGTCAGCATTCCGGTTATCGCTTCGGGCGGAGCGGGCAAAATCGAACATTTTGCCGAAGTTTTTACCGATGGCAAAGCTGACGCCGGGCTGGCGGCTTCGATTTTTCATTTTCAGGAAATTCAAATTTCCGCTCTCAAAGATTATCTTCGACAGCAAAAAATAACGGTTCGTTAAAATTTCATTTTACTTCGATTTCTGCTGCGTTTTTGCGTGATTTATGAAAAAGAAATATGATACAATGTTTCACGTATAAAACAGAGTTCGGAGTGTGAGATGAGAAAGAAGAAAGAAAAAATTGCGGAAGTTGTTGAAATAGTGAAAGCTGTTGAAGTGAAGGAGCGAAAACAAGCGTCGGCGCAGGAGTTGATTAGAAGAGTGTTGGTTGATGATTTTCTTTTTCAGCCGGTTTCAAAGCGGGCGACGAGCTTTGGCGAAAGAATTTTGCTGCGCTCGCCCGAAGCAAATGTCGAGGCGCATCTTGGAGTTTACCGGATTTGTTTTTATTTGAACGAAACGCAAAATGGAGAAGAGGGAACGGCAATCAATTTGCCGACAAAACGCGCACCGCGTTGTTTTGATACCGATCAGCGCAGTTCGATAAAAGAGTATTTAATTCGAATTGTCGGTCAGCCCGTCGGCAAAAAAGGGAGAGCCAAATCAAACCAGATTGAGTTATTTCCGGCGCAAAAAGAAGCCGCTTAAATTCGGCGGCAAAATTTTGCCCGCGAATAACGCGAATCTTCACGAATAAAAAATAAATTCGTGAAGATTCGCGTTATTCGCGGGCTTTTTTCTTTTGTTTTCGAGTTTGCCTCGCACTTTGGTTTAGTGATTCAATTTGAAAATCAATATGAAAGTTAATTTCGCTAAATTTGCGGACAATCTAGCGCCTGCGATTATTCAGGATTTTGAAACCGGAAAAATTTTGATGCTCGGCTATATGAACGCCGAAGCGTTTGAAAAAACCGGAGCGGAAAACCGCGTCACGTTTTTCAGCCGTTCGCGCCAAAAACTTTGGACGAAAGGCGAAACGAGCGGGAATTTTTTGTTTGTCAAAGAAATTCTGCTCGATTGCGATGCGGACGCGATTTTGATTAAGGCGATTCCGGCAGGTGCGGTCTGTCATACGGGCGCGGACACTTGTTTTGAGGAAAAAAACATTGCATCGGATTTTTTGTTTGAACTCGAAAAAACGATCTGGCAGCGCAAAAATCAATCGCCCGAAGAATCTTACACCGCAAAGCTTTTTTCCAAAGGCGCAAAGAAAATCAGCCAGAAAGTCGGCGAGGAAGCCGTCGAATTGGTGATTGAAGCGCAGGGCGAAAACGACGATTTATTTTTAAACGAAGCCGCCGATCTCGCATATCATTTGCTCGTTTTGCTTGCTTCACGCGGTTTTACTTTGGAAGATGTTTCAGAAGTTTTGCGTGAACGAAGCAAATAAACACTAGCGTAAAATAAAGATGAAACTATCAACTATCCACTATTAACTATCAACTGTTTTGCATTGGAAAACAGTTGATAGTTAATAGTGGATAGTTGATAGTTCTTTTATTTTGCAACGGTGCTTAGATTTGCTTAAAAAAGAACAGGCAATTACAGAACAGTTCTTCTCGGAATTAATTTTCCTGCTTCCGGTTTTCTGCCGATGACCAAAAAACGCTGAAGCAATGTTAGCTTTTCCGTCGGTTCTTTCGGTATTTCAACGTAATCAATAACAACCCGGTTGTTTTCCTCAGAAAATTTAAAATAATTGAGTCTGAAAGTCGGAAAATAAACTGCCGGGAGCAAGCCGAAACGAACTGTGACGCGGCGGAGAATTTTTAGCCACGTTCCTGTGTTGATAATTGCGCGATTGCCTTCGTCCTCGACCAAAAATGCTTCGTGAGTGTGACCGAAAACATAAGCGCAGACATCTGATTCTGCTTTGAAAATTTTTCTCGCATGGTCGAGATAAATGTTGTTTGCTTCGTTCGTCGGAGCCGATTTGTAGGGCGGAAAAACTTGAAAACGCGAAAGCGTGTAGCGTACGTCGCGGTAAATAAAATAAAGCGGAACCGAAACCATCAAAATGAAAAACCAGACGAACATACTTGCGGTCATAATCCAGCGCAGAACATCGCCGAATATACCCAAAGCCCGCGTTAATGGATTATCGAGCAGATAATTGACATCGAAGATGCCCAGAATTTTCAGCAATTGTCCGATCAGAGCAAAAGCCGTCACAGTCAGCAAAAGCAAAAACGGCAATAAAAGCCAGCGCAAAATGATGTTCATTTCGTTATAAAAATAGTTTGAAACGAGCCAATCGGGAATGCTTCGCACGTCAACCGAGCGAATGTCCTTGAGCCAGTCGCTGGCTCCGAAAACCGAAAGCAAGCTGGCTCCGCTGACAAAACTTTTGGTGATGAAAAAACCGGCGGGCAATGCGTACGGATTTCCGTAAGCCGCCGCAGCGTTAAACGGATCAATTTGCTGCCCGTGTTCAATCCAGATTTTTCTTCCCGCCAGCTCGCGCACGAGCGCGAGCGACGTGTCGAGATTTATATTATATTCGCGGAGTTTTACGGCATACAAAGGATCGCAAGCCAAATCGTAATCGTGATTGCCGACCATCATCGTAATTTGAATTTTTTCGCCCGCACGTTTTAATTGCTCGAAAATTGCGGAGTGATGTTTGATTATTTCATCCAATTGCCCCACGCCTTCGATTGTTGTCAGTTCCCAAAAACCGAATGTGTCGCCCGCGATGATCAATTCAGTTTCATTGTTTTTAAGCTCCAGTTCCTGTAAAAAAGCCACCAGTTCTTCCGTAAAATCGCAGATTTGCAGTTGCCCGTCGCCTCCGAAATGCAAATCGCTGATCAGATAAAATTCTTTTTTCATAATCCGAACTAAAATTGCCGAAACTCATTTTAAGCAATTAATCTGAAATACGTTTTTTAGTTTTAAGAAACCGGGCAAAATAAATCGGTAGAAATCACCACAGATAGACACAGATTTAAAAACGGATGAATGAAAGATGAAGAAATCAAATCCTCTTAATCAAAAAACATCCATCTTTTATCTGTGTCCATCTGTGGTAAAAAGTCTTTAAATTTATTTTCTCGACTACTTATATTTTTTCGCTCGAATTAATTTCCGGTTGCCAAACACGGGCATTCCGTGTCAAACTTTGCCGCCGGAAGCCTCTGTTTTAAAATTATAATGCGAGATATTTTATGAGTTTTGCAGATTTGTTTCGTAAAAAATCCATCAGCCAGATTCAAGCCGATGCCGAAGCCGGTTTTTCTGACGCCGAAACCGTTGCGGGCGATAACGCGCATCTGCGCCGCACTTTAAAATTGCGCGATTTAACCTTAATGGGAATTGCCGCCGTGATCGGCGCGGGCATTTTTGCAATGATCGGCGGCGCGTCCCATCGCGGCGGTCCGGCGGTGATTTTTCTGTTTATCTTTACCGCCATTGCCTGCGCTTTTTCCGCGCTTTGTTACGCCGAATTTGCATCGCGGATTCCCGTCGCAGGTTCGGCTTATACATACGCTTACGCTTCGTTCGGAGAGTTTTTCGCGTGGATTATCGGTTGGGATTTGATTGTCGAATACGCCATCGGCAACATCGCCGTCGCTATTTCCTGGAGCGATTATTTTACACGCCTGCTGTCGAGCTATGGGTTGAAAATTCCCGCTTATCTGACAATGGATTATGTCAGCGCGTCGCGCGGTTTTGCAGATAATCAGGAAGCCGTGGCGGGCGCACTCGCGCAAGGTCAGACGCTTGACGCGCTTTCCAAAATGAGAGGCGACGATTTGGCTTTGATTTCCGACAAACTAACGACCGGGACAATCGAGGCTTATGAAGCATGGACGACCGCGCCGATGCTCGGCGATTGGCGAATCATCGCCGATTTTCCCGCTTTGATGATTACTTTTCTCATCACCGCTTTGGTTTATATCGGAATCCGCGAATCAAAGTTTGCCAGCAATATTATGACGCTTTTGAAAATCGCCGTTATTTTGCTGGTCATTTTTCTCGGATTTTTCTATATCAATCCGGGAAATTGGGTGCCGTTTGCGCCGAACGGATTTTCCGGCGTGATGGCGAGCGTGGCGGCTGTCTTTTTCGCTTACATCGGTTTTGACGCGCTTTCGACCACGGCGGAAGAATGCGAAAATCCGCGCCGCGATTTACCGCGCGCGATGATTTATTCGCTCATAATTTGCACGGTTTTGTATGTCGCGCTGGCGCTGGTTTTGACAGGAATGGAAAGCTACACGAACTTAAACGTCGGCGATCCGCTGGCGTTTGTTTTCCGCGAACGCGCGCCGTGGGTTTCCGGGATTATCGCCGTCAGTGCGGTGATCGCGCTGGCTACGGTTTTTCTGGTTTTCCAACTCGGTCAGCCGCGTCTCTGGATGGCGATGAGCCGCGACGGTTTGCTGCCCAAGATTTTTTCTTCGATTCACCCGCGTTTTAAAACGCCTTGGTTTTCGACGATTATCACCGGTCTTGTCGTAGCGATTCCAGCGCTTTTTATGAATTTGACCGAAGTCACGGATTTGGGCGTGATCGGAACGCTGTTCGCGTTTACGCTCGTTTGCGCCGGGATTTTGATGAAAGACGAGGAATTCGGGCGCGAAGACCGTTATGTCCCTTACATTGATTCGCGTTTCGTCGCGCCCGCGCTTTTTATTATTGTAATCGCGGTGCTTTTATATTTTAATCCGACGGCGTTTCGTGATTTGGTGACCGTTGTGCCGGATGCAGAAAAAAACGAAACGTGGCTTAGCGCGTTTTCGCACAAAATTCCGTTTATCGTTTTTCTGCTTTTCTCGATTTTAATGACGGTTTTATGCGTCGTTAAACGGCTGACGCTGATTCCGGTTTTGGGCGTAATGTGCTGCACATATTTGATGACCGAGCTGGGCATTACGAATTGGAGCCGGTTCGGATCTTGGCTGCTGTTCGGTCTGGCGATTTATTCGAGCTACAGCTATTCTTCGAGCAAGCTCGGCGACGCGGGCGGGCGTTCGCAGAAAACCAATGCGGCTTTAAAGATTGCCGCAGTCGGATTTTTCCTGTCCGGCATCGGTTTGGCGATTATTGCATTTCCGTTTGTTGATGGGATTATTACTTATTTTATTCCGTCGCTGACGGCAACCGCGCTTTGGTCTGTGGCAATGATTTTGTTCATAGTCGGACTTATAACCGGCATTGTCGGGATGATGAGTGGAATGACGCGCGAACACAAGGTATGAAAATTTTAGTTCTCGGAGCGGGCAAAATGGGGCGCGGCGCGGTTCACGACCTCGCGCATAATTCGCCGGATGTCAGCGAAATTACGGTTGCGGATTCGGATTTTCCGCTCGCCAATTTTATTGCCAAGCTCGAAGGCAACGGCAAATGCACGCCGCAGGAAATCAACGTCGAAAATTTTGCCGAAGCCGTCGAATTGATGCGCGGTCACGACGCCTGTATCTCCTGCGTGCCGTATTTTTACAATATGCAGCTCGCGGAAGCCGCGCTCGAAGCGAGAGTTAATTTCTGCGATTTGGGCGGCAATAACACCATCGTCGCGCAGGAATTGTCGCTCGACCAGGCGGCGCGCCAAGCCGGAATCAATATTATTCCCGATTGCGGTCTCGCGCCCGGAATGGTTTCGGTTTTGGCAATGCACGGCGCGCAACGGTTCGATGCGGTTGATTCGATCAAAATCCGCGTCGGCGGTTTGCCGCAGAATCCGAAACCGCCGCTCGATTATCAGCTAGTTTTTTCAATCGAAGGCTTGATTAACGAATACGTCGAGCGCGCCATTGTCATCCGCGACGGCGAGATAACCGACGTTGAATCAATGACCGAAACAGAATCGCTGGAGTTTAGTGGCTTTCCGCCGCTCGAAGCGTTTCAAACTTCGGGTGGAACTTCGACTCTCCCGCAAACTTTTCTCGGGCGCGTGCGCGAGCTTGATTACAAAACGATTCGTTATCGCGGGCATTGCGAGCGGTTTAAAACTCTGATTGATTTGGGATTAGCAGATTCCGCGCCGATTGCCGTGCGGACGGCGACAAACGACACAGTACAAGTCGTCCCGCGCCGCTTTTTGTCCGATTGGCTTGTCCGGCATCTGCCGCGCAATGAGCCGGATTTGGTTTTAATCCGGCTCGAATTCACAGGCGAAATGAACGGCGAGGACAAAATTTTGCGTTACGACATCATTGACCGTTTCGAAGAGGCGACGGAGTTAACGGCGATGATGCGAACCACGGCGTTTCCGGCGTCAATCGTCGCGCAAATGATGGCGCGCGGGGATACGCTCGATCGCGGCGCAATGCCTCAGGAATCGGTCATTCCGCCCGCCAAATTTATCGAAGAGCTTGCTCGAAGGAATATCAAAATTCAGGAAAGCCGGGTGATTTAAAACCTTAATCCAACTCAAATTTTTTTGCGTCCTTTGCGAAAACCTTTGCGTCCTTTGCGGTTAAGAAGAAAATTAAACCGCAAAGGACGCAAAGGTAAAACGCAAAGAGCGCAAAGTGTTTTCTAAACTACTTTTAGCCACTCAAAATGCTCGAACGAATTAAATATCGTTTTTACGACATTCTCGTGGAAACGGATGACAATGGGCTGATTGATCGTATTGTCGCCGCGTTTTTGATGATTTTGATTTTAATCAATGTCGCGGCGGTGATACTGGAAACGGTTGACGAATACAACGAGAAATACGGAGCGGTTTTTCAATCAATTGAGGCTTTCTCGGTCGGAGTTTTTACAATCGAGTATTTATTGCGGCTGTGGGTGGCGACTTACAATCCGAAATTCAGCAAGCCGTTAACGGGCAGAATCCGGTTTGCTTTGACGCCGATGGCGATAATTGATTTGATTGCCATTTTACCCGCCTTTCTGCCGCTCCTTTTCGCTTTCGATTTACGAATTATTCGCATCCTTCGGCTCTTTCGTTTATTCCGGCTGCTGAAAATGAATCGCTATGTCGAAGCTCTGGATAAGCTGGACGATGTTATTTGGTCAAAACGCTAGGAATTACTGACGATTACGCTTGCCGTCGCAACTCTGCTTTTGTTTGCGTCGAGCTTTATTTACATCTTTGAAAACGAAGCGCAGCCGGATAAATTTCCCAGCATTCCGGCGGCGATGTGGTGGGGAATTGCAACGCTCACAACGG
Organism: Pyrinomonadaceae bacterium; assembly: GCA_036400075.1. Lineage (GTDB taxonomy): Bacteria > Acidobacteriota > Blastocatellia > Pyrinomonadales > Pyrinomonadaceae > JALZCH01. The sequence goes on from DASWLV010000239.1 coordinate 19,794, forward strand.
TCGGGTACGGCGATGTTTACCCGGTAACGCCTCTCGGAAAACTGCTCGCCGGATTGATCGCGTTTTTGGGCGTCGGTATTTTCGCTTTGCCCGCCGGAATTTTGGCAAGCGGTTTCGCCGAAGAAATCAGAAAAAGAAGGGAAATTGTTGACTGCGAAACCGTTTGTCCGCATTGCGGTCGAGACTTGCCGCCGGTTGAAAAGTAGATCGTTTTTTAGCGAGAATTCAGGTTAAGAATTATTTCGCCGCCGAGACGCCGGAGACGCTGAGTTTAAAACAAAAGAGATTAAAAGGGTAATAATATATTTTGCTCACTTAAGGCTTCGCGTTTCAGACCTGAGAATAGAAAATCATTTCAGTCGAACAATAAATGAATACAATGAATAGCAATAAAAAAGAGTTGTCACCGGAACAACGTGAAGAATTACTCAGAGCATTGAAAGCCCGTTTTGAGAAAAACATAAACCGCCATAAAAATCTTGAATGGGCTAAAGTACAAGCAAAGCTGGAAGCTAATACTGAAAAACTGTGGTCGCTGGGTGAAATGGAAAGAACCGGCGGTGAACCGGATGTCGTCGGGTTTGATGAAAAAACGGGCGAATACATTTTTTATGACTGTTCGGCGGAAAGTCCCAAAGGACGCAGAAGCGTTTGTTACGACCGCGAAGCGCAGGAGGCAAGGAAAGAACATAAACCGGAAAATAACGCCGTTGATATGGCGGCTGCAATGGGCATTGAGCTTTTAACGGAAGAACAATATCGAGACTTACAGAAACTCGGAAATTTTGATACGAAAACGTCGAGCTGGGTGAAAACACCTTCCGACATTAGAAACTTGGGCGGCGCCCTCTTTGGTGATTTCCGCTACGGCAATGTATTCGTGTATCACAGCGGCGCTCAATCTTACTATGGAGTTAGGGCATTCCGCGGCTCGCTAAGGGTCTAAATTTTGCACACGCGGGTGTGAAAAATATGTTATTGCCATTAAAAGAATTGTGTCTCCTAGAGCAAATTTCAGAATTATGCAATACAAACAGAAGCTCGCGCGTCAGCAAGGGCGGAATAGTTGACCTGTTAGTTCCCCCCTTGCTGACGCGCGAGCTTCTGTTTTGTGCATCAATTAACTGAAATCTGCTCTATTTTTCTTATTCCCTTGCTGCTCGTAAAATTTCGGCAACGCTCCAAGCCTGAGCGATGCAACCGCGCGGCGTGTGCGGACTTTCGGCGTCGAAAATCTCGGAGATTTGTCCGACGCCCGCTTCGGACAAATGAACTTTGAAGTTTTCGAGCCAATCTTGAAATTTCTCCGTCTCGGTCGGAAAAACTTTGCCGCGCGCAGTCCAAAACGCGCCAGCCAGCCAGCTCCAAATTGTGCCTTGATGATAAGCCGAATCGCGCCGGAAACCGTCGCCTTCGTAACGCGGGCAATAATTCGCGTCTTTCGGCGAAAGAGAGCGCAGACCGACCGGCGTTAACAATTCGCGTTCGACTTTTTCAACTACTTTTCGGGCTTTTTCGCCTGTAATGAGCGCGTGTTTTAAGCTCACGGCGAAAATCTGATTCGGACGAACAGAGGCGTCGCGCCCGCCGTTGATGCAATCGAAAAGACATTCTTCCTGCTCGTTCCAGAAACTCTGGTTAAAGCTCAGTTCTGCTAAATCAGCCATCGCCGCGTATTGCGCGCGTTCGGCTTCGTCTTCAAAACGCGCGGCTAAATTTTCCATCACGCGCAGAGCGTTGTACCAGAGCGCTTGAATTTCAACGGCTTTGCCGAAACGCGGCGTAAAAACCGTCTCGCCGGATTTCGCGTCCATCCAGGTTAGCTGCGTAGTCTCGTCTCCCGCATAAAGCAAACCGTCGGTGTCAACGTGAATGTTGAAACGAGTTCCGCGCAGATGCCAGGCAATAATATCGGACAAGCTTTCATAAAGATTTTCCCGCACAAAATCATAATCTCGGGTTTTTTCGACAAACGAGCGAATCGCCTCGAAATACCAGAGCGTCGCGTCAACCGTGTTGTATTCGGGCGTTTCGCCGACATCGGGAAAACGATTCGGCAGCATTCCTTGAGAAATATGGCGGGAAAACTCCAAAATTATGCTCCGCGCGATTTCCGGGCGATTTGCGGAGAGCGTCAAACCGGGCAGCGCAATCATCGTGTCGCGTCCCCAATCGGAAAACCACGGATAACCCGCAATCACCGATTTTTCCCCCTCGCGCGAAACAATGAATTGATCGGCGGCTAAAACTAGCTGCTGTAAAAACTCGTCTTTGTAACCGGAGATTTCAATTAAATCCGTGCGTCGTTCGATTTCCGCTTGTTTTATTTTTTCGGCGTCTGCGGCATCTCGAATTTCGGTTGAAGCTATGACCGAAACGGCTTTTTCGTTTTCAACCTCAAATCTGAGAACAAACGGCTGAAACAAATTCTCTCGAAAATCGAAACCGCGTTCTCGCTCGCGCTCGTATTCAAAATTGCGATACCAAAATCCGGTTTTTTCAACCTTGCCGTTTTCATAAGCAAACAACAATCTCGGTATTTCGTCGGAAAGCTGGACCGATACAAAATTTTCATTCACTCGAAAATCAGTTTCAAAACTTTCCTCCTCATGGCGCAAATGATGATAATCGCGGAAAGCAAGCAGCGGTTTTAATTCCAAACCGACTTTGAACCTTGAACTTTGAACTTTGAACTTGTATTCAACGATTGTTGAATTCTCTCCCTGCGGCATAAAAACCGTTTTTTCGATTTCGATGTCTTCGATTTGATAAACCCAAACGGGAAACGGCGCGAGGCGAAATTCTTTTAAAAATTTGTAGCCGTCGGGATACACCGTGTTCGGATATTGGTTGGCGGAAAGCTCGAATCGTCTGCCGTCAACAATCAGCGTCTCTTCAAATTTCGAGAGCAAAACGGTGCGTCCGGTCGGCGGAGTTGCGGCGGCGACCAGCAGACCATGATAGCGGCGCGTGTTTATTCCCGCTATCGTGCCGGAAGCGTAACCGCCGATTCCGTTTGTTTCCAGCCACTCGCGCGAGGCGGCTGCTTCCAAATTTGTGCAAATTTCCCGTTCAAATCGAATCATCGCTTTTCAATTTAAAAGCCGTCGTTAAAATCAGTATTGCTCGCTTGTATATTCCAAGCGCACGAAAGATTAACTTGATTTACCGCAAAATAAAAAGACAAAAAAAGAGAAAGTCGGTTATGACTTTCTCTTTTCGATTTCTACAATTTAAAATCTTAGCCGAGCAAGCCTTCGGTGATTCCTTTTTCATAGACAATCAAAAGCCCGATTCCGACGCTGGCGATGCCCGCGATTGACTGCATAGCGTGATTCAAACGATTAAATTTTCCGGCGGTTAAACTGAAAGGCAAGCCGACGAGCAAGCTCATCAACATCATTCCGCCGATTGAACCCGCGCCGAAAATCAAAATATAAAGCAAACCGAGCGGGCGCGATTCGATGGTCGGAATAACGAGCAGCATCAATGCGGCGCTGCCAGCCAATCCGTGAATCATTCCGACGACGAGCGCGCGCGGGCTGAACGAAAAATTGTGATGCGTATGCGGTTCATCAACCGCGCCGCGTTCGTGCAGATGCGCGTGAACGCGACCCCCGTGTTCGTGCGTGTGAAATTGCAGATTTGCGCCAAAGAGCAGCTTTCGCAAAACATTCAGCCCCAAAAGAACGAGCATCGCGCCGACGCAGAATTCGAGCATTCGTTCGGTTTGTTCCGAGATTTGAAAATCGAGAATCAGAACGAAAATGCCAGCGACGAAAAGCGAAATCGTGTGTCCCAAACCCCAAACGCCGCCGATAATCGCCGAACTCCACAAAGATTTGCGTTCGGTGACAATCGTCGAGACGGCTGCCAGATGATCCGATTCAACGGCGTGTTTTAAACCGAGCAGAAAACCCAGAGTCAAAACTCCGGCGGCTGAAGTTGAAGCAAATGCGAGCAAAATTTCGTTCATAGAAGATGTAAAAGTATCACGCCAGCGAGTTATAGCAAATCACCGCGCCGACACAGGCGACGACAAGCGCGCTCAAGACGGGCAGCGCTTTGACCAGACGATTATTGCCGAGCGCGGGATTGTCGAAAATTTTCCCGACGTACAGAAAAATTAGTCCGACGGCTGTTAAAGTCGCCGCCAAACCGAGACTGAATGCGATGGTCAAAATCAGCCCGTAGCCGGCTCGACCGAGCGAAATCGCCGACAGCATCAACACCAGCGCCGACGGACAGGGAAGCAAACCGCCGGAAATCCCGAGCGTCAGCAAATTGCCCCACGTAATTTGTTCGGGCGGCAGATGCGAATGGTAATTAACGCCGTCGTGCGTGTGCATCAATTCGTTTTCTTCGTGCGAATGAAAATTTGTGCCGTCGTGCGTGTGCGATTCGTCGCCGTGTTCGTGGTGATGATGCGCTGCTGTTGCGTAACCCAAAGTCGAGAGCAAACGCTCTTTAAAAAGCGAAATGCCGATGAAAAAGACGAGCAAGCCGGAAACGAAATTTAAAAACGGCATTATTCGTTCGGGCAAAATGTAGTTTGACGCGAAAAGCGTGATTAGACCGAGCGCGAAAACGCCGAGCGTATGCGTAATAGTCACGGTCAAACCAAGAAAAACGGCGTGTTTGAACGTCCCGCGCGAACCGACCAGATATGCGCCCACAACGGTTTTACCGTGTCCCGGCGACATCGCGTGGAGCGCGCCCAAACCGAACGCGAGCAGCAAACCGAACAAAACAATCGAGGGTGTGATTTCGGGAATGTTAATTAATTCCGCGAGCTTATCTTTCGGCGCGGGCGCAGATGCGGTTTGCCCGTCGCGGTTTTTGAGAGCCGCAGCGTTTTCCGGCGGCGCGCCGCCCGTAAAAGAAAATTCCGCGCGTTGTTCGGCAAGCGGAGCGTTTAATAAATCTTGCGGATAATCGCGCAGTTCGTTTGAAAGGCTATTGGCAAATGCAGTGCTATCGAAAACGTTGATGCCTTCCGCGCGCGCAACGACGATTTCGTTCCAGCCGACGCGCTCGGCGTAATTTTTGTTTTCAAACGAAACTCGATTTGTTGAATTTGCCGCCGTAAAATCTCCGACGAGATTCCATTCGACGCGTAAAGTCGGCAGATTGCCTTCGCCGGTCGGCGTCGAAATGTTTTTCGATTCGGCGCGCAGCTCGATTGGTTGATCTGCGATTGAAAGATTCAGATTTGCCAGATAAACGGGTGTTAATGTTTCGACATAATTGTCTAATTCCGCCCGCGTTAGCTCGCCGTTTCGGTCGGCGTCAATTTTCTGCGATTCCTGAAATGTCGGAATTTCCGCCAAATTCAAAACCTGCCGGACGCGAATCCGGTTTCTCTCGATTTCCAGGCGCGAAAACTGGTTGACGCTGAAATTGCCGAGCGGATGCGCTTCGGCGATTCCGGCGAAAACGGAAATGACGAGAATAGCAAAAATGAAAATCTGTTTACGCATTCCGGTTTAACTCTGTTAATGCTTGTCTGGCTTTCTCGGCTTGCAGAAAATCGAAAGCCGGATTTGTTTCGAGAGCTTTTTTCAGAAAATCGGCGGCGGCTTTTCGATTGCCGAGCGCTTTTTCAATCATTCCGGCGTGGTAAAAAATCCGCGCGTCTTTGGTTTTCAGCCGCATCGCGTCCGCGATTGCTTTTTTCGCCGCCGCGAATTCGCCTTTTTTGTACAAACACCAAGCCAAAACGTCAGCCGTATAAATATCACGGCGCATTTCGCTCTCGCGTCGGGCGATTTCGAGCGCTTCGTCAAGTTTTGTGTCGCGGTCAGCCCAGAGCTGCGCGAGCATTCTTTGTTCCGTGTTGCCGAGCTTTTGCTCGATAAATACGGCTAAATCGTATTGTTTTCGGGCTTCTTCCGAGTTGCCGGTTCGGGTGTAAATGTCGCCGAGCGAAATTGCCGTGTCCGTTAGCGGGACGCGGTTTTGTGCATTGGTTAAAAATTTAATCGCCGTTTCAAAATCATTGTTTGCCGCTCGCGCGCGACCTTTTCCGGCGAGCGCGAGATGATAATCGGGAAACGCCTGCAAAGCGGCGTCGTAATATTTTTCGGCTTCGGCGTATTTTCCGATTTTGAAATATTCTTCGCCGAGATGCGCCAAACACCAGGCGCGCGATTCTTTGTCGCTGGCGGCGGCAATCTGCGCGGCGGTTTCCATCGCTTTAATCGCTCCGGCGGAATCGCCGTGCAGCGAGCGCAAATAGGAAACGCGCGCGTAAGATTCAAGATTCGGTTTTAAATCAACCATTTGCTGCGCTGCTTTGACGGCTTCCGGGTAATTGCCAAGCTCAACATTGGCATCGGTCAAAACTCCGTAAACAAAAGCGTCTTGCGGATTTGTTTGCCGCAACTGATTGCCCATTTCGAGCGCGTCTGCGAAACGGTGAAACGCGAGGAGCAAAGTCGCTTTCAGTCGAAGCGCATCCGTGTTTTGCGGTTCAAGCTCAAGTGCGCGAGCGTTGGCGGCTTCGGCTTTGGAATTTAAGCTGAAATCGCCGTTTTCCCGCGCCGTTTGAATGTAGGCAGAGGTCAATTGATTGTATCCGTTTGCCGCTGACGGATTTTTTTCAATTAATTTTTGCGCGGCTTCGATTCGCGGATTGAGCGAATTGGCGATTGCGGTTTTTTCGGTTTTCTCTGTGGTAGATTGCGATTCCGAACCGCTCGCAGAAATCTGTTTTTGCGTGCTGCACGCGCCGCCGAGAATAATCAGCGCCGTTAAACCGATTACGGCGGGAAAGGTTTTTGAAAAGGATTGAAAGTTTCGCATTCTTTTTGGATTTTGTTGAGACAGATCAAGCGGCAATGCCGCTTGATCTGTCTCGTTAGCTGCGTTGAAAACGATTACTTCTTAGAACCGTAGTCTTTCAGAAGATTACCGTTGTCATCCACGATTGGGGGGATGCCGCCTTCTTCGGTTGATTGCGCCGGAGAATTAGCCGGTCGCGGCTGATTTCCCTGATTCGGCGAAGCAAGATATGGAAAGCGGTTCAAGAATGGCAGTTCATTCATACTAACGCCGTCACCGACGGTGTTGTTCGGCGCCACATTAAACGCCGGTTGAAATGGCGTGCCGCCTAAAACGGCGCGAAGCGCAATGTCAACCACGTCGTCTTGCGGACGACGTCCGTTCGGGAAACCGGCAACGTCGCCGCCGAGCAAGCCCAAACGATTAATGCTTGCAATCGGCGTTATCGGAATTGCTACATTCAAACGTAAATATTCGTGCGGCGTGCCGTCGGATAAAAACGTCGTGTAATTCGGTCCCGTAACCGCATTAACCGGAATTCCGGTGGCGAATATCT
>DASWLV010000240.1:0-4549 GCA_036400075.1 Pyrinomonadaceae bacterium
GGAACACGAAGCCGGCAAAAGATATTTGGAAGAACTTGCCCGCAACAGCGGTGGCAGAACCGTGGAAGCTCTTAACAATCTGAGCGGTGCTTTTTCCAATATTGCCAACGAACTCCGGCGCCAGTATTCCATCGGATACTATCCTGAAAAAACAGGACAGAAAGGCGAGCGAAGGCAGATAAGAGTTCGTGTAATGCGGCAGAATGTAGTGGTACGGACTAAATCAGGCTATATTGTCGGCGCCGAAAACAAATACCTGAATGGAAAATAAGTCCTGACGGTTTAAGTTATGACACATGGATAAACTCTTTTGGTTAGTTTTTCATTCTTCATATCATTACATTAGAAAATGTCTCAAAAAGGGTGGTTTTTGAAACACATCTTAGTATAGCACCACAAGATTAGGACACTACCGACAGAAATCGAAAATAACTCGGCACAAATTCGATTGAAACGACTTCACCTTTGAATTTCGTGTTTGTTTCTTTCGCCGGGCGATAAGTCAAAACCACGGGATTTGCCATTTTTCTCGCTTCGCAGCCGATTTGCCGTCCTTCGAGATTGGGCGCGAAAGTTCTCATCGGCACTTTTTGCAATTCGGGCGCGCTGAAAATCAGGGCGTTGTCTGCCGGATTGTCGCCTTGAACGACAAATGTGCTGCTTTTTCCCCGGCATTCGATTTCGGTCAGAATTCCTAAAATGCGCTGTTCGCCCGCGCGCGGTTTTCTTAATGCTTCGTTTAAGGCTTGGAGCAAGCCTTCTTCCTGCGAAATTACCGGCAGCGGCGCGTCTTTGCCTTTTATTTCCTCGATGTCAATAGCGTTAAGGTGCGCTCGGATATTTCGTGCGCTGACGGCGACCGATTGAGCGTTCAAACGCAAATCTTTGTCGGCGGTTGTTTGAAAAACTTTGTCGGCGAGCGTTTCAGCTTCGGTGTAATTCGTCAGCCGCAAATTGACTTGCGCCAAATCAAAAACAAAACGTAAATTTCCCGGTTCGAGCCGAATCGCCGTTTTCAGCAGCCCGACCGCTTCGCCCAAATCTTCGCCGTTGATTAAATTGATGTTCGCCAAAACCTGATAAGACGCTGCGAAATTCGGATTCAGCTCGATTGATTTCTTGAGCAGGGAACGCATTTTCGCGGTTTTGGCAGCCGGAATTGCTTTGACGTAACCGCCGGCGTCGGCTTCCTGCTTGAACAAAGCGTATCCGTATAAAAACGGCGACAGAAAACCGCCCGACCCGATTCGCAAAGCCTTTTCAAAATGCGGTTCGGCGGCGGCGAATTTTTTCTGAAGCGTCAGCGCCGCGCCGAGCGAAGCGTGTGCGACGGAATTTGAATCATCCGCTTTAACCGCTTTTTCGAGCAGCGCGGCGGCTTCGGCAAAACGATTTTGCTGAAACAAAAGATGTCCCAAAACCGTCGTCGCTTCCGATTCGGAAATCGCGGCGGTTTGTAGTTTTAAATCCGCTTCGGCAATGGTTTTTAACTCGATTGAGACGCTCGCAAATTGTTTCGCGGTCAAATAGTCTTTCAGTTCTTTTTCGAGCGTCGCGCTGTCAATCCGAAACGCGGTTTTGAATGCATCCGAAACAGTTTCTCCGGCGAGCAGAAGCGAGAAAAATTTGTTGAATTCGGCTCGGCGCGCGCCGGTTTGAAAATAATGTGCGAGCGCCCAAGCCTCAGCGTAAAACAAAGTTCTGCCGTGATTGCCTTGATTTTGCAGGGCGAAACGGTCGGTTTTGAAAAAGGTCTCAAACGGAATCAGCGTTTCGCTTTCCAGCAACTTGAGAAGTGCAGGCTGTAGTTCGCCCAAAACAACGCGGTCGTTTTCAGCTCGAAACGTTTGAAAATATTCGGCAAGTCCTTCGTTGAGCCACGGCGGGATGTCGGCGCGCTGCAAATTGTTGTGAACGATGAAATGAACGTATTCGTGATAAACCGTGCTCGGCGCGGCGGTTTTTTCATTGACCGGAAAAACGATGTAATTTGCCTCAAGTCCGGGTTGGAAATAACCAACTGCGGCTGTATCGGCGGAACCATCCGAGCGAAGCGGTTGAAACGGGCGATACGATTCGTGTTCGTTGAAAACAACGATGCGCAGCGGAAGCGACGAATCGAGTTTCAATTGCGGAAATTGCTGCCTGAAAAATTCCCGAAACTGTTCGAGATTGCGCGCGGCGGAGCGAATCCGGCTTTCCGAAGCATTTCCGGTTAATTCAAAATTCTGCGACCGGACACGCGTCCACACGTCTTTCGCGAATGCCGCGCCGGGTAAAAGTATAAAAAGCGCGGTTATTAAAAAGCCGACGCGGAAAATGAATTTTGCGTTTATTCTAGCTCGCAATTTTGTATAGAAAATTTTGAATATGAATTTCTAAAAAAGACGATTTATTTGATGCAATTTTAGCCCAAAGGGCTTGCAGAATGCGCTACAATTTTCTCAATGAATACGCAATCATTTTCAGCTTTGGAATACGACAAACTGCGCGCGCTTTTGATTCGATACGCGCAAACGCCGATGGGCGCTGGGCGAATTGAGGATTTACAGCCCGTTCAAGACCGCGCCGAATTGCAGAGACAACTCGAAGCTGTCGCCGAAACCGTGGCGCTCAAAGAACGCGGCGCGGGTTTTAATTTTTCAAGCATCGCCGATCCGTCTGATTCGCTGGCAATTTTGCGAATCGAAAACGCCGCGCTCGAACCGCTCGCAATGCTCGATGTGGCTAATTTAATCGAGCAGGCGTTGTCGGCGCGTTTGATAATTTTGTCGGAAAAAGAATCTGCGCCCGTTTTAACTCAAATCATCGAGCGCGTGCCGCGCGAATTGCAGCGAGTTTCGCGCCGTTTGCAGGAAAAAATTCTGCCCGGCGGAATTCTCGACGACCGCGCTTCGCCCGAACTCGCCAGAGTTCGCAGCGACATTAACCGCCAGCGCGAGCGGATTTCAAAATCGCTCGAAAGCATTATGGCGAAAACCGAATCCGCCGTGCAGGACGAGTTTATCACGGTTCGCAACGACCGTTTTGTGATTCCGATCAAGACGGATTTTCGCGGTCGCCTGCACGGCGTCGCGCACGGTTTTTCTTCATCCGGGCAAACGATTTTTATCGAGCCGCTGCAAACAATCGAAGCGAACAACGAGCTACAAGCCCTGCGCGAAGCCGAAGAACGCGAAACGGCGCGTGTGCTTTTTGATTTAACCGAAAGCTTGCGTTGGGAGCTTGCCGGAATCGAAGCGGCAATAGCCGCCGTTTCCGAGCTTGATTTCGTCAACGCCAAAGCCGCGTTTTCACGCGATTTCGATTGCGTCGTCCCGAAAATTTCGGCTGATGACATTTTGTTTTTGCGCGAAGCGCGTCATCCGCTGTTGGAAGAAAATCTGCGAAAACAGGGCGGGCAAATTGTGCCGCTATCGTTTGAAATGACGGGGGAAAAACCCGTGATGATTATTTCGGGCGCAAACGCGGGCGGCAAAACCGTTGTTTTAAAAACCGCCGGATTGCTGAGTTTAATGGCTTTGTCGGGCGTCCCGGTTCCGGCAAACGACGCCGAAGTTCCGTTTTATCGCTCGATTCTGGCTGACATTGGCGACCAGCAATCGCTCGCGGCAAATCTTTCGACGTTTACCTCGCACGTTTCAAACATCGCCGGAATGATGCAGTCGTGCGAGCGCCCGGGGCTGGTTCTGCTCGATGAAGTCGGAACGGGAACAGACCCCGAAGAAGGTTCTGCGCTCGGTGTTGCGGTAGTGGATCATTTCCGCCAAAACTGCGGCGCGCACGTTTTGGCTTCGACTCATTATCGCGGTTTGAAAATGTACGCCGGAAATTCGCCGGGCGTGCAAAACGCTTCGGTCGAATTTGACGAAAAAACTCTAAAACCGACTTATCGTTTGCGAACCGGAATTGCCGGAATTTCAGCCGGAATCGAAATTGCTCGACGTTTCGGAATTCCCGATGCGGTGATTGAAACCGCCAAGCAAAATGTTGATCGCTCGTCACTCGACGCCTCGGAATATTTAACCAATTTGCGCCGCGAAGTCGCCGAAGCAGAAGATTTGCGCCGTGCGGTCGAAGAAGAACGCAGCGCGACAGCGGAAAAATATTCGCAGCTCGAACGCGATTTTCAAAAACGCGAACAGGAACGCAGCCGCGAGTTTGAACGCGAACTGGCGAAAACATTAGAAGAATTCGACCGCCAATCGCGCGCCTTGCTCGAAGGAATCGAAGACAAAACGATTCGCGCCAAAATTGAAAAAGACGCGCAAGCCAGAAAAGCCGAATTAAAACGCGCCGCAGCCGCAACGATCAGCGACCAATCGGCTTTTGCCGGGGATTCAAAAGCGAAAGAACAAGCTCCGAAATCCGATCTGCCAATTGCGGTCGGCGCAAAAGTGCGTTTGAAAAATTTCGGCTCGATTGGAACAGTCGAAAAATTGAGCGACAGCGAAGCAGAAGTTTTAGTCGGTGTGATGCGGCTTCGCGAAAAAGTTGAAAACTTGGAAAGAGTTGCTGATGAACAGCCGCAGCAGACGCAGGGAAAACT
>DASWLV010000241.1:0-16430 GCA_036400075.1 Pyrinomonadaceae bacterium
AGTTCTCCCGATTCTGGCAAACACGACCGGTTTAAATTCGCCCAGAAATTCATAGCGCATTGCGACCGGCGCGGCGACGCATTCGCCCGTTATTTCAATGATTCGCGCCAAACCTTGATAAAAATGCAAAGGTCTCGCATCACTGGGCAAAATCTCGCCCTGCGGAAAAATCCAGAGAGAGCGATTTGGTTTTTCTTTTAAAATTTCAACCGCATAATTAATACTGCGCAGACTCTCTCGCGGATTTTCCCGAACAACCGAAAACGCCCCCAGACGCCGAAACAGAAACAGTTGTTTCAATTGTTTCTCCTCCATCATCAGGAAATGGTCTAAGCGAGCGGCGCGCCCGATTTCAAACGCGGCGAGTCCGTCCCACCAGCTCGAATGATTTGCGTATAAAATGAGTGGCAAATCAGATTTGCGGTTTTGCAGATTTTCGATTCCCTGAACGCGCAAAGCCGCAAATCTGCGCCGAAACAAATTGCGGTTATAAACGGCAAACAACGTTTCAAACAGACGGCTTTTATTTGCCTTTAACATTCTGGAATTTCAGATTTGAGATTTGAAAACACGCGGAACGCGCTTTGATATGCGGCAGATTATTTCGTAGGAAATCGTGTCGGAAATTTCTGCGATTTCCTCAACCATAATTTGCGCGCCGCGCTGTTCGCCAATGAAAACAACTTCGTCAAAAAGTTTCGCGTCCTTTATGTCCGTCACATCAACAATAATCAAATCCATCGAAACGCGACCGACGACGGGCGCAGATTTTCCGTTGACAATGACTTTGCCGCGATTTGAAAGAGCGCGCGGAATGCCGTCGTTATAACCGATTGGGACGGTCGCAATCACGGAATTTCTCTCGGTTTTAAACGAGCAGCCGTAGCCGAGCGTTTCGCCCGCAGGCACTCGTTTGAGCAAGGTGATTTCCGTCCGAACGCGCATTACCGGTTTCAGCCGTTCAACCGTTTCGCTCGACGGAAAAATGTCTTTGCCGATTCCGTACAGCGCTCCGCCGATTCTGACCAGATTTTTCCACGAACTCGGATGCGCCAGCGCGCCCGGCGAATTTGCCAAATCGCGCCACGTCGGGCGAAAGCCTTTTTCGTGAAATATCAGCGCGGCTTCGTTGAAACGGCTGATTTGCTCGTTGGTAAAATCGTTCCGGCAGGATTCATCGGCAGCGGCAAAATGAGACATCAAACCGTCAACGCGAAGATTTTTTAATTCCTTCAGCTTGTCGGCAAATTCCGTAAGCTCGTCAAATCGAACTCCGAGTCGGTTCATTCCGGTATCAACTTTAACGTGCACATCGGCAATTTCGCCGCGCTCCTCCGCCGCACGATTCAGGATTCCCGCCGATTCGATGTTGAAAACGACGGGCGTAATTCGTTCTCTGAGACAGAGCGTTTCCTGTCCGCGCCAAAACCCGCCGAGCGACAAAATCGGCTGCTCGATTCCGCTTTGCCTGAGTTCGGCGGCTTCTTCCGGCAATGCGACGCCAAACCAAGCCGCGCCTTCATCGCTCAACCTGCGAGCGCACGAAACTGCGCCATGACCATAGGCATCAGCTTTAACAACTGCCATTATCGCCGCCGATTCTGCAACAAAATCGCGCATCGTGCGATAATTTTCAGCCAGATTTTCGAGATTGATTTCAGCCCGCGTCGGACGCATCTTCAGTTATCAGTTAACAGTCAACAGTTATCAGGTTTTTGTTGATGACTGATAACTGTTGACTGTTAACCGTCATAGCCGCCCTCGCCTCGATAAAGGTCTTCAAAGCGCGTGAGTTCTTTGATAAATGTCAGCGTCACCGCTCCGGTCGGACCGTTGCGCTGTTTGGCGATGATGATTTCGGCTTGATTAAAGTTTTCGTCGGTCGGTTTGTAATATTCCTCGCGGAAAATAAACGCTACAACGTCGGCATCCTGCTCGATACTGTTATGAACAATAATGTCGTTGGCGACAAAGTTGTGCAGCTTATCAACGGTCAAATCATAAACTTCCTCTTCACCGTCGAACTCGATTGAAACGATCTCGTCCCAGTAAACATCGCTTTCAGCCAAAGCCGAGAGATAATCCGAACTGACTACCTGAGCAACCCGCAGCGCGCAGGAACGACTCAAGTTTTGTTTATACAAGCCGGTGGTGTACTGAATGGCGTGTCGCGGCAAAGTACAGCCGTCGCCGATTAAGTGTCCAAGCAAACCGAGTTCTGCAAATGACATTGTTTGCTCTGTCGAATTGGAAATGCGGCGCGGCAACGCAATAAATTCGCCTGTTTGCAATTCGTCCAAACGCTTCCAACCTGCGAAAGCAAGGAATTTGTGGTTTGCGGTAGCTCGAATAATTCGCCCTAAGCGGGTTAGCAGACGGAAAACGGATTTTCTTCCCGTTGAGAAGGCGTTGCTGACAACTGCCTTTTCCAGCTTCCACGTTTGTTTGTTCAAAGCCCAGACTTTGAAGCCTGATTTTCCAATTAAATGGGAAATGGGAATAACTTCCCCGGTTTCCGCTAAAGTTATCAGGCTATCTCCGGTTAAACATCCTGACTCGCGTAAATCCGAAAGCTGCGGTTTGTGGTCGGAACGGTTTTCCGCCGCGCGAGACAATTGCGAGAGCGCGATCAGCGGCACATTTAGCTCTTTCGCCAAACCTTTCAGCTCGCGCGAGATTTGCGAAACTTCCTGCTGACGGGATTCGATTCGCTTGTTGCCGCCCGTCATCAATTGCATATAGTCAACGATAATCAAATCGAGCCGCTTTTGCTCCGCCGCCAGACGCCGCGCCTTGGCGCGCATTTCCAGAACGGAAATTCCGGGCGTGTCGTCAATAAAAATCTTCGTCTCGGCTAAACGCCCAAGAGCTTCGCCGAGCCGTTCCCATTCCTGACGCGACAAAAAACCGTTGCGAAAACGATGCGCGTCAACCATTGCTTCCGAGCAAAGCATACGCATCACGAGCTGCTCTTTCGACATTTCGAGCGAGAAAAAACCGACAACCGCATCGGCTTGCAAAGCTGCGCGCTGCGCGATGTTCAAGCAGAACGCAGTGTTGTGAACGCAAATGTCATTGGCGATGAAATTATGAGTTTCGGGAATTGTTAGATCATAAACCTGTTGCTTGCCGGCATATTCGATTGAAACGATTTCGTCCCAGTAAATTTCGCTTTCGGCGAGACTTTTTAAAGCGTCATTTTCAAGATCTGTCGCAAATTTCGCCAAGCGGTCACGCGAAGGCGCACGCTGCCCGACGTGAACGTTCGACGCGCCTTGAATCGCCGCTCGCCGAGCCAGCGAAGCCCAACTTTCCGCGCCTTTTCCGGCAGCAATTTTTTCCCAGATTTCAATCGGAATCAAATCGCTGTTTGTCTGATAATTTCGGCTTTTAAGCGCGCCTAAAACTTGTTTCAACGCGGCTTCTTTGCCGTAGATTCCGATTTCGCGGATAAAAGTTTTAATCGAGAGCGCATCGGTAATATCCAATTGCCAAGCGTCGCGCCGTTCGTTTTTATATTTGACCGAGCGTTTTTTGAGCTTTGCAATCACGCCGAAACGCAGCAGCAAATGCTGAATTTGCCGAATCATTCGCTCGCTGACCGAAGCAAAACCAAGTTGCGGCTGCCCGCTTGTCAACACACACGCCCAACCACCTGTTGAGAAAAGACGACTTAAAAACAAAGCAAGCTGTTCGCGTTTGAGTGTAAAAACTTCGTCTGGAATAAATTTTTGATGTGAATTACAACCTTGAAGATTCAATTCGCGCAACCAAGCTGTTAAAGGATTAGCTTTGCCTTTAGTTTGAGCGGATTTTCTGACTCTCAAATCGAGAGTTCGATTTCTATCTCGGTCAGCAACAGTCTCGACGCCTCCGAATTCGGTAACAGAGCTTTCAAAATCTTCGCGCAATTGCGGTTTACCGACAGTAAATCTCGGATTGCTGTTTACCAAGCAACCATCACCCAACAAATATCCTAAAATTTTAACTTCGCAATCGCGCCATTCGTTGTTTCCGAAAACATTAATAATACGCGGGACGGCAATTTTTGAGCCGACTTTTAAATTTTCAAGTTTTTGCCAGCCGTTTATCGTTAAAAATGGATGCGTAATCGTTGTCGTTACTTGTCGTCCAAGTTTGGTTGTGACGCGAAAAACAGGCTTTATTCCATCATCTATGAAATCGCAAGCATCGGTCAAAGCAAATTTGAAGTTCTCTTGAAGTGTTAAGAGTTGGGCGGATTTTCTCTTGTAAATTTCCTCGATTGTTGTTACACTGCCATCAGATAAAGTCAATAACTCCTTTGCCCACACGCATTTGCCCATTGACGGGCGAGCAGCGACTATAACCAAATCGTTTTTCTGCAAGCCGGAAGTCATCGAATCCAAATCGCGGTATCCAGTCGTTAAACCTGTCAGCGCGGAAGCGTCTTTGCGTTGCGCGTATTCCTGAACTTTGACGAAAACGTCTTCGGCGACCGGGCGAACGGCGACGAAGCTTTGTTTGGTGCGTTTGTTGGCGAGCGCGAAAATAAGCTGTTCGGCGCGGTCAAGGACGATCTCGGCGTCGTCTTCTTCGGCGAGAGCTTCGGAAACGATTGTGTTGCAAGCCTTGATTAAATTGCGGGCGAGCGCTTTTTCAGAAACGAGCTTCGCGTAATGATGAATGTTGTTGAAATGCGGCAGACCGTAAGTTAAATTGGCGATTGCCGCGACTCCGCCGTAAGATTCAAGCTTTCCTTCTTTTTTTAACTCCTCGCCGATTAAAATCGGATCAATTTTTGCGCCGCGTTCGAACAGGGCGATCATTCCGTTAAAAACCGCGCGGTGAAAAGGCGAGTAAAAATCGTCAGGCGTGAGCTGTTCGATTGCCTGATTAATCAGAGAATTATCGAGCAAAATCGCGCCCAAAATAGCGCGCTCGCCTTCGGTGTTCGAGGGCAACGGGCGCTCCAGAAACTGGTCACGGTTTGCTTGAAAATCTCTCGCCATTCGATTTTAGAAAGGAAAAAAGACAAAAAAAGACTGCAAGTCGTCAAAATTCTTGACGCTACTTGCAGTCAGTAATTTACTACAAGCCGGACGCAGAGCAAAGCGATTTCCGCCGCTTGCAATGCCCCGTAAAATTTAGGCTTCAGCCGTATCGGTTCCCGCTTCAGTTCCGGCGTTTTGGTTATCGCCCGCGTTTTCAGCAGTTTCCGGCGCATCAGTTTTTTTCTGCGCGCGGACGCCGCCTTCGCCTAAAACTTCGATTGGAATTTCAATCGTAACTTCGCGGTGAAGCCGAACGTGAGCGGTGTAATCGCCGAGTTCTTTGATTGTTTCGTCCAGAGAAATTCGGCGGCGGTCAATCTCGTAGCCTTTCGCTTTGAGAGCTTCGGCGACATCCATCGTCGTCACCGAACCGAAAAGCAGACCGTGTTCGCCCGCGCGGCGCTCAAACGAAAGCGTGATGCCTTTCATCTGTTCGCCCTGCATATCGGCGGTTGATTTTTCTTTCGCCTCTCTTTTCAACAGCGCGGCGCGCTCGTTTTCAACTTGTTTGACGTTGCCTTTGGTGGCTGTGATGGCGATTCCACGCGGGATCAGATAATTGCGTGCGTAACCGGCTTTCACCTTTACGATTTCACCGCGTCCGCCCAGATTGTCAACGTCTTCGCGTAAAAGAACTTGTGTTGTAGCCATTTTTAATAAAATTCCTTTCTTTTTCGTTTAGTCGGTGACAAACGGCAAAAATGCGATTGTCCGGGCGCGTTTGATCGCTTCGGCGAGCATCCGCTGGTGAATCGCGCAATTGCCCGAAATGCGGCGCGGCATAATTTTGCCGCGTTCGGGAATAAACGCATTTAAAAACTTGATGTCTTTAAAATCGATAATATCAACTTTATCGCGGCACAGCGCACAGGATTTTTTGCGAGAGACACGGCGAAAACCGCCGCGCATCTGGCGAAACTCCTGCTCGATGCTTTCCATTCCCTGAAATGTTTCGTTTCCGTTTTCTTGTTCTGCCATATTTTTTAAAGCGTGCTGGCTTTTTAAGCCTCGACGGTTTCCTCCTCAGTTGCTGCTGCCGCCGCAAAATTAAAATCGTCATTGCGATGTCGTCTGCCGCCTCCGCCCGAACTGCGGCGCGAGGCTTTGCGCTCGCGTTTTGCTTTGAATTTAGCGGCGCGGCGTCGGTCTTCGTCAACTCTGACCGTGATGTAGCGAACAACCGCGTCGCTGACGCGCATTCGGCGCTCAAGCTCGGCGATTTCCTGCCCGCTGCCGTCAATTTCAAAAAGGAAATAGCGTCCTTCGGTTTGATGTTTGATTTCGTAAGCCAAGCGGCGCATTCCCATATCTTCTGATTTGGTTATCGTTCCGCCTTGTTTTTCGATGATTCCGGCAACGCTCGCGGGAAAACCGGCGAGGTCTTCTTCTGATGAATTTCGGTCAACAATTACGACCACTTCGTATGTTCTAGTTTTTGCCATCTTTCTCCTCTCGGATATTTAGCCTCGTCTCTAGGGACGAAGCGAAGAGTTTTGTGAAATCTCAAATCTGAAATTTCAAATCAATTAAATTGTGCCATCGCTTTTTCCACGCCGTCTCGAATGACGGCGTGAATTGCGTCGGCGCTGCGTTTTAAAATTTCTGCAAGCTCGGCTTGCTCCTGTTTGGAAAATCGTTCCAAAACAAAATTTCTCGTGTTTGCAAGCGGGTGTTCAGGTTGAATCCCGATTCGCAAACGGATGAATTCTTCGGTTTTCAAATTGGCGGCGATTGATTTCAGACCGTTGTGACCGCCGGAAGAACCGCGCGGTCGAAGCCGAATTTTGCCGAACGGCAAAGCCAAATCGTCGCTGACAACAATCAGTTTCGATTTATCGTCTCGATATTCGTTTTTCGCCAAAAGACACGAAATTGATTCGCCGCTCAAATTCATAAACGTCTGCGGCTTTACCAATTCGGCGCGCTCGGTTTCGATTTCGATTCGCCCTAAAAAAGCGCGGCAATCTTTGCGTTTAATTTGAGTCCCGCTCTGTTCAGCCAGCAAATCTACAAGCAAAAACCCGACATTATGTCTGGTTAACTCGTAATCCGCGCCCGGATTTCCCAAACCGACAATCAAACGCACTTGAAAAAGTGAGAACTGAAAACTGAGAACTGAGAACGGTTTTGTATTCGGTTCTCCGTTCTACGTTCTCACTTCTCCGTTATTCCTCGTCGCCGCCTTTTTCTTCTACCACTTCAGGCTCGCCCGGTTCGACTTGCGAAGTCAGAGATGCTTCAAGCGCTTCTTCGGACACATATTTCACCGAAGCGACAACCTGTTTCGGGTCAGCTAAAAGCGTGATTCCTTCCGGCGGTTTGATGTCCTCGATATGCAGGACTTCATTTAAGCCGAGATTGGAAACGTCCGCTAAAATCGCATCTGGAATCAAGCTCGGACGACAGCGAATTTGAACGTTGTGCAAAACAAGATCGAGAATACCGCCGTCATCAATGACGCCTCTCGCTTCGCCTTCGACGTGAAGCGGAACGATAACTTCTACTTCTTGTCCGCGGACAAGGCGCTTTAAATCAGCGTGTTTCAATTTACCCTTGAGCGGGTCAATTTGCCGATCTACAAACATAACTTCGGAAGCGCCCGCGCCGTCAACATCAATTGTAAAAATCGTCGAAGCGCCGCGATCAGTACGCAAAATCGCCGCCAAATCGCGCAGGTCAGCCGCAGCCGAAACTGCCTCGCCTTCGCCGCCGTAAATCGTGACCGGCACTTTTCCCGCAGCACGCAATCGGCGCGAATCGTTTTTGCCGCGCCCTTCCCGAACCTGGGCTTTAACCGTAACTTGTTCGTTATTTGCCATAACTCTGAAACCTCGTTTTGATAAAAACTTTCTATACAAAAAGCGAAGAAACGCTGGTTTCTTCGTGAATTGATTTAATTGCGCGCGCTAAAATCCGCGCTACGCTTAAAACTTTTACTTTGCTCATCGAAGCCCCGGCTTCGGAAAGCGGAATCGTATCGGTCACAACGACTTGCTCATATTCCGATTTTTCGAGCTTTTCAATCGCCTGCCCCGACAAAACCGGATGCGTAAAACAAGTGTGAATGCGTTCCGCACCTGCATTTTTCAACGCTTCCGCAACTTTTGTCAGCGAACCGCCCGTGTCGCACATATCGTCAACGACGATGCAATTTTTGCCGCGAACATCGCCGACGACATTCATCACTTCCGCCACGTTCGCTTTTTCGCGCCGCTTGTCGCACAGCGCAAGCCCGGCGTCCAGCCTTTTCGCGTAAGCTCTGGCTCGTTCCGCGCCGCCCGTATCCGGCGAAACGACAACCAGATTCGGCATCCGATTATCCTGGTAATAACTGATAAATTCGGGCGCGGCGTACAAATGGTCAACGGGAATGTCAAAAAAGCCTTGAATCTGCGAAGCGTGCAAATCCATTGTCAAAACGCGATTGACTCCGGCGGCTTCAATCAAATTTGCAACGAGCTTTGAAGCAATCGGAACGCGCGGGCGATCTTTTTTATCGGAGCGCGCAAAACCGAAATACGGAATTACCGCCGTGATTCTTTCCGCCGACGAACGGCGAAAAGCGTCAACCATTATCAGCAAATCCATCAAATTGCGGTCTGACGGCGGACAAGTCGGCTGGACAATAAAAACGTCCGCGCCGCGCACATTTTCTTCAATAAAAAAATTAAATTCGCCGTCGGAAAACCGCTTGTTGCTCGAACGCCCGAGATCGCAGCTTAAATAATGACAAATGTCATCAGCCAGCCGCGGATTTGCGTTTCCCGAAAAGACTTTGATGCTGCCCGTTACGCTCATAAAAACGAGTGACAGGAAACAAGTGACAGGAGACAAGCGTGTAAACGCTTTCGCTTGTCACCTGTCACTTGTTTCCTGTTACCGAATTTTTGACTGGGGCGGGAGGATTCGAACCTACGAGTGCCGGATCCAAAGACCGGTGCCTTACCACTTGGCTACGCCCCAATAAACTGCTTGAATGTTAACTCAAATCTTCGAGCAGATTCCAACACGGCTCAAGCTGCTTTCGGTATTCGGCGCGCGAAATTGTTTCGCACGAACACACTCGCCATGTCGGTTCATTTTGACCGAAAAGCCGCACCGCCTGCTGCCGTGATTCAATGTTGTCAAAGATTGCGAAAACGCTCGCTCCGCTGCCTGAAAGAAGCGCGCCGCTTGCGCCCGCCTGCAAAAGCCGGCTCTTAACTCTTGCGATTTCCGGTCTCAGCCGGAAAATTGTCTTTTCAAAATCGTTATGTAAACCCGTTTGTAGAAAATCAGCGTTTTTGGCTTCAAAACGACAAATTTCAAGGATAGTTTTTGACATTTCGTTTGTCAAGAGCGGCGCATCGAGCGCCTGATAAGCCTCGCCCGTCGGCACATTTTCGTCAGGCGTGATAATCAGCAGCGGCGTTTTCGGAACATCCGGCAAAAGTTCGATTTCAGTTCCAAGTCCCGTTCCGAGCGCAGTTCCGCCCGTTAGAAAAAACGGCACGTCTGCGCCTAGCTTCGCGCCGATTTCGCTTAATTCATTTTTATTTGTTTTTATTTCCCACAAATGCGCGAGCGCGATTAAAGCAACGGCTGCGTCGCTCGATCCGCCTCCCAAACCGCCCGGCGACGGAATTCGTTTTTCGAGATGAATCCGCGCGCCCTTTGCAATTGAAAATTTTTCGCATAAGGCGTTTGCCGCGCGCAAAACTAAATTGCTTTCGTCAATTGGCATTCCGGGCGAATCGCAAGTCAAAACAAGCTCGCTCGCCGACTCGAAAGTTAATCGGTCGGCGAGCGAAACGGTTTGAAAAACGGTGCAAATTTCGTGAAAACCGTCAGCGCGTTTTCCTAAAACGCGCAGCGTCCAGTTGATTTTGGCGAAAGCCGAAAACTTTAGCATCAATTACGAATTACGAATTACGAATTACGAATTCGCTGATGTTAAAGCTCGTAATTCTTAATTCGTCGCTTTTAGGCTTTTGACAGTGCCGCGAGCGACCTGCGGTTTATTATCCAAAATTTGGAACGAATTGAAAAACTTGTCGGCTTCGGCTTGATAAACTCCGGCAAGCGCGGGCGTCGCGCTGTATAAGTCCGGCATTCCGACCATTAAAATATAAACTTTGTTTTTCGTAACAACAGCGCGGGCTTTAGATTTTCTACCGTCTCTAGTAAAATCCCGCTCCACAATAAAAACTTCGCTTGACACCGGTTTTGCCTTTTCAAACTCCCACCATTCATGCAGCACCATATCGTCAAACGTCTTCTCCGAAGAAAGAACCAAGTTTCCGCTTTTTTCGTCGTAATCAATTTTTTGCCATTTGTAATTGAAAACTACGATCCCGTAACCATTCCACTGCGTATCCAGAGTGTAAACCGAAACGTTGTCGAAAACCGCCATATTCCCCTCGGATTTCTTAACCTGATTTTTAATTGAAGTAACTAGCTGATCTTTTTCGTTATCTTCTAATTCACGGGGCGCAGCGGGCAGCGAGGCTTTAAAATTATTTCCGGCGGGCGAGAAAGTTTTCCACAGCGCAAGCTGTTGATTTGCCGCCTGCGAATTGGTTTGCGAGGCAGCGTTAATTACGAAAACAAAGGCGAGAAAAGCGAAGGCGAGAAATAGATTAAGATGTTTTTTCATAATTGTTGGCAGGAATAGACCGCAAATGACGTAGATTTAAAGGCAATAAAATTATCTGCGTTTTATCTGCCGAATCCACGTCATCTGCGGTCTATTTATTAATCTCTGAAAACTTGTGTGAAGTAGTATTTACCGTCGGACGAAACGGCGACGCCGATTCCGCTCCGCGTCCAATCATTGCTAAACAAATTGCGGCGATGACCTTCGGAATTGAGCCAGCATTCGATTGCCGTGGCAACCGGATTTTTGGAGCTTTGGTTTGCGGCGATATTTTCGCCGATTCCGCGCCAATCGGTAATTCCGACATTGCGCGCCCGTTCGTCAACCATTTCGCCGCGCGCTCCGCGATGAGTGAAATTGCCGGTGTTTGCCATCGTTTCCGAATGCTCGCGCGCGAGATATAGCATTTCCGCGTCCAAAACGAGCGGCGGCAGATTCGCTTTGCGGCGCGCGGCGTTGATTAAATCAAACGCTTCGCGTTCGAGCGCGTTTGGCGCGACGTTAAATTTCGCGCTTTTGACGGCAGAAAAACCTGATCTTGATTCGGAGATGCGGCGATTCGGAGTTGATTGATTTTCGCTCCAGCTAGCGAACAGAATTGCTTGCGGTTTGTCGTTTTTCGCGGCGCTCGTTTGTCCGGGAACGTGCGAGACTGCGGCGAGCAGAAATAAGACGGCGATAATTTGCCAGAAGGCTGCGGTTTTGACGTTTTGCATTTCCTTAGTTCGGCAGCCAGACAATCTCAAAATTCACAGGTGATTTGAGATTCACGGCTTTGCGTGCATTGCCTCGCGACAAGCGTGCTTTTATCGTTTAAGGTTTCGAGTGTCTTTTTGTGACAAGGTTTCGGGTCGGCTGTCGCCGACGGAAAGAAATTTTGTCAATTAATTAAGAGTTTTAATTTGGAAGTGATTCCAGAAAGACGGGAGAAGTTTAGCGGGTAAATTTCACGAAAGCAAATCAGACCGAAATTGTTTACGGTCTGATTTGCCGCAACTTATTTTTTATCGCCTACTTTGGCGCGAACGCGGGCAATTTCAGTGGGTTGTTTGAGCAGCGTGAGAGCTTTGCGCCACGCTGTTTTCGCTTGTTCGATTTTGCCCTGTTTTTCGTAAACATCGCCGAGATGTTCCTGCACCGCCGCCGAATTCGGATTGCGGCGGGCGGCTTCGCTCAAATGTTTTTCGGCTTCGTCAAACTGATTGAGGCGGAAATAAGCCCAGCCGAGGCTGTCCAGAAACGAGGAATTTCCCGGTTCGGTCGCCACAGCGCGTTTGATCAAAATCAGGGCTTCGGGCAGACGCTCGCCGCGTTCGACGAGAAAATAGCCGAGATTGTTAAGCGCGGTCGGATTTTCCGGTTCTTTCTTCAAAACTTCGCGCAAGCTCGTTTCGGCGTCGCGGAAATTTCCGGCGGCGTTTTGCGCGCTTGCCAAAGTGAGCATCGCGATTTTGGTCATATCATCGTTCTGAGCCAAATCGAGCGCCTGTCGCGCCGCGCCGACCGCATCCGCGCCGCGTCCGGCTTGGACGTAAAGATCGGAAATCGTCAGATGCGCGAGAAAATCCGGGACGAGCGACTGCGGAACCGAAATCTGTCTGGTTTTATTGACGATTTTTGAGCGCAGCAGGCTGACCGCTTCGTCAACTCTTCCCAATTGAGTTAGAACATTGGCTTCGAGTCTTAAAAGCGAATCGGATTCGGGAAATTTAGCGCGGGCTTCTTTGATTGTTTTCGCTGCGTCTTCAATTTTTCCGGCGCGAATCTGAGCGTTAGCCAACATCTCGACCAGAGACGCGCTGCCCGGCGCGGCAAAAACCGCTTGTTTCAACGCTTCAACCGCAGCGCCGGCGTCATTATCGGTTGCCGATTGAATCGCGTCCTGCAAAGCCAGCACGGCATCTTCGTTATCGGGTTCATCCGTGACGGCACGGCTCAAAATCGCTACCGCTTCGCTCGCGCGTCCGGCGCGCAAAAAAGCGCGACCGAGCCGAACCGTTGCGGCTTCGGGCGAAACGTCGCCGCCGGTCAAATAACGGTAAAGAGTTCCGCCGTCAGCGGGCGTCGCCGCTCCGCTCCAATTCGTCAGAGCTTCGATTGCTTTTTCGTTTTCGTTCGTGCGTTCGTAAAATTCGCTTAAAAAAGCCCAGGCTTCGGCGTTGCGCGGGTCGAGTCGAACAATTCCGCGCCACACGGCGACGGCTTTGTCGGCTTCTTCACGATTAAGGTTATCTTCGCGCAAACCGCTGCGAAGCGTGTAAATCTGCGACAAAATCTGGTACGCGCCCAAATTATCCGGGTTAAAACGAATGGCGAATTTCGCCAGCCGTTCGGCTTCGGCGAGATCGTTCGTCGCCATAAACGCCAGCTCGGACATCGCCGTGTATGCTTCGGCAAATCCGGGATTGACTTCAATCGCGCGATGGAGAGCGTCAAAAGCGGGTTTTGCCATTTGACCGAGCGCATTTCTGTTCGACCGGCGATTTTTAATTCGCCACATATAACGCTGGGCTTCGAGCAGTTTAGCGTATGAAAGATGTCGCTGCTCGCGCGTCAAAACGGGCAAAACCGCAGGCGGATTAGGCACGCGGCGGGTAAAGCTCGCTTCGTCCGGCGTCGAACGCGGCATCGGTGCGGGCGGCTGGTTTTGCGCCGAAATTGTTGAGAATTCGCCGAAAGACGAAACGATGAGAAAACAAAGCGCCGCCAAAAATAGTGCCCGAAAATTCATTAAATACCTCTTTGTAAGATTGTCGTTTAAGCGCCGCTCCAAATTCAAATTTTATTTGAACAAATGAATGTGATTTTTACGGCGCGGACTGCGCCAAAACCTGCCAGCCTTTTTTGCGGGGGAAGCTGATAAAGAAAATGATGAGCGCAATCGCCGCCGCGCGGAGCATATCGTATTTATCGCCGGTCATCAGCGAAATAACAAAACCGATGAGCGCGATGGTTTCACCGAGCGCGGCAATCAGAATCGTTTTGAACTGTAAATTTTTAATGACTCCGGTTGCGCCTTTGAGCGTCGCGGTGTCACGCAAAACCTGCGGATTAAACATCACGCGGCGCAGCAAAAAAGCGCCGATGGCGATGACCAGCAAGACAATCCACAAAACGTTCGGCAAAGTTTGCGGCACCGCGGCGTCGGTTTGCCCGGCGACGAACCACGCAATTATCGTTAAAAAAACCGTTGTCGCAACCTGCGCCAAAAAAACAAGCATCGTCCGATTGTAGCGGCTGTCAAGCTCGATTTGTTTTTGTTCCGAAAGTTGGTTCACAAAACTATTTTAACTGTTTACGCCGCTTTACGCGACTTCAAAATAAATTTAAGCTCTATTTTTCGAACAAAAAGCGAGCGCGAGAATCAATTCTCATCGCCCGCTTTTCTGTAAGTTTGGCTGCGGTTTTATTTTTCGTTTGTTTTCTTTGCAGTATTCGGTGTTTCAACCGATTTTTCGCTGGCAACCGGAACCGTCCGAATTACTGTTGTTAAGGATTTCGGAATCTGATTGCTAGGTAATTCGCCTTGATTTTCGATTACCGAATCAATCAATTCAAATTTGGTTTTATCGAAATCGTGGCTCATCAAAACGCCGTCTTTATCAATCGTCATACTCCAGGTTCCGAAAAGCTCTTCGGTAAAGCTCTTCAACAAACCTTTGCCTTCGGGCTGCGCGACGTTTGTCCGTTTTGCGTCCGGTTCGGGAACGGTTGCGCCCATTAACTGTAATTGTTCTTTGGCTTTTTCGACGTAATCGCTGTTCGGATAATCGCGCACGATTCTCTGAAACAGCTTGGCGGCTTCGTCGGTTTCTTCTTCGACTTGATAAGTCACCGCCAGACGGAACAAAGCTTCATCCATATAGCTGAAATTCGGATAAAGCTGCAAAATATCGCGGTAACGCCGCTGCGCGCCTTTTAAACCGGCTTTTTTCTGATCAATCGAGCGGCGATAATAAAAATCACCGATCCAGAGATTGTGCAAGCCTAAATTATCCTGTATTTGACTCAAACGCTCTTCGACGAGCGGCTTCAAACCGGAATTCGGATATTGCTGAATCAAAACTTTTAAACGCTGTTCGGCTTTGTAGGCGCGCGTCGCGTCACGGTCGGGGCGACCGACCTGGCGCATTTCCGATTCGGCGACTTTCAGCGCAACACGGTCGGCGAGCGGATGCGTCGGGAAAAACGTTAGCCATTCCTGATAACCGGCGGCGGCTTGAATCAGCGCGCTCGTCGAGCCTTCGAGATAAAACGAATCGGCAATCGCTAATTTAGCCATCGGTAAATACGGCGAATCGGGATAAGTCGAAATAATCGTTTGGAACAGCAAACGCCCGACTTCATAACTGCCTTTACGCACTTCTTTTGTCGCGTAAACGAAAAGCTCGCGGTCGCGACCGGGAGCGACCGAACCGATTAATTCTTCGTATTCGTCAGTGCCGCCGCCAAAAATGCCCAAAAACTTACCTTTTTTCTTTTTCTCGCGCGGCGCGCCCTTTTCATAATCGGCGCGGCGGGCGCTCGCGGTTTCGAGCAAAACGTCGTCAACCCGTTTTTGCAGATCGGAAACCGCCGTTTCAAGCTGGCTGATTTCGTCGGCGTCGTATTTTTCCGCGCGGTCAATTTTGCCGCGCAGACTGTTTACCTGCGAATTCAACCCGGAGGCTTCTTTTTCCAAGCCCTTCAAACGCGCCTGCGGCGTGTCGGCGTTTTTGGCGGCGTCGCTTTTGTCGCCTTTATTTTCGTCTTTGAGCGCGCTCTGCGCGCTCGACAAGCTGCGGCGCATCGTTTCGAGCTTTTGTCCGGCAACGTCCAAACGCTGTAAAGCCGTGCCCTCGCCGCCCGTCCGGGTCTGCTGCGCCAGCGTCGGCTGTAAGCACAACCCAATCGTTAAAATTAAAAATGATAACCAAACTCTTTTCATAACTTTAGTGAATAGTGAATCGTAAACAAGTGAATCGCGGCTGATCGAATTTTCTCGATTTACGATTCATTATTTATTGCTTAAGTCCATTGTGTCGCCGCATTGATCAGCGTGCGAACTGCTTCCGTCGGATTTTCTTTGCCGAAAATCGCTGAACCGGCAACCGCAATCTCGGCTCCGGCGGCGGCAATTTCGTTGATGTTGTGTTCGTCAACTCCGCCGTCAATTTCGATTCTGGTTTGCAAACCGCGTTCGAGAATCATCATTTTCAAACGACGCAATTTATCGAGCGAAGTCTTAATAAATTTCTGCCCGCCGAAACCGGGATTCACAGACATCAGCAAAATAAAATCGGCAAACGGCAGCGCTTCTTCGAGCGCGATGAGCGGCGTTCCCGGATTGATTGCGATTCCGGCTCGCCCGCCCGCTTCGCGGATTGCCGCGAGCGTTCGATGAATGTGCGGATCGGCTTCGATGTGAATCGAAACCATATTTGCTCCGGCTTTGACAAACTCTGCGGCGTAGCGCAGCGGCTCGACAATCATCAAATGCGCGTCAATCGGCGTGTCGGAAAATCGGCGAATTGATTTTAAGACCGGCAACCCAATAGTGATGTTCGGAACAAAACGCCCGTCCATCACGTCGAAATGCAAAATGCTCGCTCCGCCCGTTTCAATGGCACGAATCTCTTCGCCTAATTTTGTAAAATCCGCCGATAACAGCGAAGGCGCAATTTCGATCATTGGTTAATTGTTAGCGGTTAATTGTTAATCGAAAAAACAATTAACGGTTAAGTACCTGAGCAAAAAGGTCAAACTATGAACTGTCAACTATA
>DASWLV010000242.1:0-3290 GCA_036400075.1 Pyrinomonadaceae bacterium
TATAAACTTTTAAACTCTTGTACTTTTATTCTATCCGACAAACCTAGTCAAGACCTCATCTTGTTGAAATCCAAACGAATCAAATCTGCCGCAAAAGAGAAAAAGCATTTAAAACGCGGCTTTTTTGTTATAGTTTAGATAGTCCGAACGATTAAAAATGGAACCGTTGGCGAGCAAAATCAGACCGCAGAATCTGGACGAATTTGTCGGGCAGCCGCAGCTTGTCGGCTCGGACAAACCGCTGCGGCGGGCGATTGAGCAAGGGCATATTTTTTCGTTTGTTTTGTGGGGACCGCCGGGCGTCGGTAAAACGACGCTTGCCAGAATTTACTCAAACGCGATCAACGCCGATTTTCACGAGCTTTCAGCCGTTTCCGCCGGAAAAGACGACATACGCAAAATCGTCGCCCGCGAGCGTGAAGAAAATCGTCCGCGTGTTTTGTTTCTTGACGAAATTCATCGTTTTAACAAAGCCCAGCAGGATTTTCTACTGCCGTTCGTCGAATCGGGCGATCTGGTTTTAATCGGCGCGACGACGGAAAATCCGAGCTTTGAAATTATTCCCGCGCTGCTTTCGCGTCTGCGCGTGTTTGTTTTGACGGAATTGTCGCCGGAAGAAATGCGGACCATAATTGACCGAACAGGTCACACGCTCGACGACGAAGCCAAAGATTGGCTTGTTGCAATGGCAAACGGCGATGCCAGACAAGCGATCACGATGATTGAAAACACGGCGCGGCTTTACGATGAGATTACGGTTGAGAGTTTGAAAAACACTTTGCAATCGAAATTTCTGCGTTATGACAAAGCGGGCGAGGAGCATTACAACGTCATCAGCGCGTTTATCAAATCAATGCGCGCTTCGCAGCCGGACGCCGCGATTTATTATCTCGCCCGAATGATCGAAGGCGGCGAAGACCCGAAATTTATCGCCCGGCGGATGGTGATTTTCGCTTCCGAAGACATTGGCGTCGCCAATCCTACTGCACTTGTAGTCGCGAACGCGGTTTTTCGCGCGGTCGAAACCGTGGGTTTGCCCGAAGCCGGAATCAATCTCGCGCACGGCGTCGTTTATCTCTCCAACTGCAAAAAAGACAAAAGCGCTTACGAAGCGTATATGGATGCCCTGGAAGACGCGCGCAAATACGGCAATCTGCCCGTGCCGCTCGTTGTGCGAAATGCGCCGACCAAGTTGATGAAAGATTTGGGCTATGGCGAAGGTTACGAGCGTTACACGAGCGAAGATTTGCTGCCGAAAAAGCTCAAAGGCAAGAAATATTTGAGACCAAAAACTGATTAGATTTCGATTTTGAAAACAAAAATCAGATTTTCTTCGCTTCCTTTGCGTTTACCCTTAGCGTCCTTTGCGGTTAAGTTTTTTCAGAATTAAACCGCAAAGAGCGCAAAGGTCTCGCAAAGGAAGCGAAGTAAGCTCTAAACCTGCATAATTTATTCGCGTTTTCCAGCAATTTGACGACTTAAAACCGCCAGCGCGATTCCGCCCAAAATCATAATTGCGGAAATTATTAAGCGCATTGAAAGAGTTTCCGAAAGAATTACAATGCCGCTAATCGCCGCCAAAACCGGAACGGCGAGCTGTACCATCGCAGCTTGAATCGAAGTCAAACCTTTTAAAGCCGCATACCAAATGACATAGCCCAACCCCGAAGTTAACGCGCCCGACAGAATTGCCAATAAAATGCCGTTTGCCGAAACGTGAACATTGCCGAACAGAAAAATCACCAAATTTACTGCGAAAACAAATGGTAACGAGTAAAGAAAATTATTTGCGGTATTTGTCAAAGGATTTTTCGCGCCGCGCCCCAAAAGCGAATAAAAGCCCCAGGCAATACCCGCGACAAGCATCAAAGCCGCGCCCGAAAGCGAAGGCGCAGCCAAACCGGGCAGCAGCAAATAAATTAAACCCGCAATCGCTAACAGCAATCCGAACCATTCGCTCCGCAAAAATCGCTCGCCTTTGAAAAGCGCGTAAATTATCATCGTCGCCTGCACCGCGCCGAATAAAATCAAAGCGCCCGTTCCGGCGCTCAGACTCAAATATGCAAAAGAAAATGCGACGGCGTACAGAAACAACAGAAACGCTGAAACGGAGTTGGCGTTTGAAGAAAAAGCCGATTTTCGGTTGACTGCGAGGGCAATGATTAAAAGAATTATTGCGCCCGAAGCCAGCCGGACGGCGGAAAAAGTCGCCGCGTCAATCGCATTCTGGCTGAGTGCTAGACGACACAGCAAAGAATTTGCGGCAAAAGCTATAAGCGCCAGAACAGTGTAAAGAAAGATTTTCACGCTGCTAATAATAAACTGCAAAGTTTACAAGATATAAGGCATCTTTTCTTTAACGCGATTCAAGTTTTATAATCGTTTAGCTTAAAAGTCATCTGCAAAATAATTCCGTTTCCTCTTTTCGATTTTTTTAGGAGTGTTAGTTAATGAAAAAGGCTTATTTGTTCGTGTTGTTTGCGGCGCTTGCCGCGACATTTTTCCTCTCAAAATTACCTTTTGCGCCTAAATCGGCTCAAGCGAAAGCGATTTCCAAGCGAGACAATTTCGTTTCCGGCGAGCTGCTCGTCAAATTCAAAGGCGAATCGGCGCTTGGGAATTTAAGCTCGCTCCACGCTGAAAACGGCGCAAGTGTGACAAAAGAATTTTCCGAACTCGGCTGGCAGGTTATTAAATTGCCCGACAACATTTCAACCGAACAAGCCCTGGCTCAATACGCAAAATCTCCCGAAATCGAATACGCCCAGCCGAATTACATTTACCGCCTTGCGGAAACCACGCCGAATGACACAGGTTTCGGCAATTTGTACGGAATGCAGAAAATCTCTGCGCCTGCGGCTTGGGATACCACGACCGGAAATTCAAACATCGTTGTCGCTGTGCTCGACACCGGCATATGGCGCACTCACGAAGATATAGCCGCTAACATTTGGCAAAACACGGGCGAAATTGCCGGTAACGGCATTGACGACGACGCGAACGGTTATGTTGACGACAAAATCGGTTACGATTTCGCCAATAACGATGCTGATCCGAGCGCCGAAGGCAGTCACGGAACGCATGTTGCCGGAACAATCGGCGCCGTCGGTAACAACGGAAAAGGCGTCGTCGGCGTGAACTGGAACGTTGGTTTGATGACTGTCAAAATTTTCGACGCGAACGGCAATTCAACGTCCGCGAAAGTCATCGCAGCTCTCAATTATGTTCGGATGATGAAAACGCGCGGCGTGAACGTTCGCGTGACGAACAATTCTTACGGCGGCTGTAAC
>DASWLV010000243.1:0-2088 GCA_036400075.1 Pyrinomonadaceae bacterium
GCGCAAACCGAACAGACTACTTTTGAAATCTGACCTTTTTTAGTTAAAGACGCAACCATATGGCTTTGTTCTTCATTGCAATTCAAACACTGTTTGCTGACTAATTGACCGATTGTATATGTTGCTTTTTCCATAATTTGATTCTCCTCGAAATTTATCTAACTAAAATTTATCTGGTTGTGCGAGCGCGAAATGAACGCCGTCCCGCGCTTTTCTTGTTTCCGGCAAATTGTGTTGTCGCCGCAATCGGTAATTTGCCTCCGAAACCCGGCAGCAAAACCCGCTCGACCGTTTGTCCTGTTAATTTTTCGATTGACCGCATCGTTGTTTCTTCGATTGAAGTCACCAGCGTAATGGCGCGACCTTTGTTTCCGGCTCTTCCGGTGCGACCAATGCGATGCACATAATCTTCCGGCACTTCGGGCACGTCATAATTGATGACGTGCGAAATCTGGTCAACGTCAATTCCGCGAGCCGCAATGTCGGTGGCAACCAAAACGCGCGTGTTTCCGTTTTTGAATCCGCTTAAAGCCGCTTCACGCTGCGATTGCGAACGATCCGCGTGAATTCGATTGGCTTTGTGTTTGCGCGCTTCGAGAATATGCGAAATACGCTCGGCGGCGCGGCGCGTTCTGGTAAAAACCAACACTCGCTCAAAATTCTCGCGTTCCAATAAATCTAATAATAGCGCAGTTTTCGACTCGGCGGCTACCGGATAAGCGATTTGTTCAATCGTTCCGGCTGCTTTTCCGCGTCGGCTGACTTCGACAAATTCCGGTGAGTTCATCATCGAAACCGCGATTTGCTCGATTTCAGGCGACATTGTTGCCGAGAAAAAAAGCGTTTGACGCTCTTTCGGCACTTTAGCGACAATCCGCTTAATCGCAGGCAGAAAACCCATATCGAGCATTCTGTCCGCTTCGTCCAAAACCAGAGTCTTGAGCAGCGCAAAATCAACTGCGCCGCGCTCCATTAAATCCGTTAAACGCCCCGGCGTGGCAACAACGATGTTTGCGCCGCGTAAACCATCAAGCTGGCGTTTGTAACCTGTGCCACCGATGAGAGCGATGCATTTTATTCTTTTCGGAGCAAGCTCACGACAAGCCGTTTCGGTTTGCGTAGCTAATTCCCGCGTCGGCGCAAGTATTAAAACTGAAAGCCCGACAATTTTGTTTTCAATTATTTTTTGAATAATGGGCAGCAGAAATGCTGCGGTTTTGCCGGTTCCGGTTTCGGCGCAGGCAATAATGTCAGAGTTTCCCAAAACGATGGGAATCGCTTTTTGTTGAATCGGCGTCGGCTCAACATAGCCGAGCTGGCTGCAAACGCGCTCAAGCGCAGGCTGCAAACCTAATTGTGAAAAATTCATTAAAATCCTTTGATAATCGCTCGACCGCCAGGCGGGAGCGTGCAAATTTAGCAGCTATGCGGGATTCGGTTAAATACCAATTCAACCTGATGAATAATTGATAGTTGAAAGTTGATTTTTGGAAGAGAATGAAAATCCCGCTCTTCAACTCTCAACTATCAATTATTGCTAGAGTCTTTTTTTCTAACTTTGCACAACTTCTAAATAATCTAAAATATTAAGCGGCTTTGGCGAGAAAAGTTAACGCCAAAGCCGCTTTGGTTAAAATAAATCGTTACTACGATTTACCAGCGCGAGCCGCCGCGATTTCCACCGCCGCCTCCTCCGCCGCGATTTCCTCCACGGAAGCCGCCGCCTCCGCCGCCGCTGCCGCCGCGATCTTCGCGCGGGCGTGCTTCGTTAACGTTCAAGGCGCGACCGTCAATTTCGGTGCCGTTAAATTGGGTGATTGCTGATTTGGCTTCATCGGCGCTCGCCATTTCGACGAAACCGAAGCCGCGTGAAAAACCTGAATCGCGGTCGGTCACGACTTGCGCCGATTCGACGGTTCCGGCTTGTGAAAAAAGTTCTTGTAAATCATCGCCCGTAGTTTTGAACGAAAGATTTCCGACGTAAAGTTTTGTAGACATTTTTATTCCTTATCTCCTTTTATTTTAGGAGCGTCAATAGAAGTGATTCTAACGATGTAAGCGTGCTTCAAGAAACGGTTGGCAACGAAG
>DASWLV010000244.1:0-12944 GCA_036400075.1 Pyrinomonadaceae bacterium
GTTGGATAATGCGCCAAAGGGGTTTAAAATTATGTCAACGACAAATTTTGAACATTCAAACAACGGGTTTTATGTTCAAATGAATTCTAATAAAAAAGAATTTACAGACACCTTAATCAACTGCATAGACTGCCGACTGGATTTTGTTTGGACGGTCGGCGAGCAGCAATTTTTCTACGACAAGGGGCTGCAAAACCCGCCGAAACGATGTAAGCCCTGCAAACAAGCCAAAAATGAACGAATTGCCGCCGCACAAGCGGCTCAAACCTCCGGCGTCAAACAAAAAATCGAAGTCGCCGTCAATTGCGCTCAATGCGGAGCGACAACAACAGTGCCATTTTATCCGTCACAAGGTCGCCCGGTCTTTTGCCGCTCCTGCTTTCTCGCAATGCAAAACCCCTAGTCAATTACGAATTTCAAATTACGAATTACGAATGTCGGAATTTATCTTTTAAAATTTATTCCTTCATTCGTAATTGATTTTAGCCACCAACGTGAACGTTCGGACGGCGTTCTGGGTCCGGTTCGGCTTGCCGCAGAATTTCTCTGGTCACCGGCGCGGTATCGCCTTCGCCGAACAGCACGTAACGAATCAGATACATCGCCGGGTTGCCTTCGCTCCAACCGAAATATACGTGCGGGATTTTACCGGTTCGGTCGCGTAAATGCAGCAACAGTCCGGCAATCGCATTGGGAACAGCCGGAGCCTGCGTACGCAGAACTCTGTAACCTTCAACCTCAACTCCGCGAATTTTCAATTTTCCCTTAAACTCGGAAGCGTCGCCCAGCTCAACTTCGTAAAATAAAACCGGATCGCCCGACGGGATATGATTGTCGAGCCGTTTTTCGTGTTCTTTAAAACGGTATTCCGCGACATCGCCCAATTCGCGCCGATTAGTGACAATTCGGATTTCGCCTCTTTTCAAATCATCAACAAATTCAAGGGCTTGACGGTCAAACTCAATTGTGTCAATTCGCACTTCCGTTGAGCGCAGCGCGCGAGAAACGAGCGACGTTATAATAATTCCGAAAACAAAAAACGAAGCGAAAGCCAAACCTTCGGGGCGCTCAATAATGTTGACCACAATCGTAAAAATAAAAACAATCGAAATGATGAGAAAAGCCCATTTGACCGTTTGATTTCTTCGCCAAGCGGAAATCGTGACGGCGATTGCGGCGCTCGTCATCAACGCCAAAACTCCGGTCGCGTAAACGCCCGCTTGCGCGTTAACGTCGGCGCGAAAGAAAATCGTCACGGCAAAACAAACAAGCGTAAAAACGATTGTCAGCGGACGAGTCGCGCGCGCCCATTCGGGCGCCATTCCGTAACGCGGCAGATAACGCGGAACGATGTTCAGCAGTCCGGCAAGCGCCGACGCTCCGGCAAACCAGAGAATCGCAATCGTGCTCACATCGTAAACGGTTCCGAAAATGTCTCCTAAATATTCGTGCGCTAAAAAGGCAAGCGCGCGCCCGTAAGCCTTTCCCGCGGGTTGTAAAATTTCTCCGCCCGCTCCCAAAACCTGCGCTTGAAATTCATTGCCGGGAATCAAAACCGTGGTTACAACGCTGCTCGCAATAAGCATAAAGCTCATAATAATGGCAGCCGTCGCCAGCATCTTGCGCGTATTTTCAATTCGATTCGGACTTTTGATCAAAGGCATTACGACGACGCCGGTTTCAAAGCCGGAAAGTCCCAAAGCGAGCTTCGGAAAAACAAACAGCGCAAGTCCGACCATAAAAATCGGATTGCCCGATACGCCCGGATAAGTCATAAGCGCGTTTTTCCAGTTGTAGAGATAATCGGGATGCGTGAAAACTTCGTAAAGCCCGTATCCGACAACCACTAAATTCAACGCGATATAAATGGCGACAACGAACATCGCGATTCCGATTGCTTCTTTAAAGCCTTTGAGAAAAACCGCGCCCAAACCGGCGATCAAAAGAAGCGTTATAATCACTTCGCTCGAAGTTTTTTCCAGAAAGGGTAATGTGTGATGAACAAAAGGATTTTCGACAATATGAGCCGTCGCGTCGGCTGCCGAGAGAGTTATCGTGACGATAAAGCCTGTAGCTGCAAAACCGAGTAATGCCAGAACAAACAATTTGCCCTTCCAGCGAGAAAGAAGCTGTTCGAGCATCGAAATCGAGCCGTCGCCGTGCGGGCTTTCCGCAGCCACGCGGTTATACATCGGCAGCGCCCCGAAAAGCGTAACGATAACCAGAACGAGAGTTGCAATCGGCGAGAGTGCGCCCGCCGCTATAAAAGCGATACCGGGTTGATAACCAAGAGTCGAGAAATAATCAACTCCGGTCAAACACATCACTTTCCACCAGGGCTGTTGATGATGGTGCGAATGCTCTTTTTCGTAAGGACCTTCCGGTTCCTGCACGCCTTGCAAAAGCCATTTTTTAAATCTGCTTTCGCTCTTCTGTTCGGGTTTCATATCCGGCATTCTTCTCCTCAAAATAAAAAAAGACCCAAAGGCAAAACAATTTGCCCTGGCGTCTCGTATGATTATTTAACGCGCTCAAAGCGCCAATCTTGTCTGACAAACACCGAAAATATCAACGTTTCGTCAATCTTCAAGAATAAAAAAAACGCCTTTGATTTTCACGCTTATTAAATGTTTGGTCAAGCCCTAAAACAAAAAAAAGAAAGCGGACGACTTTTTTGTCGTCCGCTTTCTTTCGCTTCACTAATCTGCAAAAGGAGAAAAAATCAGCCCATTGAAGAAAGTTTTTTAGAGCGGAGTCTCCCACGCCCCCGCAGTGCGGTCACGAGTCCTCACCCCTCGTAACCAGCTGTGTTCACCGGGGAGGTGAACGCCTTGAATTATGCACAACTCGCCCAAAACTTGCAAATGCCGAAAGCGAATTTTTTCAATTTACCTTAAAATCCTTTCGCATTCGCATCCGCCGCGCTGCCGACATCCTCGGTACTTTCGCGTCTGCCGCCGATTTTTTCGGAAACTAGCTTTGCCTGCAAGAATAATCCGAGATAATCGCGCCCGCCCGCTTTTGAATTCGTTCCGCTCATATTAAAACCGCCGAAGGGATGCACGCCGACGAGCGCGCCCGTGCATTTGCGGTTGAAATAAAGATTCCCGGCTTGAAATTCGCGCCGCGCTTTTTCAAGGCGTTCTTCACTCTGCGAATAAACCGCGCCCGTCAGACCGAATTCGGTGTCATTGGCAATTTCCAAAGCGTGATCGAAATCTCTGGCTTTGATGACAGCCAAAACGGGAGCGAAAACTTCTTCCTGCTCGATTGTCGCGCCTGGTTTTACATCATCAATAATTGTCGGCTCGATAAAAAAGCCCTGTTCGCCGTCGCCTCCGCCGCCGAGAACCAGTTTGCCGCCTTCGGCTTGCCCGATTTCGATGTATTTCAAAGTGTTATCAAACGACCGCTGATTAATCACCGCCGAAAGATTGGTTTCCGGTTTTTCAGGCGCGTCGAGCTTTAATTTTCTGGTTAATTCGACGACTTTTTCCAAAATTTCGCCGTGAACTTTTTCGTCAACGATCAAACGCGAGCAAGCCGAGCATTTTTGCCCCTGATAACCGAACGCTGCTTGCGTCACGCCGAGTGCAGCGGAATCAAGATCGGCGTCATCGGCAACAATAATCGCGTCTTTGCCGCCCATTTCGGCTATCACGCGCTTGATCCAAATCTGCCCTTCGCGCGTTTTCGCCGCCTGTTCGTTGATATGCAAGCCGACTTGTTTCGAGCCGGTAAAAGCGATAAAACGAGTCTTCGGATGCGTTACCATCGCTTCGCCGACATCGGCGCCGCCGGTCACAAAATTCACAACGCCCGCCGGAAGCCCGACTTCTTCCAAAACTTCGACAAATTTCGCTGCAATCGTCGGCGCATCGGACGAAGGTTTTAAAACAACCGTGTTTCCCGTCACCGCTGCCGCAACGGTCATTCCAGCCATAATCGCGAGCGGGAAATTCCACGGCGGTATCACCGCGCCGACGCCGAGCGGAATGTATTCGAGCCGATTGTCTTCGCCTTCGATTTTGGTCAAAGGCTGTTCTCCGGCGTAGCGCAGCATTTCGCGCCCGTAAAATTCGAGAAAATCAATCGCTTCCGCAGTGTCGCCGTCGGCTTCCGACCACGTTTTGCCGACTTCGTGAATCATCCACGCCGAATAATAATGCTTCCGCTCGCGCAAAATCCCGGCTGCACGGAACAGATAATCGGCTCTTTCGGCAGCCGGAACGTTTTTCCAGCTTTTAAAAGTCTTATTTGCCGTCTCAACCGCACGGTTGACAATTTCCTCATTCGCTTCCGAAAAACGTCCCACAACTTCGGTTTTGCGCGCGGGATTGATACTTTCAAATTTTTTCTCGGTTTCGACTCGCTCGCCGCCGATAATTATCGGATATTCGCGTCCAAGCTCCGATTTAACTTGTTCAATCGCCCGGCGCATCGCCTCGGCATTTTCTTCATTTGTGAAATCTGTAAAAGGCTCGTTTTTAAATTCGTCTAAAGCTCTTTCTGCTTTCATTTTTAATCCCATTCTCCAGTTTGTTGTAATTTTTTAATCTTGCGTTTGGCGAATTCGCGTCTAAGCGGCGTCATTCTGTCCAAAAAAACGATTCCGTCGCAATGGTCTGTTTCGTGCAGCAGACAGCGCGCGGTTAATTCCATTCCGTCAATTTCGATTTCGCTGCCGAAAACATCTCGCCCGCGGACGACGGCTCGCATATTGCGCCGAATTTTCTGGTAAATTCCGGGAAACGAAAGACAGCCTTCATCGCCGGTTTGCTCGCCTTCGACAAACAAAACTTCGGGATTGATGATTGCCAGCTTTTGCTTCGGGTCATCTTTAAACGAGCAATCCATCACGAAAACACGCTGCGAAACGCCCACTTGAGGGGCTGCCAATCCGACGCCGCCCGCTTCGTACATCGTCTCAAACATATTTTCGACAAGCTCGCGCAGCTCATCGTTAAAATCCTCGACCGGCTTCCCGACAGTATGCAGAACAGGCTCAGGATATTTGACAATTTTGAGCAATGACATACCACTATTTTGCCACAACTCTTGTTTACCAAACAAAATGCCGTGTTTTCCCGCCGATTCTCAACCAAACCGCAACGCTCGGTTTTCTCTGCGCCTGTATGCTTTTGCCCGAAATTTCTTTGATATTAAAATTAAACCGCCGCAACAAAAACTTTTTCCCGAAACCGTTAAAACTTAAATTTGCCTGCTCGTAACGGATCAAATCTTTTAACCAAGCCGATTTCAATTCTTGTTTTAATAAAAAATCTGCAAATTGAACGGCGTCTTCCAGATGCTTTTTTATTGAGGTCGGAAGAAATGAGTTTGAAAATTCGCGGAAATATTTCTCAAAATCTGCGGACAATATTTCTTTTGTGCGAGGCAGCAGTTTTTCGACCTCTCGAAGGCGTTTATAGAAAAGCGATTCGGCGAAAAAGTTTAATTCTTCGGGCAGGATTTGCGCGATTTGTTCAACTTCGCTCCCGATCAAATCGTTTTCAGCACAGACTTTTTCCGGTTCTAGCAAAAAACGTTCGCGCAGCTCGGCATCGGTGTAGAGCCGCGCGAGCAGAGTTTGTATTTTAGCCAGACTCATCTATGTTTTTTTTGATTTCTTAACATACAGCGCTTCGGTTGTGTGTTCGGTTATGCTGGCTGGGTTCGCGGGTTCAAACGGTTTTTCGTCAATCAGTTTTTCAGGCTTTTGCGGAGGCAATTCATTTTCCCGATAAGGCGAATTTGCCCGATTATTTTGCAAAAACAAATATGAGTATCCGTAAAAAAACACTGCCAGCAGAGCGAATAAGATAAACGCCGCAAGCGCGCACGCCATTAATAATTTTTCGCCGAAAATGAGAAATTTGTATTGAATAACTTGGTAAACGAAAAAACTGAAACCGATCAGCACAACAGAAACGAGCGAAACGAGTCCGAGTTTTTCAAAAAGCACTTTTCGATTATGCAGCTTCGCAAAGGCGTTTGACGGTTTTTGTCCGATCAAAGTTTCGGTAATCGTTTCCAAAGACAATCCGCAAGTGCGGCAGAATTTCTGAGAGAGTTGGGCGGGCGCGGCGCAATTTGGACAGAACATAAATTAAACTCCGAAATAGCTTTACGATAAACGTCTGTTTTAGAGCTTAGCTTTTAGTCCAAACAGGGACAAAAATTTTTG
Organism: Pyrinomonadaceae bacterium; assembly: GCA_036400075.1. GTDB lineage: Bacteria > Acidobacteriota > Blastocatellia > Pyrinomonadales > Pyrinomonadaceae > JALZCH01. The sequence goes on from DASWLV010000244.1 coordinate 6,188, forward strand.
TTGCAAATCCATATCGGTATAAAGCCGTGCCGGAAGGTTTTGCACTTCAGCTAAGTTCATCGGTGATTTTTCGCTTTTCGACATAAAGCAAATCGGTCGTCCCTTCGGTTACGCTTGTTGGAACAATCTCAAATTGTTTGTCTTCAAGTAGCTTTGCCGTATTTTTCTTTTCTAATTCGTGGTTGAAAACCGGCTTTGCTTTTGCTTTTTTCTCTTTTAACGACTCATTGAGAAAAACATACGTCAAAGTAAGTACGGCAAAAATAATGAAAGCAAGCAACAGTAAACCGAAAATTACATTTTCGCCGGAAAGAACCATTTTATTGAAAATGGTAAAAACCAAAATCGAAATGCCGAGCAGAAGGACTGCGGCAAATCCGCCGAAAGCAAAATTGCCGTATTTTTCCAGCAGTTTTGTTTGCTTGAGAAGGTTGGCGCTTTCAGCCGTCGGAAGCTGTTCGAGAAGCGATTCGATTGATTTTTCCAGATTCAAGCCGCACGAACGACAGAATTTTTGCTCGCTCGAATTTCTCGTTCCGCAATTCGGACAAAACATAACGACTTCCTTTCTGAAATTTCATACGACGGCGAAAAACGCGGAGTTTCTACCATTTTGAAAAATCCCTCGTGCGATTTGCAATTCGGTGATTATTTCTTCAAATGGCGGAAAATTTTCGTCACGCTCTAAAATCGCCCCTTTCACATCGGCGCGGCGGCAAACTTCCCTAAAAACTTCCCAGATTTCGTTTTCCGTCCGGTTGGCGTGAGCGTCAATCAAACGATTTTCGTGCCGGTGCGAGCCGACGAAATGAAGCTGGACGATTCTTTCGAGCGGCAATCCGTCTAAAAAAACGCGCCAATCGTAATTGTGATTTTTTGAATTGATATAAAGATTCGTCACATCGAGCAGCAAGCCGCAATCGGCTTCTTCGAGAACAATTTTGACGAATTCGGCTTCGTCTAATTCTGAAGATGGGAAACGAATATTATAGGTGATGTTTTCCAGAATCAACGGCGTTTTAACAATTGATTTTACCTTTTCAATGTTCCGAATTAATGTTTCGGCAGCTTCAGCAGTGAAGGGAAGCGGCGCCAGATGCCCGATGTCCACGCCATTTGCGCGAGTAAAACAAATATGCTCGCTCCACCAGGCGGGTTGAATTTTTTCAATCAGAGCAGCGAGCTTTTCCAGATATTTTTCGTCAATTCCTTCAGCGCTTCCGAGAGAAAGATTCAAGCCGTGCGGAATCAAAGCGAAATTTTCGGCGAGCAAATCCAGTTCAGCGAGCTTTTTTGGTGGCGCATCGAGATAATGATCGGCGGTGATTTCGAGAAAATCAATTTCCGCTCGATGCAAAAAAGTTTCTGCGCGATAAATTTCGCGGAAACCCATTCCGACGCCTAATTTTGGTAATTCCTGCATTTTTTAACTACAACCGCCGCAGCCACCGCCGCAACCGCTGCTGCAACCGCTTCCACCATCGCCCGAAGAACAACTGCTCGAATCAGAGCTTGAGCCGCATCCCGAACCGCAGCCACTGCTGCCGGAAGAAGATTGCGCATTCTGTGATTTATGAAAAGCCTGATTGTAGCTGTCATAAGCGGTTCCGGCGAGCGCGGCTGTGCCGAAAACTCCCACGGTCAACAGCAGCGGATCAACTGTCGCGAAAGTTGTTGCGGTTTGTTGATTTTGAATTTGATTTTTCGGTCTCGAAGCATATCTGAATTTTTCAAACGCGAGCTGCAAGCGTTCGAGATAATTTTTCCCGTATTCGGTCAATCGCGGCGCATTGCTCATTGCCAGCAAAACGAAGCTGCCGATTGCGCCGATTACGATTAAATACCAGACGTTTGAATAACCATTGAGCAGCGCGGCGATTACTTTATAACCGCCGAGACCGGCAACAACCGCCGCAAAAGCCAAACTGTATTTGCCGATTAGAGATTTTGTCGCGCCGTCTATCAAAAAATGCTGCGCCGCCAGACGCGCTTCGTAGGTTGAGGCGAACGGCTGCAAAATTTCTTTTAAACCGCTCTTTTGAAACAATTCTTTCGGTTTGCGCGGCTCCGAATAATAATTAAAAACCGCGCGTTCGATTGGATTCAGACGAAGCGGATTTGCCTGTGCGGTTTGTTGAATCCAAGTGTCTTTGCCGTTTTGCGAGATCTCAATCAAGTCTTTTTGATTTAAAGCGAAAGTCGCGGCGCGCGCCAATTCGTTTGCGCCGCCGCGCAAATAAGCGATTTCAAACGGGTCAGGCTCAGAGGGAATCGGCGGCAAAGGCATTTTCCCGGTGAAATCAAGTTTGGATTTGACGGTTTTAAAGGCGATTATCGCCACTGCAATCACAAAACCGTAAAAAACTAAAAAATAAGGTCCCGGAAGATTTGCGAGCGGATTATCGAACAACCAATTCATATTTTCTCCTTTAGAAGTTGTCGCCCGGCAGGTTCTGTCACATAAATTCTACTCAATTTCTAATACGATGGGCGAAGAAAAATTTAATGTTAAATTTTAGTAACATTTTGTTTGTTCGACATAAGACGCGAAATTCCGCAGCATTTCCTCCAAACTGTCGCCGCCGAACTTTTGGCGAAAAACGTCGGCTAAAACAATTGCAACCATCGCTTCGCCAATTACTCCGGCTGCGGGAACAGCCGTCACGTCCGAACGCTCGAAAGCGGCTTTCGATTCTTCTTTGGTTTCGATGTCAACCGATGAAAGCGGAGTTTTTAACGTCGAAATCGGTTTCAAAAAACCGCGCACGCGAATTTCTTCGCCGTTCGTAATTCCGCCTTCGAGACCGCCCGCCCGATTTGTCGGGCGCGTAAATCTGCGATTTTCAGCGTCGTAACCGATTTCGTCGTGAACCTCAGAGCCGAAAAGATTGGCATTTCGCACGCCTTCGCCGATTTCCGCCGCTTTGACAGCCGGAACCGAAACAATCGCCTGCGCTAGTCTCCCGTCCAATTTCTCGCGCCACGAAACGTGCGAGCCTAAACCGGCAACCACGTTTTTCGCCACGACTTCAAAAATTCCGCCGAGCGTGTCGCCCGCTTTTTTTGTCCGGTCAATTTTCTCAATCATCGCCGCTTCCGCCTGTTTGTCGGCGCAGCGCAGCGGCGAATCTTCCGAGATATTTGAGATTGTTTCCCAATCCGCGTTGATCGGATTTTCGGGAAGCCCGCCGAGCTGAATGACGTGCGAGAGAATTTCGACGCCGAAATTTTCCAAAAGCTGTTTGGCAAACGCGCCGCAGGCGACGCGGGCGGCGGATTCGCGCGCCGAAGCGCGTTCGAGTATGTCGCGCATATCGCGCGTGTTAAATTTCAAACCGCCCGCCAAATCAGCGTGTCCGGGTCGCGGGCGCGTCACGCGGCGTAGATTTTTCGGCTCAGTTTCCGGCTTTTCGACCGACATTATTTCCGTCCAATTACGCCAGTCTTTGTTTTCAATCAAAAGCGCAACCGGCGAGCCGAGCGTTTTGCCGTGACGAACACCGGAGAGAATGTCAACCGAATCGGTTTCGATTTTCTGGCGAGCGCCGCGCCCGTAGCCTTGCTGCCGACGCCATAATTCGTGATTGATTTTCTCAATATCAACCGGAACGCCTGCGGGTAAACCTTCGACAATTGCGACGAGCGATTTTCCGTGCGATTCTCCGGCTGTCGTAAAATTAAAAAACATTTTTAGCTTTCGGTTTCTATGCTTTCTTTGAGCAAAATTGCTTCTTTTTTCTTAAAGCGAAATAACACCAGTGCCACGCTCGCCAAAACCAATGCGCCGCCGAGCGCGGTTTGTGCCGGAAGCTGCTCGCCGAGCGCGAACCAGCCCACAATGACGGCGATAATCGGCGTGACAAAAGCGATCATCATCGCTTTGGTTGCTTCAATTCTATTTAAAACCCAGTAATAAAGCCAAAAGGCAAGAATCGAACCGACAATCGCCAGATAAACAACGCAAATAACCGCGCGCCAAGTCCAATTAAAATTTAAAGGATTTCCTTCCGCTATCAAACCTGTGAGGCAAAGCGGCGCAAGTCCGACAATCATCTGCCCCGCCGTTAAGCTCAGCGGATGAGTATTTACCGCATAAGTTTTAATTAAAACATTCGCAAAAGCCGCGCTCGCAGCGCTGACGACGAGTGCGGCGCAGCCCATTAATGCCCAAAAACCCGAAATTTGTAATTGCTCGTAAAAAATTGCGCCCACGCCAGCCAATCCTAAGAAAATCGCAAAAACTTTTTGAGCAGAAATTTGCTCCTCCGGCAAATAAAATTTGGCGAAAATGAGTCCGAAAACCGGAATCGTGGATTGCAGAACGGCTGCCAAACCCGAAGAAATCTGAGTTTCGCCCCAGAAAACGAGCGCATAATTCAAACCGAAAGTCAGCAATCCGGTCGGCAGAATTAAAAGCCATTCCTGTTTTGTTTTAGGAAAAGAAATTCCGAGCGCCGCAAGCATCAGCAGAATCACGAGCGAAGCGACGAGAAATCGCAAACCCGCAAAGCTCAAAGGCGGCAAATCCGCCAGCCCGATTTTGATAAAAACCCAGGTCGTGCCCCAAATAAAACAGCAAACGAGCCAGGCTAAAACGGTTTTCATTTAATTTCTTTCGTAAAAGCTGAGCGCAGTATCGCCCTGTTTTAAAATTCGCCAGCGCCGCAAATCCCAAATCAAATCGGGCAGCTCGTTTTTGTGATGATGCTCGACGACGAGAATCCCTTCGTCGCGCAAAATTTTTGAATCGGATAGAGCAAACTGATCCAAAACCGGGCGATATTCCGACGAGTACGGTGGATCGAAATAAACGATGTCGAAACCGTTTTCTTCGTTTCCGTTTTTATTAAAACGCCGTAAATATTCTTCGGCGTCCGCCAATACGACCTCGGTCTGGTCTTCGGGAATTGATAAAAGATCGAGATTCGCTTCAATTAAACCGCAGGATTTACGAGATTTATCAACAAAAATTGCAAAATCCGCACCGCGCGATAACGCTTCGATTCCGATTGCGCCCGTCCCGGCGCACAAATCCATAAATCTGGTCGTTTCATCAATCCGCGGCGCGAGAACGTTAAAAAGTGTTTCTCGCAAACGGTCGGAAGTTGGGCGAGTCCGCAAATCCAGCGGATTTTTCAAATTTCTCCCGCGATAATGTCCGGCGATAATTCGCATAGAACAAAATTAACAAAGGAGATTAATAATGTCGCCTTAAAAAAAAGATGAATGCCAAAAACAAATAAAATATTTTCTTTTTCCAAACAACCGTAAACAACCGAAGACTTTTTGCCTTGTCGGTTAGAGTCGAGTAATTCTGTTTTTGCAGTCACTGCAGAATAATGGATAAGTCAATAAAAGGGAAAAACACAAACTAAGTAAACGGCATGTAAAAAGAGCCGCGCATTTCTGGCGGCTCCTTTATCTCAATTGAATTTAACCAAATCCTTTAATTATAATCGGCAAAATTTATATCATCAGTTTCGCCTTTCACTGAAAGCATTTGTGTCTTCTATGGATTCCAATTTCCATTAACTTCTCCGACTAGAATTGCCGTGTAATTTTCATTAGACATAGAACCGTTTAAAGGCTGATACGGACGAGGAACCGGATCAAACTTCCAATTACCTACTTGTCCGGTGTTAGAGGTTGGTGCGCCGGCAGCTATATAACGCAAAATTTGCGTTGCATCAAACGGAGTGATGTTTCCATCGCCGCTTACGTCGGCGGCAATTCGTTGATTTGCATTTAAAGCATTCGGTCCCGTTCCATTTGCTGCCACGTGACGAAGAATCATAGTCGCGTCAGACGGCGAGATTCCATTGGCATTTCCGGTTTTTGATGGCGTAACCGTGTAATTGCCGCCTGTTGTTAACCCGGAAAGCTGATAAAAACCGGAATTGCCGCTTATAGCAGACATCTGCGCTGTTCCGGTTGTGGAGAGATTGACCCCGGAAACAAACTTCGTCGCTTGATTTGCCGTTGTTATTGCATAACTGATCGTTCCCGACAATGTTGCCGAAGTATTGCCGACTTGCTGATTATCCGTCGCTCGAAACGCATAAAGATAGCTGTATTCGTCCGAAACATTATAGGTGGCAAGACTCATCCCGACATAAACGGTTGAGCCGTCTCGCGAAAATTCTGGACGCGCGCTCGGACGAATGAAACCGCCGTTTTCTTCCGGCAGAGTGACCGTCCAGAGCAATTGACCGTTGTTTGCGCCGATGCTATGCACATACCCGGGAAAGCCGATGTCATAACCGCCGATAGTGAGAACGCTATTTTGCGGGTTAACCGTTGGATCGCCTAAAATACCGCTTCCGGTAAACTGCCATTTTTGGGAGCCGTTCGGATTAAGCGCATTTACAAAATTAAGATTGCGTCCAATGTAAATCGTGCCGTCCGCTCCGACATCGGGACTAGTCAAATAATTCGTATTTGCACCGAAAAGTACTCCCAACACATTGCCGTTCGGGTCATACGCCTGTAGATTGATATTGCTGACAGAGCTTGAGTTGGTAACAGCGTAAACCGTGCCGTCGGGAGCGACCGCCGGGTTAGCTTCCCGTAATGCGGGGCGCCCGAAAAGAAACTCGCCGCCGATTTGATGAACCGAAAGATAGACGTGAGATGCATTCAGCTTGCCCAGCGTATGATAAGCCCGATTAGAGCTGAAAAAGATTTCGCGGGCGAAAAACTTGCTTCCTCTTTCCCATTCGCCAAAACCCGGCGTATTGCTTAAAATCTGTCCGGCGGG
>DASWLV010000245.1:0-22214 GCA_036400075.1 Pyrinomonadaceae bacterium
ATCCTTTTTCGCGGCGAAGCCAATTCGATTGCGGCTCTAACAAATGAATTGCAGCGAATGTCGAAACATCCGCTGCTTTTCGCCGCCGATTATGAACGAGGGCTTCGGATGCAGCTCAGAACCGGAACGCCGTTTACGACAAATATGGGCGTCGGCGCAACCGGCGACGTGCAAGCGGCTTACCGACAGGGCAAAATCATTGCCGAAGAAATGCGCGCCATCGGAGTTAATTGGCTGTTTGCGCCGGTCGCGGACATCAACAACAACCCGGACAATCCGGTTATCAATATTCGCTCGTTCGGCGCTAGTCCCGAAAGAGTCGGCGAATTTGTTTCGGCTCTGGCAAAAGGCGTCCGCGACGGCGGCGCGCTCGCCACGCTCAAACATTTTCCTGGTCACGGAGATACGGCGACCGATTCGCACATCGGACTGTCCATTGTGCCGGTTGATAAACAAAGAATCGAAGCGGTCGAGCTTGTGCCGTTTAAAATGGGTATCGGCAGCGGCGTTGACGCTGTGATGACGGCGCACCTGGCGATGCCGAAAGTCACCGGCGATGAAGTGCCGGGAACACTCAATCCGAAAATTACGACCGACATTTTGCGAAAAGAGCTTGGTTTTAACGGCATTGTGACGACCGACGCGATGGAAATGGGCGCTATAAAGAAGACTTATTCGGACGAAAAATCAGTCGTGATGGCAGTCAAAGCAGGCGCAGACATCGTTTTGCTCCCCAGCGACGCGCGCAAAACGATTGATTCAATCGAAGCCGCCGTCAAATCAGGCGAACTCACCGAAGAGCGCATCAACGAATCGGTTCGCAGACTTTTGAGCGCGAAATATCGTCTCGGCTTAACCCAAAATCGTTTGGTTGATTTGGCGAAAGTCAATCAATTGATGGAAAAACCTGAAAACGTCCGCGAAGCGAATCAAACGGCGGAGAAATCAATCACGCTGCTCAGAAACGGCGACAATATTCTGCCGATGACGGCGGAAAAAGCCAATAAAACTTTGTTCGTCGTGATTGCGGCAGACGACGAGCCAATCGAAGGCGTCGCTTTGATGCCGGAAATCGCGCGCCGCGCGCCGCGCGCGAAAATCATCAGGCTCGACCCGCGCACGATTTCGGAAGAATACTCCGCGGCGGTCAAACAGGCAGCAGATTACGATGCAATTGTGATTGCGCCGTTCGTCAAACGCGCCGCGCTCAAAGGCACTGTTGCGCTGCCGGAAAATCAAACGAATTTTGTACGGCAAATGCTTGCTTTGAACAAACCTGTCGCAGTCGTTGCTTTCGGCAGCCCGTATTTGATTCGGCAATTTCCCGAAGCCAAAAATTACGTCGCGGCTTATGCCATTGAAGAGGTAGCGCAAACTGCTGCGGCACGCGCAATGTTCGGGGAAGTTCCTTTTACCGGAAAACTCCCTGTAAGCGTTCCCGGCATTTTTGAAATCGGAGCAGGGATAAGTAAATAAAACAACAGAGATACGAGATTCTTTTTTGTTTATCTCTGTGTCTCTGTTCCTCTGTGGTGAGGTCTTAGTGAAAAAAATTAGAGTCGGAATTGATGTGGGCGGAACTTTCACCGATGTCGTCATCATTGACCACGACACGCGCGAGGTTGTTTCGCAGCTCAAAGTGCCGACAACACACGCTGCAAAAGAAGGCGTTGCGCTCGGAATTATCAATGCGATTGAACGCGCTCTGAGCGAATTGGACGTTTCACCGGATGATGTCATTTTTATTGCTCATTCGACTACGCAGGCAACAAACGCTTTGCTCGAAGGCGACGTAGCGCGAGTCGGAATTGTTGGTCTCGGAAGCGGTTTGGAAGGTTGGAAAGCCAAATTAGACACGAATGTTCCGCCGATTGAACTCGCACCGAATCGTTTTCTGCAAACCGAACACAAATTCATTTCCGTTTCAAAAAAAGACGGTTTGTGGAACGACAATTTTACGGTGCAGATCGTCGCAGAACTCAAAAACAAAGGCGCGGAAGTGATTGCTGTGTCGGAAGCGTTCGGAGTTGACCGAACCGAAAACGAAGAAAGAATCGCTCGCATAGCTCGCGAACAAGGTTTGCTGGCGACGAGCGGACACGAAGTTTCATCTCTTTACGGTTTGCGCGCCAGAACCCGAACAGCAGTGATTAACGGGGCGATTTTGCCGAAAATGATTCACACGGCGACAATGACCGACGAATGCGTTAAACGAGCCAAAATCCAAGCGCCGCTGATGATTATGCGTTCGGACGGCGGCGTGATGAGCGTCGAAGAAGTGCATCGCCGACCGATTATGACCATGCTTTCCGGTCCGGCTGCGGGAATTGCGGGCGCGTTGATGTATGAAAAAGTGTCGGACGGAATTTTTATCGAAGTCGGCGGAACATCGGCGGATATTTCCGTCATCCGCGACGGTCAGCCGCAAACCAAAGCGGCGCGAGTCGGCGGACACCGAACTTATTTAAACACGCTCGACGTTCGCACTCTGGCGATTGCGGGCGGGAGTATGGTGCGCGAGCGAGGCGGCGCGATTGTTGATGTCGGCGCGCGTTCGGCGCACATTGCCGGACTCGCTTATTCGTGTTTTCAAAAACCGGAAATATTCGAAAATGCGAAATTAGTTCATTTGCGACCGACCGAATACGACGCGGACGATTACGTTGCGATTGAAACCGTTTCCGGAGAGCGTTTCGCCCTAACGCCGACCTGCGCGGCGAATCTTTTGGGCGTGATTCCCGAAACAGCTTTTGCCAGAGGAAACGGCGAAGCCGCGCGTTTGGCGTTCAAGCCGCTGGCGGAAAAGCTGGGTGTTGCGCCGGAAGAAGCGGCGCGGCGAGTTTTAGACGTTTCCTGCGCGAAAGTAAAAAAGCAAATCGAAGAGTTAATCGTCGAATATCATCTTGATCCGGCAACGGTTGAATTAGTCGGAGGCGGAGGCGGGGCGGCTTCTCTCGTGCCTTACACCGGGCAATTGATGAATCTTCCGGCGCGTCTCGCGCGCAAAGCCGAAGTTATTTCGACTATAGGCGTCGCCCTGGCAATGGTGCGAGATACCGTCGAGCGCAATATTGTTGACCCGACGCCCGAACAGATTCTGCAAGTGCGCCGCGAGGCAGCCGACGCGGTGATCAAAATCGGAGCTTTGCCCGAATCGGTCGAAGTGCAGGTCGAAGTTGACACGCGCCGAAATCTCGTCCGCGCGACGGCTTTCGGGACGACCGAATTGAAAAAAGAAGAAACGGCGGAGCGCACAAGCGGAGTCGAAGGCTGCCGAACGGCTGCCGCGCGTTCGATGAAAGTTGACGAAACGGCGGTCGAACTCGCCGCCGAAACTTCGGGGCTTTATGTTTTTACGTCGGAAAAACAGACGAAATCGTTTTTCGGATTGTTCGCACAAAAACGGCAATTGGCGCGAGTTGTTGATAAAACCGGAGTCGTTCGCCTTCAGCGCAGTCGTGCCGAAGTTTATCAATCAACGGTTGAATCAATTGCCAGAGATTTGGAGCTTGTGATTACCAAGCTGACCGATTTCGGCGACGCCGGGCGCGATTTACCGGACGTTCACGTTCTGGTCGGCGCGCGCGTTGTCAATCTCTCCGGACTGGCTGAAATGCAGCAGGCGATTGCGCTGGCGAACACGGAGCTGGAAAATCTTGCGCCGGACGAAAAAATTGTTATCATCGCGGCGCAGAAAAATGTTTGAATGCGCAAGTAGAAAGCGAATTGGAGGCAAATATGAGCGAAAAACTCGAAATGATTGTCAACAAACTCGACGAAGAAATATGCCGCGATACCTTCGTCAATTCCGAATCGTTTTTAAAACGCCTAAAAGCCGAGCAAAAAGCGGGAATTTTGCAGGACGACCGACCGATTTGCTCTTTTTTGCGCCCACATTTTCACGCTCGCTCGCATTATCAAAAGATTGTCCGCGCCGCCGAAACGTTGAGCGGGATTTTTGAACGGCTGACAGAAGCAGCTTTGCAAAACGATGAAATTATGGCGGAGCTTGATTTAACCGAAAAAGAGGAACGGATGGCGCGGATAGAGCCGAAATATCGGCGGCTTTGCGTGTCGAGTCGCCTCGATGCTTTCTGGGACGGCGAGGATTTTAAGTTTCTTGAGTACAACGCTGAAACCCCAGCCGGAATTGCCGACCAGATGCAAATGGAAAAATCGGTTGAGATAGTTCCTCAAGTCAAGCAATTTTTGGCGGAAAACCGCCACTGGAAACCGCAGCCGCACGTTCGATTGCTCGAAGCGCTCATTGAAGCTTACCGTGAATTCGGCGGGAAAAAGGCAAAACCCGGAATTGCAATTATTGATTGGCGCGACGTTTCCACATTTTCCGAATTTCTCGTTTTGCAGGAATATTTTGAATCGCAAGGTCATCCTACGATCATCGCCGATCCGCGCGAGCTTGAATATGACGGCGAGATTTTGCGAGTCGGCGAATTTGAGATTGACGTTTTTTACAAACGAATCATCATCCACGAATTTCTGGAAAATTTTGACGAAACGCATCCGTTGTCGCGCGCATACGCGGACGGAAACGTTTGTATGGCAAACTCTTTCCGCACCAAAATCGCCCACAAAAAAGCGGGTTTCGCCGTTTTAACCGATGAACGTTGGCAGTCGCTTTTTACGAGCGAGCAGCTTGAAGCAATCAATCGCCACATTCCCTGGACGCGGCGTTTGCGCGAGACAAAAACGACTTTTGCCGGACGGGAAATTGATTTGCTTGAATTTTTGCGGCGCGAGCGCGAAAGATTTTTGCTCAAACCGAACGACGATTACGGCGGCAAAGGCATCACGCTTGGCTGGGAAGCGACGGAAAGCGAATGGGAAATCGCGCTCGAAAATGCTTTGCAGGATTCATTCATCGCTCAGGAACGCGCGCCGGGCGGAAAAATCTCGATTCCGGCTTTGTCGGATCGGGTTGTAATGCAGGAATTACTAATTGATTTTGACCCGTTTCTGTTCAACGGAAAAGTCGAAGGCGGACTCGTGCGTTTGTCCGCGCAATCAATCGTCAATGTTACGCAGGGCGGCGGCGAGACTCCGCTTGTGGTTCTCGAAGATTTTTAATTGATGGAAGAATTAAGATTGCGCATTTCGAGAGACAGCGATTCGGGCGACAAAAAATTGCAAAAGGAAAGTTTTAGAAATGAAGCAAAAATTTACTGCTCATATTTGGCGCGAAGACGAATGGCTCGTTGCTCAATGCGTCGAAGTTGATGTTGCCAGCCAGGGCAAAACACCGGAAGAGGCTTTAGCAAATTTACGCGATGCTTTGGAGCTACATTTTACTCCGCCGGTTGCTACGCTTGCGCCTCAGCTTCACACGCTCGAAGTTGAACTCGAAACGAGATGAAGCCTCAACCGTTTCGGATTGTCAAAGGCAAATTGGAAAAAGCCGGATTTTCCGAAGTCGGGCAAACCGGGAGCCACGTAAAATTTGCCAAAACAACCAACGAAGGGACTCGCACTGTCGACAGTTCCGAAACATCGTGAAATTGCGTCCGGTACGTTGCGGAGCATTTTGCGACAGGCGGGTTTAAGCGAGGAAGAATTTAATAATTTGTGAAGGAATCGAAAACGGACATTTTGATTGTTGGCGGCGGAGTCGGCGGTTGCGCGGCGGCTCTGGCTGCGGCAGCAAGCGGACGGCAAGTTGTTTTGACCGAAGAATCGGATTGGATTGGCGGGCAATTAACTTCGCAGGCGACTCCGCCCGATGAACACGGCTGGATCGAATCGTTCGGCTGCACCCGAAGCTATCGCCGGATGCGCGACGCGGTTAGAAAATATTACAAAACAAATTATCCGCTGACCGAAAAAGCCGAAGCAAATCCGTTTTTGAATCCCGGCGACGGCTGGGTTTCGCCGCTTTGCGCCGAGCCGAAAGTTTTTCTCGCGGTTCTCGAAAATTTTTTGGCGGAATGGATTCAAAAGGGAAATTTGCAAATTTTAACCGAGCATTTTCCGATTGCGGCGGACGCCGAAGGAGATGAAGTGAGCGCCGTGACGCTTAAAAATTTGCAAACGGGCGAAGACGTAGCAATTTCAGCGAAATATTTCATTGACGCGACCGAGCTTGGCGAGTTGTTGCCGCTGACGAAAACCGAATTTGTGACGGGCGCGGAATCGAAAGCCGAAACCGGCGAGCCGAGCGCGAAAGACGAATCGGAGCCGCACAATTCGCAGGCGTTTTCGGTTTGTTTTGCGATGAGTTACGACGAAAACGCCGACAACACGATTGAAAAGCCTGTGAAATATGATTTTTGGCGCGAATTTGCCCCGGAATTAAAACCGGCTTGGAGCGGGAAACTGTTGAGTCTCGACGGAATCAATCCGCGCACGATGCAGCCGATTCGTTACAATTTCGCGCCGCACAAAGAGGAAAATCGGGCGTTTGCGGGTTTGTGGACTTATCGCCGGATTTTGCATCGTGAAAATTTTATTAAAGGCGCTTTTGAAAGCGACGTGACAATCGTCAATTACCCGCAAATTGATTATTTTCTCCGGGATTTATCAAACGCCGCCGATTACGAAGAAAAGCAGAGATTGATTGCCGAAGCGAAACAGCTTAGTCTCTCGTTTTTGTACTGGCTGCAAACCGAAGCCGGTTTTCCGGGTTTAAAACTGCGTCCGGACGTGACCGGAACCACAGACGGCTTGGCGAAAATGCCTTACATTCGTGAATCGCGGCGAATCAAAGCCGAATTTACAATTTGCGAGCAGCACGTTTCGGCAGCCGCGCGCCCGGATCAGATTTTCGCTCAAAAATTTGCGGATTCAATCGGAATCGGTTTTTACCGGATTGATTTGCATCCGTCTGTCGGCGGCGATAATTATGTGGACGTTGAGGCTCTGCCGTTTCAGATTCCGCTCGGCGCTCTTGTTCCGCAGAGTACGGAAAATCTGCTTGCGGCGTGCAAGAATATCGGGACGACGCACATTACAAACGGCTGCTATCGGCTGCATCCGATTGAATGGAACATCGGCGAAGCCGCAGGTGCGTTAGCGGCGTTTTGTTTGGAAAAAAAACTTAAACCGCGACAGGTTAGAAACGACGAAAAACTTTTGGGCGAATTTCAAAATTTGCTGACAAAACAAGGCTTTGAACTTGATTGGCGCGAAGATTTAAATTTAGCTGAAGGCGATCCGCATCGTCATGCGATGTGAGATTTCAAATTTCAGATGAACGGAAAACAGGCAGCGCAAAAAGCGCGGGAAAAATACGGCACGCACGACCCGTTTATCATCGCCGAAAAAGCGGGCGTCCGCGTTGTTTATGAAAGCTGGTATCCGACGACGATTGGCGAGTTTGAAAAAGACCCGGAAACGATTCGCGTGAACCGGCGCGCGCTCGAAAACAACAAAAACGCCGCAGATTTGGAACGAATAATAGTTGCGCACGAACTCGGACATTATTTTGCGCTTAATTTGAACTCGAATAGAAAGGATGAAGAAGTTTTTGCGCGCGAATTTGCCGCAGAGTTGTTAAAGAAAGGTGAATAAACTCCCGCAAAGACGCAAAGGAAAGCCAAGAAGTTGAAGCAGTGAACAAATCTAAAATCCAAAATTCAAAATCCAAAATCTTCCTGGGTGTTGACGGCGGGCAAAGCCACACCGAAGCGGTCTTGGCGGACGAAAACGGCTGTATTTTAGGGCGCGGTTTCGGCGGCGCGTCGAATCACGCCGAGCAGCCGGGCGGACGCGAGCGTTTGCGAAACGCCGTTCGGCAAAGCGTCGGCGAAGCCCTGCAAAGTGCAGGTTTTCCGGTGTTGGAAGAGATTGTTTTTGCATCAGCGCATTTTGGAATGACAGGCGGCGCGGATTTTAAAGAAGAAATTATCCGCGAAATTGTCAAAGCCGAATATTTGCAGGTCACGCACGACGCGCCGACCGCGCTTTACGGCGCAACTGCCGGAAAACCGGGAATTGTAGTGATTGCCGGAACGGGTTCGGTGGTTTACGGTGAAAACGCGCGGGGCGAAACGACGAAAATTGGCGGTTTAGGCTATTTGTTTTCGGACGAAGGCAGCGGTTTCTGGCTCGCCGCGCAAACCGTTCGGCTCGCCATTAAAGAGCAGGATGGATTGATTCCAAACGTCGGGTTGGAACGGCTGGTATTGGATTTTTTTAACCGCAAACAAATCCGCGAGGTGACGAATGATTTTTATTTCGGGAAACTCTCTCGCGACCGTTTGGCGAGCTTGTCGCGGGCGGCGCATGAAGCTGCCATTGCCGGAAATTCTGTGATTCAAAATCAAATCAGATTCGGCGCTGCGGTTTTGGTTGAAAGCGTCGGGAGCGCCGCGCAGCGTCTTGGATTTGAAAAAGATTTTCCGGTTGGCGGAGTCGGCGGGATGTTTCGGGCGGAATTGATGAAACAATATTTTGCCGAAGTTTTACGGGAAAAAATACCGGCGGCAATTTTTACCGAGCCGCATTTTAATCCGGCAATCGGCGCTTTGCTGCTCGCGTTTCGGAAAACGGGAATCGAGATTAACGAAGATTTGTTGACTAATTTAGCGAAAAACTCAAAATCGGACTTAAAATCGGAATGAACAAGATAATCGAAAATTGGCGCGGCGGATTGATTGTTTCCTGCCAGGCGCCCGACAACTCACCGCTTGCCAAACCGGAAATCATTGCGGCTCTGGCTGAAACCGCCGAGCAAAACGGTGCTGCCGGAGTGCGAATTGACTCGCCGCCGAACATCTGCGCGGTTAAAGGGCGGGTGAAAATTCCCGTTCTGGGGATTTACAAAATGGTTTTCGATTCGTCGGAAGTTTATATCACACCGGATTTTGCCGCCGCCGCCGCGGTTGATCGAGCCGGAGCGGATGTGATTGCGCTTGACGCAACCGCGCGGGAGCGTCCGAACGGCGAAACGCTCGAACAGGTCGTTTGCCGGATTCGGTCGCAGTTAAAACAGCCTTTGATGGCTGATGTCGCCCGATTTGAAGAAGGTTTGCGCGCCGCCGAATCGCTCGGATTCGATGTCGTCTCGACAACGCTTTCCGGTTATACGAAGGAAACCCGGCATCTTTTAAAACCGGATTTTGAGCTGGTCGAAAATCTCGGTAAAAGATTGACAATTCCCATCGTTTGCGAAGGTCGTCTTCGCACGCCCGAAGATGTTCGCAGAGCTTTTGATTGCGGAGCGTTTGCCGTTGTCGTCGGCGGCGCAATAACCGGAATTGATCAGCTCGTGCAGCAGTTTGTCGAAGCCGCGCCAGCCGGAGTAGCGGTTGTTTGATAAATTGAATTAGCTTGCCAGCAGCCAGCTCTCGGCTTCTTTGACGCCGCGGAAGGTTTGCATTTTGACGTTTCGGTTTCTGGCTATTTTTTTTCCCAATTCGTTGATGTCGTCGTTTCCGTAGCGATCAATAAAAGCTATTTTTTTCGTCGCCAGAAGCGTTCCCAGATAAGTTCCCATTTGCAGCATTTCCGCCGGGGAAACGGTTTCGGCAAAATCTTTTTCAATCATTATTTTCGATTTTCCCTGCTCGAAACACGCCCCGGCAATTTCTCTCCAATAAGCGCCGGAGATCTCCGGCGTCAGCTTTTTGCCGCCGACCAGCGCATATAAATATTCACCGCGATCTTCCAATTTGATGGTATATGGTTTTTCTACATTCATATTTAAACGAGCGTCAATATTTTACGCCGGGCGGCATATTTAATTTTAACCGGAAATTTTAAAACAGCGACATTAAATCGCCATTTTTAGCTTATTTCATAGTTATTCGCAAGCGCGCTGATTTAATAATATAATCTTGATTCGACCTGATGAATTTTAAAACTTGACAAGCGTCGGAGGCGTGATAAATTTAGTGAAACCATTCTCTCGTATCGCCCGTAATTTTTGAAATAAACAAAGGCTCTTAAAACCGGGATGATTTTGTTCCCGTAGATTAAATAAAATTTCGATTTCGGTTGAGAATTTAGCCGGATTTCGCATAAGATACGAGCGGAAATTAAGATTGGTTACGAATCGGATTAAGAGAAAATTCTCAAGCCTCAAGCTGCCGAAATTCAAAAGCGGCAATCTGATTGAGTTTTGTTAGTAGAACGAATTAAAGAAACTGAAAACGGCAAAGCGATTTTGTTTATAGCTTTGACCGCCCGCAATTCTGATTTATTGAAGAGGAAAATATTAAAATGAAAACAGTTCGATTTTTAGTTTGGACTTTGCTGCTGACATTTTCGGTCGGTGCGTCAGCCGTTTTCGCGCAAGCGACCGCAACCTCCGAGTTGAGAGGACAAGTAACAGACCCGAACGGCGCGGCAGTAGCCGGGGCGACGATCACGGCAACCGATAACTCCAAAGGCACGACGCGGACGGCGACAAGCGACGCTGACGGCAATTATGTTCTTCTATCGCTTTTGCCCGGCGTTTATACCGTTAAGGTTGACGCGAGCGGATTTGCCTCGAACACGGCAAACAACGTCGAGCTTCAAGTCGGGCAACAATTGGCGCTGGATGTGAAATTGACGGTCGGCGATGTCGGCGTTGTGGTTGACGTGACGCAAAACGAGGAAATTCTCGTTGACACCGAACGAACGCAGCAATCAACCGTTATTTCCGCTCGCCAGCTAAATAATCTGCCGATTAATCGTCGTAATTTTCTCGATTTCGCTCTGCTCACGCCGGGCGTCACAGACGCCGATAACATTAACGATTCGACCGATTTCCGCGTCGTGCAAACTCCGCAGTCGGGGTTGTCGTTCGGCGGCAACAACGGTCGCGGCAATTCGATCAACGTTGACGGTTCGACCGCCGACACGCCTTCGGGCGGCGCGCGAGATGTCGTCAGTCAGGAAGCCGTGCGCGAGTTTCAGGTTGACCGCAACAGTTACGCCGCCGAATTCGGCGGAGCAAGCGGCGGCGTTATCAATATCGTTTCCAAAACCGGCGGCAACGATTTTCACGGCAGCATTTTCGGTTATTTCCGCGACAGACGCTTTGACGCGCGAAATGCTTTCGATTTTAATCCGAACGGCAAATCGCCTTACAGCCGTCAACAATTCGGCGGCTCGCTCGGCGGCAAAATCATCGAAAACAAAACATTCTTTTTCGTCTCGGCGGAAGGCTTGCGGCAAAACCAAACGTCTTTTGTCACGCTTAATAATTCGTTGAGCAACGGTTTGCGAATTGCGTCGCCCAATGCCGCCAGCAACCAGGATTTCTTTTTGACTTATTTAGCCGGTCGCCCCGGTTTCGCGCCTTTGGCTGCCGGTATTCGCGGCGCTTTGACGACACCGAGCGCGCGGACGGCAAGTCTCTATGCCGCGACGAACGGACAATTTCCAGCCAACAACAACAATGCGCTCGTTTCCGGTCGAATTGATCACACTTTCAGCGAATCCGACACCGGGTTTGTCCGATTAAATTATGCTCGTTCGAGCAATGAAAATCAGGCTACCGGAGCGTTAAACGCCGTCTCGCGCGGCAACAGCGTTGATTCTAAAAACGCCGGCATTCTGTTATCCGAAACTCACACTTTCAACGACACGACGATTAACGAGCTGCGCGCGCAATTTTATTATTATAATCTGCGCGCGACGCCGAACGATCCGAACGGACCGGAAATCAATATTCTCGGCTTCGGAAATTTCGGGCGTGATATTTTCCTGCCTTCAAACAGTAGCACTAAACAATTTGACGTAGCCGACACGCTTTCGCTCGTGCGCGGCTCGCACACCTTTAAAGTCGGCGCAGTGTTTCAAACTCAGCGCGTTTCCACTAATTCGGAAACTTATCTGCCCGGAACGTTTCGCTTCGGCTCGCTGCCGTTTGCGACGTTGTTTTCAGCCGCGCAGCGAACTGCAATCGCTACACAAATCGGCGCGGATGCGCAAGCCGGTGTAATTACTCCAGCGCAGGCGGGACTTTTGGGAAGCACTCTGAGTAACACGACTTCGAGCACCATTAATTCTTTACAGGCTTATAACGTCAATCTGCCGCAAGTTTATCAGCAAGGTTTCGGTCTGCCGGAATTTGCCAGCAACAGCCAGCGTTTTTCGGCTTTCGGACAGGATACGTGGAAAGTTCGTCCGAACGTGACATTCAGCTACGGCTTGCGTTATTTCATTCAAAACGAAGCCGACCCGATTCCGCTCGATAAAAACAACTTTCAGCCGCGTCTCGGCTTTTCGTGGGACATTTTTAATAATGCGAAAACCGTTATTCGCGGCGGTGCGGGAATTTTTACCGGGCAAATTGACAACCAAATCACGAACGTCACTAACACTCTGGCTTCGGGGACAAACCCGTACAATATTAATATCGTCGTTTCGACTATTCAGCTTCCCGGAACGTACAGCACGGCGGCGATTTATCAAACGCTGCTCGCGCAGGGCGTGATCGGCAACCGGCAGATTGTCGCTTCCGATTTGGCACAGTTCGGTTTAAACACCGCGCCGGGCAGACCGCTCGAAGCCAGAATTCGCATCGGGCAGGATTTTCAGAATCCCGAAACTTATCAAGCCAGTCTTGCGCTTCAGCAGGATTTGGGTCGCGGTTTCGCCGCCGAAGTCAGTTATTTATTCACGCGCGGAATTCATCTTGTTCGCCCGGTTGACGTTCGCCGTTATTCGGTTACCGGCACGAGTCCGTTCACCGGGCAGCCGATTGTCAACGCGACGGAGTTGGGCTGTTTCACAATTCCGGGCGTCCCGGCTGCCGGATTTAACTGTTCGGCGACGGGCGGCGCGCTGACCGGCAACTTTTTGCCGCGTTTCGCGCTCGATGCGGAATATCAATCGGTCGCCAATACGTTTTATCACGCCGGAACATTGCAGGTTACCAAACGGTTTTCGCGTAATTACAGCTTGAACGCCAATTACACTTATGCGAAATCAATTGACGAATCAACCGATTTCAACACGGATTATTTAGCGCAAAACCCGCTGAATATCCGCAGTGACCGCGGTCTTTCGTCTTTTGACCAGCGTCATCGCGCAGTTCTCAGCGCGGTTATTATCAGTCCTTTTGAAAACGTTGTACTGAGAGATTTCGTCTTCTCGCCGATTTTCACGGCGGGCAGCGGTCGCCCGTTCAACCTTTTAATCGGCACGGATACCAACAACGACAGCCGTTTATACAACGACCGTCCGGCTGGCGCGGCAAGAAACACGGGCAAGGGCGAGCCTTATTACAGCTTCGATATGCGCCTTGCGCGCCGTTTCTTTACTCAGGAAGAGCGTTTTCTCGAACTGACGTTTGAGGCGTTTAATCTTTTCAACCACGTCAATTACAACGGCATCAACAACGTCGTCGGAACGGCTTGTGTAGCAGGCTTCGCGCTTAATCCGAATTGCGCGGGCGCGACCAACGTCATTCCGATTAACGCCAGAGGCATCAAAGGAATTTCGCCAACCGAGCCTCTCGGCTTTACGTCGGCGGCTCCGGCGCGTCAACTGCAATTCGGAATTCGGTATAACTTCTAATCGAATCCGACTGTTTCGAGTTGAATTTCAAGCCGGCATCAATCGCGTTTCAAACAAGTTGATGCCGGCTTGTTCTGTTCGCAAGGCTTTTAAAAAAAATGACTATCAACTATCAACTGTCAACTGTCAACTGTTTTGCAGAACTAGCTTTTTCTTTGCAGGACAGTTGATAGTTGATAGTGCATAGTTGACAGTTCGCCTTTTCATTTTTGTGACAGTTGCGATTTAAAAGGAGAAATAAATGGCTGCGCATATCAAAGATTTATTTGATTTAACCGGCAAAACGGCAATTGTGACGGGCGGTTCGCGCGGTTTGGGCAAAGAAATGGCGGAAGGTCTGGCGGAAGCCGGAGCGAGTCTAATGCTCTGCGCGAGACGCGCCGAATGGCTCGATCCGACGATTGAAGAATTTTGCGCGGGCGGTTTTACGGTCGAAGGAAAGTTGTGCGACGTTTCCGACGCGGCGCAAGTTCAATCGGTGGTTGATCGAACAATTGAAGTTTTCGGAAAGATTGACATACTCGTCAACAACGCCGGAATTTCGTGGGGCGCGCGACCGGAAGAAATGCCGCTCGACAAATGGCACAAGGTTTTGGACGTTAATCTGACCGCGTGTTTTTTGTTCGCGCAAGCCGCCGGGCGAAAAATGCTCGAACAGGGCAGCGGCTCGATTATCAACGTATCGTCCGTTACCGGCTTGAAATCTTCGACCAACGGTCCGCATTATGTCGGTTATGCGGCGAGCAAAGCCGGACTAATCGGATTGACGCGCGAATTGGCGGCTTCGTGGGGCAGACAGGGAATTCGCGTCAACGCCATCGCGCCCGGTTTTTTCCACTCCCGCCTGGCTGATGCGGCAATCGAATTTACCGAGCCGATTGTCAAAAAATTCAACCCGATTCCGCGCGTCGGCGCGGAAGGCGAATTAAAAGGCGTGGCGGTTTTTCTCGCATCCGACGCCTCAAGCTACATCACCGGACAAACAATTGTCGTGGACGGCGGAATGACCGCTGTTTAAATCAGCGCCGCCTGTGGCGACGGGCGATGGTACTAAATTACGAGAAAATAAAATAAATCCGGGGCAACACAATTATGAGCGATTCCAGGGAAGATTCAAACATTTCCGCTCGCACGCGCAACGTTTCGTGGACAGACCCGCGCGTTTTGGCGAAAATGGGGCGCGAATTGTCCGGTCTGGAATATTTGCGGAAGATGCAGTCGGGCGAAATTCCGCCTCCGCCGATTGGTGCTTTGATGGATTTCGCGCTCGCCGAAATTGATGAAGGGCGCGCGGTTTTTACGGTCGAACCTGCGGAATATCATTACAACCCGATTGGAATGGTTCACGGCGGTTTGGCTGCGACTCTGCTCGATTCGGCGATGGGTTGCGCGGTTCAATCAATGCTTCCTGCCGGCGTTGCCTACACGACGCTCGAAATCAAAGTCAATTACGTCCGCGCGATGACAACCGAAACCGGAGTTGTGCGCTGCGAAGCGAAAATTGTCCACATCGGCGGGCGCACAGCCGTCGCCGAAGGTAAAATTATAGATGCGAAAGAAAAACTTTATGCGCACGGCACGACAACGTGCCTAATTTTCAGATAAAGCGCGTGATGTACAAATATCCACCAAAAATGAAGGTCACAAAATTAAGCCAAACTGATCCGATTGTTTCCGGCGAAGACTACATCAATTCGTTGCGCGGCAGAAAATTGAAAGTTTTTCTTTTCGGCGAGCTGGTCGAAGATACAGTCGAGCATCCGGTCATTCGTCCGAGCATCAACGCCGTTGCCGAAACTTACGATTTAGCGATACGCGAACCGGAGCTTGCCGCCGCCCGCTCGCATTTGACGGGAGAAACGGTTAATCGTTTTGTCAACATTGCGATGAACCGCGACGACGTTGTTTTGCAAAACAAAATGCAGCGGCGTCTGGGGCAATTAACGGGAACTTGTTTTCAACGCTGCGTCGGAATGGACGCTCTTAATTCGCTTTATTCGGTGACGTTTGAAATTGACGAAAAATATTCAACCGATTATCACTCGCGGCTCAAAAATTTCATCATTGAAGTCCAGCGAAAAAACCTCGTTCTCGGCGGTGCGATGACCGACGTTAAAGGCGACCGAAGTTTGTCGCCGCACGAACAAGCCGATCCTGATTTGTTTGTTCACGTCGTCGAACGAACCGATGAAGGTGTTTATATTTCCGGCGCGAAAGCTCATCAAACCGGCTGTTTAAATTCGCATTGGCTCGTCGTGATGCCGACGATGCGGCTCACGGAAAACGATAAAGATTACGCGATTGTCGGAGCGATTCCGGTCGAAGCCGAAGGAATCACATACATTTACGGCAGACAATCTTGCGACACACGCGCGCTCGAAGGCGGCGAGATTGACGTAGGAAATGCGATGTACGGCGGGCAGGAAGCGATGGTTATTCTCGACCGCGTTTTTATTCCGAACGAGCTGATTTTTATGGACGGCGAAACCGAATTTGCTTCGCTGCTGGTCGAAAGATTCACCTGTTATCATCGCCGTTCTTACGTCTGCAAAAGCGGCGTCGGCGATGTTTTGATCGGCGCGGCGGCGCAGATTGCGGATTATAACGGGGTCGAAAAAGTTTCGCATATCAAGGAAAAGCTCGTCGAAATGACGCATTTGAACGAAACGATTTACGCGACCGGAATCGCTTCGAGCTATCAATCAAAACCTACCAAATCAGGCGCATTTTTAAACGACGAAATGATTGCCAACGTCTGCAAACATCACGTCACGAAAATGCCTTACGAAATCGGGCGTCTGGCGCAGGATCTGGCTGGCGGAATGGTCGTCACAATGCCTTCGGAAAAAGATTTTCGGAGCGAAGAAGTCGGACATCTGCTGGAAAAATATCTCAAAGGGCGCGCCGACGTTTCGACCGAAAACCGTATGCGGATTTTGCGGCTGATCGAAAATATGACTTTGGGCAGAAACGCCGTCGGATATTTAACCGAAAGTATGCACGGCGCTGGCTCGCCGCAAGCTCAGCGCATTCAAATCGCGCGTCAAATGCAGATTGAGTTTAAAAAACAACTGGCAAAAGAGCTTGCCGGAATCGAGGAAAGAAAACGCGAGCAATTGACAAGCGAAATTTCGGATTATTTCGGCAAGGTTTTCGACACGGAGGTTTGATGAAACAATCGGGCGCAGCTTGGTATGCGTTGTGGGTTCTTTTTCTAATCAACGCGCTGAATTTTTTCGACCGCCAGATAATCGGTGCGGTCGGCGAGCCGATTCGCAAGGAATTCGGTTTGAACGATTCCGCGCTCGGCGCTTTGAACACCGCGTTTACGCTCCTGTACGCTTTTGTCGGTTTGCCGCTCGGCGCACTTGCCGACCGATACGGGCGGAAATGGATTTTGACAGCCGGAGTTTTTTTCTGGAGCTTTTTTACGGCGGCTTCCGGTCTGGCAAACAGTTTCTGGCAGATTTTCGCATTGAGGCTCGGCGTCGGAATCGGCGAAGCGTCGTGCGCGCCCGCCGCGACTTCGCTCATCGCCGATTATTTTCCCGCAACTTCACGCGCTAAAGCGAATTCGATTTTTATGCTCGGACTGCCCATTGGAGTCGCTTTGAGCTTTGCCGTGAGCGGCGCGGTGGCACGCAATTACGGCTGGCGAACGGCGTTTTTGGTGGCGGGTTTGCCCGGTTTATTGTGTGTCGCTGCCGCACTTTTTATCCGCGAGCCTCAACGCGGCGGAGTTGAAACGGTTGCGGTCGGAACACAAAAACGCGCCGGTTCGCCGTATAAATTGATTTTGTCGTCGCCGACAATGCGCTGGCTGATTTTGTCCGGCGCGCTGCACAATTTTAATATGTACGCGCTCGGCGCATTTTTGACGCCGTATCTGATGCGGCATCACGGACTTGATATTCAAAACGCAAATTTTGTTTCGATGATTGTTTACGGCTTGCTCGGCGCACCCGGTTTGCTGCTCGGCGGCGCGGTCGGCGACGCGGCTAAAAAAAGAAAACCGAACGGCGCGCTGCTCGTCGCTGCTTCCGCGATTCTGCTTTCGATTCCATTTTTCTTTTTCGCGCTCACCGTTTCGAGCGGAAACGTCGCGCCGTTTTTGATTTTAATGGGAACGAGCTGCGGGCTGATGTATTTTTATTATTCGATTGTTTATTCAACGATTCAAAACGTCACCGAACCGGGTTTGCGCGGGACCGCAATGGCTGTTTATTTTCTGGCGATGTACCTGCTCGGCGCGTCGTTCGGACCTTACATTATCGGTTTGATCAGCGATTATTTTACGCAGCAAGCGGCAATTGCGGCGGGCGTTTCGGCGTTTACGGCGCAATCGCTCGAACCGTTTCGCGGCGCGGGTTTGCGTTCGGCAATGTACGTCGTTCCCGTTCTGAGCGCGCTTCTAACGCTCGTTTTATTTGCTGCTTCGCGTACGGTGAAAAGCGATCTCGAAAAACTGCAAAACTGGATGAGTGAAAATTTTGAGAGCGCGAGTCAGAACCGGGAGCGTTAGCGATCGGCTTTTGTGCGCTCCATTTGCCGGTCGCTAACGCTCCCGGTTCTGACTTTTTTTATGAATGCCAAAATACCGCGTAATAAAGAAAATGATTACACGCCGGAAGCAGCCGCCGAGCGCAGAGGTTTCGCTCAAGAACAAACCGGCGTTGAGCTTGATCACGTCGGAAAGTTTTCGTTTGAGCCGTCGGTTTTGCCCGGAAATATCGAAAATTTTATTGGCGCGGCGCAAATTCCTATTGGATTGGCGGGACCGCTTCTCGTTAACGGCGAACACGCAAGAGGCGAGTTTTTCGTGCCGCTTGCAACGACGGAAGGAACTCTCGTTGCAAGCTACAATCGCGGAATGAAACTGATTCGTGAATCCGGCGGCGTGACGACAACCGTTGTTGACGATGCGATGCAGCGCGCGCCGGTTTTCGTTTTTCCTTCGGCGCGCGAAGCCGCGCGGTTTGGCATTTGGGTAAAAGAAAATTTTGCCGAAATCAAAGCCAGAGCCGAAACTACTACAAGCGTCGGAAAACTGCACGATATTCAGCAATTTCCGGCGAGCCGGTTTTTGTATCTTCGATTTAATTTCACAACGGGCGACGCGGCGGGACAAAATATGGTTGGCAAAGCGACAAAAGCCGCTTGCGATTGGATAATGAGCGTTTACGAAGGAATCGAACGCTATCAACTCGAAGGCAGCTTCGCCACCGACAAAAAAACTTCTTGGGTGAACACGCTTCACACGCGCGGCAAAAAAGTCATAGCGGAAGCAACTATTCCGGCGGCGAAATTAAAAGAAATTATGCGCGTTTCGGTTGAACGGATTTTTGCGGCGCGTCTCGCATCGCAGCTCGGCGGTTATCTCGCAGGTGTGAATAACAACGGGGCGCATTCGGCAAACGGAATTACGGCAATGTTTATCGCTTGCGGACAGGATGTTGCAAACGTCGCCGAATCTTCGGCGGCGGCGGTTTATGCGGAAATTACGAAAAACGGCGATTATTATTTCTCGATTACGATTCCGTCATTAATCGTGGCGACTTACGGCGGCGGAACTGGCTTGGCGACGCAGCGCGAATGTTTGGAGTTGTTGGGTTGTTACGGGAAAGACCGCGTGCGAAAATTTGCCGAAATTGTCGCCGCGACCGTTCTTTGCGGCGAGCTTTCATTAGGAACAGCCGTGATTGCCGACGAATGGGTTTCGAGTCACGAGCATTTGGGAAGAAATCGCTGATTACAAAATTACGCGGGAAAAAATAACAAAAAAGAGCAGCCCGACGGGACTGCTCTTTTAGCTTGAATTAACAAATAAATTTATGCCGAAACGGATTTGGCTTTTGGCGCGAGCGCCAGACCTTTCCCAAGCGGAGCGCCCATATTGCGTCCAATGACAAGCTCGATGGCTTGCGCCGGAACTTTAAATTCTACAGCTAAAGACGAAACCGCTTCGCCCGCAGCGAAACGTTCCGTAATGGCATCGAGAGTTTTATGACGTAAATCGCGCCCGCAGTGAAAACATGTTCCTTTCAAAGGGAAAAATGTATCAAGATCGTAACCGCTCATAAACTACCTCCGCTTCAAAATCGGTTTTCTGGTAAAAACTAATGTAACAGCCTCGACGATAAACTGCAAAATTTTTTGAAAAAAAATCAATTCGACTTTGCTTCGCTTTTACCGAGGCTTAAATTTGATCTCCCTCTCTATTTTATGTTAAAAAAAATAATCGAATTTCAATCTTTTCAGGTTGAAATTTTCGCAGCATCTCCATTTTGCAAATTTATATTAAATAGCAGTTCCATAAATTCAAACGGTTATTTTTATTTCGCGGTATCACTACGCCCGGAAGTCTAAGCTTTAAAAATAATTAGCCGAATTTGTTTCTTTAGCCTCTTTCGGCTTCCTTAATAAAAGATTTTTATTTAAAGCTAATATTTCCGTTTCGTAAAACAATTTGAAATATAGAAGTCTGATTGCAATCGAAATTTTTGTAAATCTTTTTCGAAGATTTCTGCGTAAATAAGCGAAACCCTAATTTCGCCAAAGACAAACAGAAATTAGAACTTCATCAGCTCTCATTAATTAAAAACTCGAATTTACAACTTGAAATTCATTCACAAAACCCGGTCGGGATTCAACAAGGAGAGAAAGAAAATGAAACGGATGCCTTTAGCGGGCGCTTTTTTATCAATTGTGGCGGCATTGCTGGTGTTGTCGAATATATTTTTTGACAACAGCAAAGCCCAGTCGGAAACAGTCAAACGTGCGGAAGCCTCGAAAAAGCAGGCTCCGGCTCAAGACTTACCTTTAAAAACCAAATTCGATGATTTAATCGCAAAAGCCGAAGATTCGGGCACAGTGCGCGTTATCATCGGGTTGCGAACGAATTACAGCCCCGAAGGTTATTTAGCCAGCGATTCAAAACGCGAAGCCCAGCGCGATGCGATTGCGGAAGTTCAAAACGATGTTACTGAAAAACTCAAAGGCTACCGGGTCGAATCGGTTAAACAGTTCGAGTTTATTCCGTTTATGGCTATGGAGGTTGATTCGGCTGCATTGGGGCAAATAAAACAATTTGCCGAAGTAGGGAGTCTGGAGGAAGACGAGCTGGCGGATCCGACAATGCAGCAAAGCATTCCTTTAATCGGCGCGCCGAACGCCTGGTCTTCGGGATACACGGGAGCCGGACGAACCGTTGCCGTGCTTGATACCGGTGTGGACAAAAATCACGCCTTTTTTGGCGGCAGAGTCGTTTCCGAAGCCTGCTATTCGAGCAATGTGACGGCGACAGCTACCAGCTTGTGCCCGGGCGGCGTAACGGAATCAACCGCTTCAAACTCCGGGTTGAATTGCGACACTTCTGTTTCCGGGTGCTTTCACGGAACACACGTTGCCGGAACGGTTGCCGGGAACAACTCGGCTTCAAATATTTTCGGCGTAGCCAAAGACGCCAATATAATTGCAATTCAGGTTTTTTCTCTTTTCACCCCGACTGCCTGTAACAGCGCGACTCAATGCATACGAACCTACAACTCGGACCAAATCAAAGGTCTCGAACGGGTTTATGCTTTAAGAAACACCTATACAATTGATGCCGTCAACATGAGTCTCGGCGGCGGTCAATACTTTGCAAACTGCGATGCCGCAAACTTGGCACGGAAGGCGGCGATTGATAATTTGCGTTCGGCGAACATCGCTACGATCATTGCTTCCGGTAATGATGGCTTTACCAACTCAATGGGCGCGCCGGCGTGTATCTCAACGGCAATCAGCGTCGGTTCTACGCAGGATGGCAGTTCGGGAACGGCTGACACGGTTTCAAGCTTTTCAAACGGTGCATCGTTTTTGAACATTTTGGCTCCCGGTCAAACGATTACCTCATCAGTTCCCGGCGGCGGTTACGGTGGCGCTAACGGCACTTCGATGGCGACGCCGCACGTTGCCGGAGCCTGGGCAGTGGTCAGAAGCAAATATCCGAACGATACCGTGCAGCAGACATTGGACAGATTGGTGTCAACCGGTTTGCCCGTGACGGACATCAGAAACGGCATTACGAAAAACCGCATTCGACTTGATCACGCAGTCGGTAATCCCGCGTCCGATTCGTGCGCCGCGCCCTCTCCCATCGTGATTGGTCAAATTATTAACGGTACGCTTGACGGCGGAGATTGCCTGGTTTCCGGTAAACGCCGCGACCGCTACAGTTTTAGCGGGATTGCCGGACAGCAAATTACCGTCAACTTAGATTCAGCCGCTTTTGACACATACTTGTATTTGTTAAATTCGTCGAGCGGGCAAGCGATCTCAGAGAACAACAATACAAGTGGAGCTATCACTAATTCGCGGATTCCGTTAACCGGCACATTCACCTTACCGACAACCGGCAGCTATATCATTTCTGCCAGTTCGTACGACTTTGGAATTACCGGAGCTTACACGATTAGCTTGACGAGTCCTTTTTATAACATTTCCGGTGCAGTCACATACGGCACGACACCGACAAGTCAAACGCCGAAGGTCGTTTCCGACGTTTCACTCGCCGTGACGGGAGCGCCGTCTGTTTCGGCGACTACGAATGTTTTAGGCATTTATTCGCTGGAAAATCTAACGGCAAACGGAGAATACACCGTAACTCCGACCAAATCAGGAAACGTCAACGGCATTTCTCCGGTTGATGCGACTCTTATTTTGAAACATATAGCAGCAAACGGACAAGGACCGAATGTTTTGAATCC
>DASWLV010000246.1:0-8666 GCA_036400075.1 Pyrinomonadaceae bacterium
CGGCAAAATAAAGCGGCGAAGGTCGCCCGACGTAATCTTTGAGGAGCTTTTGGAAATCGCGTTGAAATTCTTCCGATTCGATAATCTCCAGATAGCGCGTTTGCAGCTCGTAAATATTCGGCTGGAGCATCTCCGGCACAAATGCCCCGCCAAACTCGCCGTAAAATCCGTTTTCGTCAACTTTGTAATTCATAAACTTTTTACTATTTCAGCAATAATTCCGGGCGATTTAACGCCGGGCGCAATCTCAGCGCGACTGTTAATATCCAAAGCAAACAGCGGCAAATTTCGACAAGCCTCGATTGATTTTGCGGCATTTTCAACGCCGATTCCGCCGCCCAGGAAAAATGGCTTGTTGATTGAAAACCGGCGCAAAATCTGCCAGTCAAAAGCGTGACCGCTGCCGCCATGCTGAGAGGTTTTCGTGTCAAACAAAAAGTAATCGCAAATTGTTTCAAACTCTTTAAGCTGCCCGCCATCGAAATTTTCATCAACTTTGAAAACTTTGACGATTTGCAGATTTTGTTTTTTCAAAGACTCACAAAACCGCATCGTTTCGCTGCCGTGAAGCTGGACGAATGATAAATTTGCTCGCTCGGCAATCTCCGTAATCTTCTCCAAACTTTCATCAACAAAAACGCCTACGCGCCGGACGTTTTGAAACTCGGGGAGTTTTTCGGCTTGCTCGATGGAAACAAAACGCGGCGATTTCGGATAAAAAATCAGCCCGAAAAAATCGGGTTCAAGCGCAACAACTTTGCGCATATTTTCCGCCTCGCGCATCCCGCAAATCTTTAATTTGAGTTGAAAGTTCAAAGTTCAAAGCTTAAGGTCCGAAATTCAATCGTCAGGTTTTAACTTTGAACCTTGAACTTTGAACTTTGAACTTTTTTAATAAATTCACCACACGCCAATTCGGGCTGGCTTTCGCGCATAAATGTTTCGCCGATTAAAAAACCTTTAAAACCGGCTCGTTTAAGCTCGACAATTGTTTCGGCTTCGCTCAAACCGCTTTCGGAAATTTTGACGATTTCGGCGGGCAGCTTTTCGGCAATCGAAAACGAACGATTAACGTCAACCGAAAAATCTTTGAGATTTCGGTTGTTGACGCCAATGATTGAAACGTTTTCCAAATCGCCGGGCAATTCCTCAAATTCGTGAATTTCAAGTAAAACTTCTAATCCCAAAGAAGCCGCGAAAGCCGCCAGATTTTTGATTTGCTTTTCATCCAAAGCCGCCGCAATCAACAAAATCGCGTCCGCGCCGATTGAGCGCGCTTCGACGATCTGGTATTCATCAATCGTAAAATCCTTGCGCAGAATCGGGCAGTAATTAAATTTTCGCGCCGTGATTAAATCTTCGTTCGAGCCGCCGAAAAACTCCGTGTCCGTCAAAATCGAAAGCGCGCTCGCGCCCGCTTGCATATAGCCGATTGAAACTTTTTCGACCGAAATATATTCGTTAATCGCGCCTTTTGAAGGCGAACGGCGTTTGATTTCGGCGATGACGCCGACCTTATCCGCTCGATTCAAATAACGCACGAGCGAAACAGAGGGTGCGCCGAAATGCTCGCTTTGCTCAAGTTTTTTGATTGGCACAAGCTCGCGCCGTTCGGCGACTTCATTTCGCTTGTGAGCAATAATTTTTTCTAAAATCATAAATTCGACTGCGGATAAAATTAGAATTCGGCTTTAATAAATTTTGATAACACGCCGAAAGCCGTACCGGATTGCAAACTTTCCGCCGCACGATTTCGACATTCTTCAAACGAAAACTCCGGTCGTGCAACACGCATCGCAAATGCGGCGTTCGCAATCACTGTTTGATTTTGCGCGCGGCTTCCCTGCCCGCGCAAAATGGTTAAAAACTGCCGCCCGGCTTCTTCGACCGTTTCGCCGCCGCGCAAATCTTCCGCCCGCACGGTTTCAAATCCCAAATCTTCTGCGTAAAAAGTTTCCGCGCCGTCATTTGTGATGACATCAAAAGCGGCAGTCAGCGAAATTTCGTCGTAACCGTCGCGCGTGTGAACGAGCGCAAATTTTGTCGGCGTAGTTTCGAGAAAATAACGATAAAGCCGCAAAACCGCAGGTTCGGCAACGCCAACAAATTGAAACGGCGGGGAAGCCGGATTGAGCAACGGTCCGAGGAGATTGAAAAACGTCCGAAAACCAATTTCCGCGCGGAGCGGCGCGACTTGTTTCAAAGCAGGTTGAAAAAGCGGCGCGTGCAGATAACAAAAATTAGATTCTTCGAGCTGTCGGCGCAAAACGCTCTCGTCGTTGGTGAATTCAAAACCGAGATATTTCAAAACATCGCTTGAGCCGCTCCCCGATGTTGCCGACGAATTTCCGTGTTTCGCAACGCGAATGCCCGCTCCAGCTAAAACGAACGCGGAAACCGTCGAAATATTAAAAGTGTGTTTGCCGTCACCGCCCGTCCCGCAAACGTCAATCGGCGACAAATCGGAAAAATCAACTTTATTCCCGATGTCGCGCAAAACGCCGTGAAAACCGCGCAATTCTTCGAGCCAAATCCCGCGCATCGTGATCGCCGCCAGAAAAGCCGCCGCTTGAGCCTGCGGAATGTCGCCCGACAGCATCATTCGCAGAGCCGCAGCCGCTTCCTGCTCGGTCAAAATCTGCCCGCTCAAAACTGACGCTAAAATATCTTTCATGACTCCAACCAATTTTGAATAATCTTTGCGCCTTCGGGCGTCAGCACCGATTCGGGATGAAATTGAATGCCGCGAACATCAAATTCTCGATGACTTAAAGCCATAATTCTTCCGTCGTCGTCGCTCGCCGTGATCTTTAAACTTTCTGGCAAATTTTCGCGCGAAACCGTCCACGAATGATAACGCCCGGATTGAAAAGTTTTCGGCAGCCCGCGAAAAAGCTGCTCGTTTTCGTCTTCGACGACGGTTTCAATTCCCAACCCGTGACAAACCCGCTCCAAATTTTCGAGCTGTCCGCCAAAAGTTTCGGCAATACATTGATGCCCCAAACAAACGCCTAAAATGCTTTTCTTCGGCGCAAAATGCTTGACGAGTTCGGGCATAATTCCGGCTTCCGAAGGCAAACCGGGACCGGGCGAGAGCAGAATTTTGTCGTATTTCTCAACTTCTTCAAGCGTGATTTTGTCGTTTCGCACAACATCCGGCACGATGCCGCCAACCTCGCCGACAAGCTGAAAAAGGTTGAAGGTAAATGAATCGTAATTATCTAAAAGCAAAATCTTCATCAGAACATTAACAGGGATGAAAGGGATAAAAGGGATCAAAACAAAATCCCTTTTATCCCTTTCATCCCTGTTTGAATTTCGTTTCCGCTTGCTCAATAGCCCGGCGGAGCGCGGCGAGTTTGTTGCGAACCTCGGCGGTTTCTTTTTCCGGCACGGAATCTGCGACGACGCCCGCACCGGCTTGGAAAATCAGATGCCGTTTTCGAGCCAGAAACGAGCGAATCATAATCGCCTGCGTGCAGCTTCCGTCAAGACCGAAAAACCCGACGCTCCCGCCGTAAAAAGAGCGCGCCGAAGGCTCTAATTCATTTAAAATCTGCATCGCTCGATATTTCGGCGCGCCGGACAAAGTTCCCGCCGGAAATGTGTCTGCAAAAACCTGCGCCGCGGAAACGTTCTCGTTTAATTTGCCCGAAACCTGCGAAACGAGATGAATGACGTGCGAATAAAATTCAACGGTTTTGAATTTTTCGACTCGCACGCTCGAACAATTGCGTCCTAAATCATTGCGCGCCAAATCAACCAGCATTACGTGTTCGGCATTTTCTTTTGAATCGTTGATTAACTTCGCGGCAAATTCGCGGTCTTCCGTTTCGTGTTTGCCGCGCGGATAAGTTCCGGCAATCGGATGCAGCGTGGCGGTTTTGTTTTTGATTAAAAGCTGCGCTTCGGGCGACGAACCGAAAAGGGAGAAACCGCCGTAATCGAAGAAAAACAGAAACGGCGATGGATTGATTCGGCGCAAAGTGCGGTAAACCGCAAACTCGTCGCCGCGATATTTTGCCGAGAATTTGCGCGAAGGCACGATTTGATAAACATCGCCGCGATTGATATGCCGTTGGCAGGTTCGGACGATTTCTGCAAAATCTGCGTCGCTTATCTCCGCCGTTTCGCCGCCTTCCGCCGCAAATGGAAACTCGACCGCGCGGCGGCGAGTGATTTTTGCAAACAAATCGGAAAGAGCAATCGTCGTGTTTAAAGGATTTTCCGCGTCGCGGAGCTTTATCGCCGTCAGCGAATTTCGGAAATGGTCAAAACGGAAAACGTAGCGATAAAGCGCAAACTGCATATCCGCGATCTGCTCGTCCGGCGGCGGCAATTTGGCAAATCGGATGTCTTCAAAATGCGGAATCGCGCTAAAGCCGACATAGCCGAATAAACCACTTGAACTGTTGTTTTCGCCCGATTCGATTTTTATCGAATTTTGAAATTCGTCAAAAGCGGCGACGGCGGAATTAATCGTCAAATCAATCTCGGAGATTTTGCGTCCCTCGCGTTCGATTTCGGCTTTTCCGTTTTTGATTGAAAACCGCGCAACGGCGTCGGCGCAAACAAACGAGCTGGCGGTTTCCGGCGTGTGCGGCTCGACGCATTCGAGCAGCAGAGTTTCGGGAAAAATTTGCCGCAAATTGGCGTAAAGTGCGACGGGCGTCGTGCTGTCACTGCTGGCGCTAAATATCTCGGCGTTGAAATTAAAACTTTCCGGCATTTCCAAATTCAGTACAGTTTTGCCGACAAAAACGGCAATACAAGTCAACAAAAGGTTGAAAAACGAACGAATTTACGATTTGGGTGGAGAAAAAAAGATGTATTGGGCGCTAAGCCCACCAGAAAGCGGTCGCGCGCCACGCCGAATGAATTTGCGTGAAAGTTTGGAAATGATTATTGCGCGTTTTGACGTTCATAAGGATTAACAAAACTATAACGAGACGCGCGCCGTTTGGCAAGCGACGAAAATCTCGGATAGTATCCTAATTTGTAAAGCCCGGATTAAGAGCGCGTTATGTACATCCCGACCAGATTTTTGGAAACCGACCGCGAAACGATTTTGAATTTCGTCGAGCAAAACAGCTTTGCCACCTTAATCTCTTATGACGGCGAAAAACCGATTGCCACTCACGCTCCGCTTTTAGTCGAACGAGCCGAAAATGACCAAATTTATCTCGTCGGGCACATCGCCCGCGCGAATCCGCAATGGAAAACTTTCACTGATTCCGAAGAAATTCTCGCCGTTTTCGCCGGAGCGCACGCTTACATTTCCCCGCGCTGGTACGATGTGCCGGAACAAAACGTGCCGACGTGGAATTATCAATCAATTCACGCTTACGGAAAACCGCAAATCGTCGAAGAAAAAAACGCACTCGTTGAAATGGTCGAACGCTTAATCGCAAAATTCGAGCCGAACACCGGCTACGATTTGGAAACTGTCTCGCCGGAAATTGTGGACAAATTGACGAAAGGAATCGTCGGTTTTCGCATTGCGGTTTCGCGTTTTGAAGCCGCTTTTAAACTCAGCCAGCATCGCCCCGAATTTCACGCCGGAGTCATAAGCGGGCTAATTGAAAACGCCGATGAAAATTCGCTGGCAATCGCCTCCGCAATGCGAAATCTTACGAAAGCATAAAATTTTTCCAAAAAAAGCGCTTGCAAAAAACCCCGCTTCGTTTTATCTTCGCACAACAAAACTTTCCAACCCGTAGAATATGAAAATTAATTTATCGAGGTTTTTCGCCTTTTTTGCCAGCGCCGTTTTGCTTCTGTCGTCCTTGTTTTACCAACAAGTTTCGGCTCAAAGCAGCGCCAACGCGCCGCGAGCTTTTGCCCTAACTAATGCCAGAATCGTCACCGCCTCCGGCGCCGACATCGAGCGCGGGACAATTATAGTCCGCGACGGCTTGATTGTTGCCCTCGGCGCGGGAAACTTGCAGGTTCCGGTTGACGTGCGCGTGATTGACGCGAGCGGTTTGACCGTTTATCCCGGAATCATTGACGCCAGCGCCAGCACCGGGATTCCAGCGCCGCGCCCGACTCAGCAAGCTGGCGGCGGTCAAAACGTCGCACAGTTTTTGCAGCAGCAACAGCAAGCTCAACAGCAATCCCAAGCTCAATCTAATTCGACTTATCCGGCTGGTTTGCTGCCGGAAATCGCGGCGGCTGATTTGATTCGCACGTCCGACTCCTCGATTGAAACCGCCCGCAACAGCGGATTTACGACCGTTCTTGTAGTTCCGCGCGAGCGAATTTTTCAAGGTCAATCGGCTCTCATAAATCTGTCGGGCGAAACGGCGGGCGAAGCAATCGTTCGCGCGCCCGTCGCGCTGCATCTCTCATTCGTACCGCTGCAAATCGGGCAATTTCCTACGAGCTTGATGGGTTCTTTCGCCGCCGTGCGCCAAATGTTTCTGGACGCGCAGCAATTACAGGAGGCGCAGAGAAATTACGAAAAAAATCCGCGCGGCACGCGCCGCCCCGATTCAAGCAAATCGCTTGAAGCTCTATTTCCGTATTTATACCGCCAAGGTCCAGGTCAGGCTCCAATAGTTTTTCAGGCGAACACCGAACGCGAAATCGCCCGCGTTTTAAATTTTGCCCGCGAATTCAACTTAAAAGCGATAATTGCGGGCGGCGCGGAAAGCGGACGATTTGCCGAGCAATTAAAAGCGCAGGACATTCCGGTTTTGCTCTCGCTCAATTTTCCCCGCCGCACTTCCTCGACTTCGCCCGAAGCCGACCCTGAAAGTATGAGCGTGCTGCGCGCCCGCGCCGAAGCGCCTAAAACCGCCGCGCGGCTAGCGGCAGCCGGAGTTCGCTTCGCGTTTCAATCGGGCGGAATGGCGAATTACACGGATTTTTGGGCGAACGCCGGAAGAGCCGTGCAGGCGGGTTTGGCTCGCCCGGCGGCAATCCGCGCCATGACTTTGGGCAGCGCCGAGATTTTTGGAGTCGCCGACCGAATGGGTTCAATCGAACCGGGCAAAATCGCCAATCTGACAGTTGTGCGCGGAGATATTTTTGATCGCGCACGTACCGTGACGCACGTTTTTGTTGACGGGCGGATGTATGAAATTCCCGCCGCCGCGCCTACAACGACTGGCGGAGGCGGAGCAAACGCAGCGGCGGCGCAGGCAATTGCCGGAAAATGGAATTTAACGATACAGCTCGGAGGTCAAACCGTCCAGGCGACCGTAA
This sequence comes from Pyrinomonadaceae bacterium, assembly GCA_036400075.1. GTDB lineage: Bacteria > Acidobacteriota > Blastocatellia > Pyrinomonadales > Pyrinomonadaceae > JALZCH01. The sequence goes on from DASWLV010000246.1 coordinate 7,210, forward strand.
CTTTGACGCCGCAGAGAAATCAGCTCGCCGGGCAGTTTGAATCAACGCTCGGCGCTGCGCCGATTTCGCAGGGCGAAATATCGGCTGAAGGTTTTCGTTTCGTCGTCAAATTAAACGTGGGCGAACAGGTTGACGCCGTTTTCGCGGGCAGAGTTACCGGAGAAAATCAAATGACCGGAACCGTCACGGCGCCGCAGGGAACAACTTCGTTTACAGGAACTAAAACGCCGTAAGTGATTGATTAAAATTGAGGAATCAAGGATGAAAAAAATTCTTAGTTTATTTCTGATTGTCTTATTCGTTTCCGCACCGCTTTCGGCGCAGCAGCGAAACACCGCTGCTAACGCAAACGAGGTTTTAATTCGCAATGCGACCGTTTTGACGGCTGCGCGCGGGCGTCTCGAAGGAACTGATATTTTGATTCGCGCGGGAAAAATCGCGCAAATCGGCAAGAATTTGCGCGCGGGCACAAACGCGCAGACGATTGACGCCACCGGAAAATTTGTCACGCCCGGAATCGTTGACTGCCATTCGCACGCGGCAGTTGACGGCTCAGTTAACGAAAGCTCATATTCGGTGACTTCGATGACCAGAGTTCAGGACGTGATAAATCCGAACGACATCAATCTTTATCGCGCGCTGGCGGGCGGAGTGACGGTTCTTAACGTTTTGCACGGTTCGGCAAATTCAATAGGCGGGCAAAACGCCACCATCAAAATCAAATGGAAACGACCGGCACAGGATTTTTTGATATCGGACGCACCGCCCGGAATCAAATTCGCGCTCGGCGAAAATCCGAAACGCTCGCACAGCAATCTGCTTCCCGGTCAAACTCGGCGATATCCGGCAACTCGGATGGGCGTCGAAGAAACCATCCGCGACGCTTTCATTCGCGCCCGCGATTATAAAGCCGAATGGGACGATTTCCGGGAAAAATCAAAACGCGATAAAAATCTGACCGCGCCACGCCGCGACATCGAGCTTGAGCCGCTGGTTGAAGTTTTGGAAGGCAGGCGTTTGGTTCATTCGCACGGTTATCGCTCGGATGAATTTTTGATGCTGCTCAATTTGGCTGATGAATTCGGTTTCAAAGTCAGAACTTTGCAGCATGGTCTCGAAGCCTACAAAATCGCGCCGGAAATCGCCCGGCACGGCGCGGCAGCTTCGATTTTTGTTGACAACTGGGGTTATAAAATCGAAGCATTCGATGCAATTCCATATAATGCGGCGATTTTGTACAAAAACGGCGTCAGCGTTTCAATCAACTCGGACTCGAACGAACGCCACCGCCGACTTAATCTCGAAGCCGCCAAAACGATGAAATACGGCGACGTGCCCGAAGAAGAAGCGTTGAAAATGATAACGCTCAATCCTGCAACGCAGCTTGGCATCGGAAACAGAACGGGTTCAATCGAAGTCGGCAAAGACGCCGACATCGCAATCTGGTCGGCGCACCC
>DASWLV010000247.1:0-18220 GCA_036400075.1 Pyrinomonadaceae bacterium
GCGCAAACCGAACAGACTACTTTTGAAATCTGACCTTTTTTAGTTAAAGACGCAACCATATGGCTTTGTTCTTCATTGCAATTCAAACACTGTTTGCTGACTAATTGACCGATTGTATATGTTGCTTTTTCCATAATTTGACTTTCTTATCGTTGTTTCGCCTGCGTTTTAAACGCTGAGCGCGAATGCGGTTTTTTGAAATAAAGAAGCGGCTCCGGCAAATCATACCGCCAAAGCCGCTTTGGTTATTAACAGTTAAATGTTTGAATTTTACCAGCGCGAACCGCCGCCGCCACCGCCGCCATAGCCTCCGCGACCTCCACCGCCGCCTCCGCCGCCACGGTTTCCACCACGACCGCCGCCACCGCCGCCGCCAAATCCGCCGCCGCCGCGATTGCCGCCGCGACCACCGCCGCCACCGCCTCCGCCGCGATCATCGCGCGGACGTGCTTCGTTGACGTTCAGAGCGCGACCGTCAATTTCAGTGCCGTTAAATTGGCTGATTGCAGCCTGAGCTTCTTCGTCAGAAGACATTTCGACGAATCCGAAGCCGCGTGAAAAACCCGAATCGCGGTCAGTCACGACTTGCGCCGATTCAACAGTTCCGGCTTGTGAAAAAAGTTCTTGTAAATCATCGCCCGTAGTTTTGAACGAAAGATTTCCGACGTAAAGTTTTGTGGACATTAATAATTTCCTCTCTCCTGATTTTCTGGAGCGTCAACAGAAGTGTTTCTAACGATGTAAGCGTGCTTCAATGTAACGGTTGGCAACGAAGAACTTCAACGTTTGAATGCTCGCAAAGACCGAGCTGCTTCTTACAAATTTAAACCTGCCTAACTCTCGAACTATCCAAACGCTTCCACAAAACACTGAAAGGGAGCGAACAACCGTTGATAAAAGAGAGAAAGAATGTACGGTTTTAATAATGCCTCAAAACAGGGGGAGATGCAAGTGACCGCCGCATACCGTTAAATAGCTTACGGAGGCGACGCAATAAATGATAAATTTACGCGGCGAGAAGCGGACCCGCCGCAACCAGCCTTTTCTGTTGTGAATTGACCGTCAAATTCAAGCCTTCGAGCGTCCGCGCGCCGAGCAGCAGCAAATCGCCTTTTTCGGCAAATACAACTTCATCAACCGTGAAATATTTATCGTAACGAATAATGGCAAAGCCAACACTGCGTGTAATAATTTGCCCGTTTGCCATTTTAAACTGCAAATCCTTTTTCTCGCGCTCAATGCCAAGCTCTTCCAACGTTTTAGCCGAAACCCAGGTGTAGTCGCTGCCGGTATCAACCAGCATTTTCGGCACGACGGCTGATTTTTCGCATTTTATGACATTCTCAATTTTGCAGCGAATAGTAAAAGCTCCCATCGTGTTTTACTCCCATTCAATCGTTGCGGGCGGTTTTGACGAAATATCATAAACGACGCGGTTAATTCCGCGCACTTCCGATGTGATTCTCGCCGAAACTCTCGCCAGAAATTCATGCGGCAGACGCGCCCAATCCGCCGTCATTCCGTCGGTCGAGGTTACGGCGCGAAGCGCGAGCGTTCGTTCGTAAGTGCGAAAATCACCCATCACGCCGACGGTCTCTACCGGCAGCAAAACCGAAAACGCTTGCCACGTTTCGCTGTAAAGACCGGAAGATTTTAATTCCTGCTGGAAAATGCGGTCGGCTGATTGTAAAAGCTGCACTTTTTCCGGCGTGATTTCGCCTAAAATTCTGACCGCCAAACCGGGACCGGGAAACGGATGACGCTCTAAAATTTCCTGCGGCACGCCCAAATCTTTGCCGATCAAGCGCACTTCGTCTTTGAATAATTCGCGCAGCGGCTCAATTAATTTCAAATTCATTTTTTCGGGCAAACCGCCGACGTTATGATGAGTTTTGATTGTAACGCTTGCGCCGCGCAGACTGACGGATTCGATCACATCGGGATAAAGAGTGCCTTGCACCAGCCAGCGAACATTGCCGATTTGATGAGCTTCGTGGTCGAAAACTTCGATAAACGTGCGCCCGATGTTTTTGCGTTTTTGTTCGGGATCAGCGACGCCCTGCAAAACTGCATAAAATTCTGCGGAAGCATCAACGCCGCGCACGTTTAAATTCAGCTTTTCTTTGTAAAGCCCCAGAGTTTCTTCAAATTCATCGGCGCGCAGCAAGCCGTTGTTGACGAAAACGCAGGTCTGTCGCTCGCCGATTGCTTCGTGAACAAGCGTTGCCGCGACGGTCGAATCAACTCCGCCGCTCAAACCGCAGACGACCGAATCGGTTTCACCGACAGTTCGGCGAATTTTCTCGATTTCCTCTTTGATAAATGTTCCGGCAGTCCAATCGCCTTTGCAATCGCAAATTTCAAATATGAAATTTTTTAAGATTTCTTTGCCTTGCGGCGTGTGGGCGACTTCCGGGTGAAACTGCAAACCGTAAATTTTCCTTTCGTCAGATTCGATTGCCGTAATCAATTCGCCGGTCGTAGCCGTCACTTCAAAACCTGCGGGAGCAGCAAAAACGTGGTCGCCGTGGCTCATCCAAACATCCATTTCGCGCGGCAAATCGTGAAAGATTGCAGATTTGTCAGCCAAAACCTGCAAATGCGCCGCTCCGTATTCGCGCTTCTCGGAAGGCTCGACGTTTCCATCAAATTCGAGCGCAACGAGCTGCATTCCATAGCAAATTCCCAAAATCGGCTGCTTGATTTGTTGGAAAAAATCAGCCGAAACTTTCGGCGCGTCCGAGTCATAAACCGAATTCGGTCCGCCGGAAAGAATCACGCCTTTCGGGTTTCTTTCCACAATTTTTTCAAGCGAATAATGAAACGGCACAATTTCGCAATAAACGCCTAATTCGCGCACGCGACGGGCAATAAGCTGTGTATATTGAGAACCAAAATCAAGAATAATAACGAGTTCGTGTTGCATCAGATAAAACTCCGCGACGGGATAAGAAATAAATTAGTTTGACCATTAGCTTTCGTCAAATTTCAGCCGGAAAATACCTTAAACTTTAATCGAGCGAAATTCGTTTTATTCTGAACCCAAAGTAAATTATTCCCTTAACGGAAATCCAGATTAAACAAAAAACAATTTGAAAGGAGTTGAGATGAATTACCAGCCTGAGGTTTGGAAAAACGATTTGCGAGAAAACGGCTTTGTTATTGTTCCAGATGTTTTGGATGCTGCGACGCTCAAAACTTTACGGGTGAATTTAGAAGAAATCACGATTAATCCGGTCGGCGTTCAAGCCGAGCTTGCCGGAAAGCTTTTCTTTGAGAGCGAACACGTCAGAAATAATCCGCAATGGTACGAAGGAATTCTGACGCCGGAAGATTGCGGCGACAGCATCCGGCAGATTGACGATTTGCCGCTTTTCGACACGGAATTCGCCGATTTGATTTGCTACAAGCCATTATTGGATGTGCTTGAAGCTTTGTTTGAAAGTTCTGAATTTAGCTTTAATATGATGGTCTCGCGTCCGAAAGCCGCTCGCGTCGGAAACGGAATCAGCAATGGCAGCTTTCACCGCGACACGCCGTTTGAAGATTTGACCGAAGCAAAAACGATAGCCGTTATTTTGGCTCTCGATGATATGTCGGGCGAAAACGGCGGAACCGAATTCGTGCGCGGAAGCCACAAGATTTCAGGCGAAGAAGCAGCCAAACAAATTTGGCGTGATGTCGAACGCGATAAATTGCCGCTCGAAGAAATTGTAGTTGCGCGATGTCCTGCCGGTTCGGGCATCTTTTTTGATACTAAAACTTTACACGCTGCCGGGCATAATCGTTCGGATTTTGCGCGCCGGACAATCCAGCTTGAATGGGTTGGGAAAGATTCTCTACCGATTTCCGGCGTCAGACACGCCTATCAAGGCGTCAAGCCGCGAAGCAAAGACGCGGCGTTTGCCAAACAAATTAAAATGACGTTTCCGCATCTTTTCTCCAATCAATAACAATAATAAAAAAACGTGTTTGGACGCTTGATTTAATTCAAATCCGTCAGCGCATATTCAAACTGCCCTTGACAGATTTCGAGTCAGGCGCGTAGTTTCATTTCTTGCCGAAGAACGGAGGCGCATCTCGGCTGGTGTCGGGCGCGGTCTTCAAAACCGTTTGTGAGACTGTGAGAGCAGGCTCAGGTGGGTTCGATTCCCACACGCCTCCGCCAGAAATCAAGGATGAAGGCGGAAGGATGAAAGATGAAAAATCTTTCATTCTGAATTTATGCGCGACTGGATAGCTTTAAATATGACGCCCGGAATCGGACCGAGAGCGGCAACAAAGCTGCTCGAAAGGTTCGGCTCTGCCGAAAGTGTGTTTAATGCGCGCAGACCGGAATTGGAAAGTCTTAGGCTGCGACCGGAAACGATTGAAAGCATCGTCAAAAATGAGTTTCACGAGAAAGCTGCTGAAGAAATTGAAAAAGTCAGAGAAATTGGCGGCGATGTTTTGGTTTTGGACGACGGCATTTATCCGTCGCTCCTGAGAGAAATCGCCGATCCGCCGATTGTTTTGTATGTGCGCGGCGATTGGATGAATTGTTTTGAAGCGCCGTGCGTCGGGCTTGTCGGCTCGCGACGGGCTTCTACTTACGGGCAGAACGCGGCGGAAATGCTGGCGCGCGATTTGGCGAGTCGGGAGGTTTGCATTGTTTCCGGTCTGGCGCGCGGAATTGACGCGGCGGCGCATCGCGCTGCAATCGAAGCGGGCGGGCGAACTATCGCCGTTTTGGGAACGGGAATCGGCGAAGTTTATCCGAAAGAGCATAAAAAACTGGTTGAGCAAATTTTGGAATCGGGCGGCGCGCTCTGTTCGCAGTTTCCGCTCGAAACGCCGCCGCTGCCGGAAAATTTTCCGTATCGGAATCGCGTGATTTCCGGTTTGAGCTTGGGCGTCGTCATCGTCGAGGCAACGGAGCGCAGCGGTTCGCTCATCACAGCGCGTCTTGCGATGGAGCAAAATAGGGAAGTTTTCGCTGTGCCGGGAAACATTACTTCGCGCAACAGTTTCGGGACGAATTATTTGATTAAATCGGCGGGCGCTAAACTGGTGCAAACGTGGCAAGACATCGCCAGCGAGCTGCCGAAAGAGATCGCCGCGAATTTATTGCCGCCGGAAACCGAAAAAACTGCATCCAAGAAAGGTGAAATTAACCGAATTCCGGCGGATTTGAGCACAGAAGAATCAGCAATTTGGACGATTCTTTCCGCTGATGAACCCACGCACATTGACGTTTTGCAAACCGGAAGTCAATTATCTTTCGGAGATTTAAACGCCGCTCTGCTGGGACTTGAAATGCGCGATTTGATTCGCGTTTTACCGGGTAGATGTTATGCCCGAAAAATTTAGCTTTAGCTTTTATAAAAATGAGTAAAAACCTCGTTATTGTCGAATCGCCGGCGAAGGCGAAAACAATTAATAAATATTTGGGAAGCGATTATAAAGTTCTCGCTTCGATTGGTCATATCAAAGATTTGCCGTCAAAAGGGCTTGGCGTGGATGTCGAAAACGGTTTCGAGCCGACTTATGAATTAATTCCCGATACGAAAAAGCGCAACAACAAAAAGACTGTCGCGGATTTGAAAAAAGCCGCGAAAGAAGCCGACGCGATTTATCTCGCCGCTGACCCCGACCGCGAAGGCGAAGCGATTTGTCAGCATCTTGCCGAAGAAATTGTTCCAAAGCGTCCGGCGAAACCCGTCTTTCGCGTGATGTTTAATGAAATCACCAAAAATGCGATTAAAGACGCTTTTAAAGAGCCGAAACAGGTCAACAAAAATCTGGTTGATTCGCAGCAGGCACGGCGTATTTTGGATAGATTAGTCGGCTACAAAGTTTCGCCTTTATTGTGGAAAAACATCGGCGGCAAATTATCTGCCGGTCGCGTCCAAACCGTTGCTCTGCGTCTGGTTGTCGAGCGCGAGCGCGAGATCGAAAATTTCGTCAAAACCGAATACTGGACGATTGCCGCCAATCTATCGGGCAAATTGCCGCCCGCGTTTGATGCGCGTCTTTATAAAATCGAGGACAAAACCGTTAAAACCGGCAGCTTTAGTGAAGATTTAAAGAAAAACGAAGTTCACATTAGAGACGAAAAAACGGCAAGCTCTATTGTCGAAGAAGCCGGGCGCGAAAATTTTGTCGTTGATTCGGTGACGACAAAGGAACGCAAACGCAATCCCGTTCCGCCATTTATCACATCGAAATTGCAGCAGGAAGCCGCGCGCAAAATAGGTTTTTCGGTTAAGCGCACAATGACAACGGCGCAAAAATTATATGAAGGCGTTGAAGTCGGCGCGGAAGGCTCTGTCGGTTTGATCACTTATATGCGAACCGATTCGACGCGCGTTTCCGATGCAGCTTTGAACGAAGTGCGCGGATTTATCGGCGGAAATTACGGCGATAAATATTTGCCGGAAAAAGCGGTCAATTATCGCTCGAAAAAAGGCGCGCAGGACGCGCACGAAGCCGTTCGCCCGACAGATGTTAACCGAACGCCCGAAGCTCTGGCGAAATTTTTGTCGGCTGACGAGTTGAAACTTTATCGTTTGATCTGGCAGCGTTTCGTCGCTTCGCAAATGATGCCCGCCGTTTTTGATCAGACGACAATTGACATCAAAGCCGGACGTTTTACATTCCGCGCGACCGGCTCGGTTTTAAAATTCGACGGTTTTCTGAAAGTTTATCAGGAAGGGCGCGACGAAAAACCGCAGGACGAGAGCGAAGACGAGGACGCCGAACGCAATCTGCCGCGCGTCGAGCAGGGCGAGCAGTTAAAGTTAAATAAAATCACGCCCGAACAGCATTTTACCGAACCGCCGCCGCGTTATACGGAAGCGACTCTGGTTAAAGCTCTCGAAGAAAAAGGCATCGGCAGACCTTCGACTTACGCGGCGATTATGACGACGATTCAAGACCGCGAATATGTCGAAAAAGCTGAAGGCAAATTTCACCCGACGCCGCTCGGCACGACCGTCAACGACGTTTTAGTCACGAATTTCGACCGGATTTTTAACACCGCTTACACTGCGCGGATGGAAGAAGAGCTGGACGAAATCGAAGAAGGCAAGCTCGGCTGGCGCGAGGCTTTGCAGGAATTTTACGAAAGATTTTCTCAAGAGCTGGTAAAAGCCGAAGCCAATTTAAAAAACGCAAAGCAGCAGGCGATTCCGACCGACGAAATCTGCGAGAAATGCGGCTCTCAGATGGTCATCAAATTCGGGCGTTTCGGGCAATTTTTGGCTTGCGCTAATTACCCCGAATGCAAAACGACGCGCGAAGTTTCGACAATGAAATCGAAACAAGCGGAAAACGGTCAATCAACAGCCGTAGGCGTGCAACTCGAAAACGAATCGGCGACGAACAACGAGCAACGAACAACGAACAACGACGTTGAGCCTTGCGAAAATTGCGGCAAGGAAATGGCTTTGAAAAAAGGTCGCTTTGGTTCATTTTACGGATGCACCGGCTATCCCGATTGCAAAAACATTCGGAAAATCGCTAAATCCGGTCAAGTCGAGCAAAAAGCGCCGCCGGTGGAATTGGACGAAATTTGCCCGCTTGACGGCGTAAAGCTGGTTCGCCGACAAGGGCGTTTCGGCGAATTTGTTTCCTGCTCGAACTACCCGAAATGCGAATATATCAAACGCGAAACAACCGGCGTTCCGTGTTCGCGCGCGGGCTGCAAAGGTGAGATTGTCGTCAAAAAATCGAAACGCGGCAAGACTTTTTACGGCTGCTTCGAGTATCCGAAATGCGATGTCGTGTTTTGGGACAAACCAATCGCCGTGCCTTGCCCGCAGTGCAACGCGCCGTTTTTGCTGGAAAAAAACACGAAACAGGGAACTTTCCACGTTTGCGCGAACGAAAAATGCGATTATAAATCCGCAGTCGAAAACGCCGCCGCGAAACTGGATAAAGCTGATGAAATAACTTCCGTGTTTTAAGATTTATCTCGCGCGATTCAAAAAATAAAAGGTGATAACAATTACGTTATCACCTTTTATTTTTTGAATTACAACTATTTTTTTAATGCTTGACCGGTGGTAACTTGGCAATTGTCGCTTGCACCGATTTTTGAATTTGCAGATACATTTGCGTTTCACGCGGAATCAGATAACGCCAATTTGCGCCGCCGCGCCGTAAGTAGCCGGGAAGTTTCGCCGGATTCGAGTTGTAGCCAGCCGCCATCAGTTCGTAATCTTTCGCCAAATCATTTTCGAGCGCGTAAATCACATCCTGGTTGGAGGACAAATCGTTCCAGGTGTCCTGCATATAAAGCAGCATCGCTTGCGCGGCGTTGATGTGATCGCGCATTCCGACGACAAAATCGGGGGTTAGCGGAACGGTCGGGTGCATTGTCCTGACCATTCTGTAAGTCGGAGGAATCATTTGCGCAAGCCCGCCCGCACCTGCACTGCTGACGGCGAAGCGATAAGTGTTTCCTTCGTTTAAAGCGAAAAGCGCGAGAATTTCATCATAAAGCACCGAACGTGATTCATTTAAAAAGCGGAAATGGTCAACGTGTTCGATAACCGCCAAATCTTCAGCCGCCGAAACGACTTGGGGCGAAATGAATTTGTTGCGCTCGCGCAATTTTTTCAAAGCCGTTTCAAAAACAGTCCGCAAATAAAGCTGTCCGGCTTTTGAAACTTCGGGCGAGATAAGCGCCGGGTGCGCCGAGGTGTAATAAGCGGTTTCTGCAAACTTCCCTCCGCGCTCGACCGGATATTGCACGACGAGCGGAACATAAGGCTGCCCGTAGCTGTCAAAAACCGTGACCGCCGTATTGACTCCGTTAGCGCGAACGGTTCGCACTCGGAGTAGTTTGCCGAGCGACGAGGTGTAATAAATTTCTGTTCCAAGTTTCAAAAACGTTTCTTTCGGAATTGCGATTGTATGCAGCGCCTGAGTTTTCGGGTCAATGGCGGCGAGCGTTACAGTCCAGCTCGAAAGCAAGCCAAGTGGGTCTTCAATCGAAGCCGTTTGCACCGGGCGCGATTGCAAAAAACGTTTTGCTTCGGCAACTCGCGTGCGAAATTGTCCGAACGTCATCAAAGCTCTGTTCGCATTCGGAAGCGCAGCCGCATACGGATTTGCCGGAGGAACTGCAATCGGCGAAGGCGCGGGCGTCGGACGCGGAGCAGCCGTTACCGGACTTGCTTGTGGAGTCGGCGATGGCGAAACGTTTGGCTGAACGCCGCCGACAACAATTACGCGCTTCGGCGTCGCGGTCGGCGAAGTTTGCGGCGTCGGTGTTTCAGTCGGACGTGCAAAAGGCGTCGGCGATGTTTGCGGTGCGGCGCTGGAAACAACGCGCGGGCGTCGCATAAGCGTAGCGTCTGTTTGACCGCTGGTTTGCGCCGCCGGCAGCAGCGTCGTCGAGAGCAGGATTAACGCGAAAAGAAAAACAGCTTTCATTGAAACTTTTACTAAAATGATGGAGATTACTGTTTGCGGGGAGAACCCGAAATCTAAGTTTTGCGACTAGCGCGATAAACAGATTCTCGCAAAAACCCAAAGGTTGTCAACTATTGCTAAACATTATCGAGAGTTTAAAATTGAATTATACAAAAGGCGAAAAAACTAATTTTTAAAACAACTTTATGAAAAAGCTATTTGGAACGGACGGAATGCGCGGCGAAGCGGGACAATTTCCGCTCGACGCGGAAATTGTCAAAATTGTCGGAGCATCGCTGGCGCGTCAGTTTTCGGAAAAAAACGGCGGGAAAACGCCGAAATTTATCATCGGACGCGACACGCGCGAATCAGGCGCGTGGCTGGAAGCCGCTTTTCGCGAAGGTGCTGCGTCCGAAGGCGCGACGGTCGTTTCCGCCGGAGTAATCACGACGCCCGGCGTCGCTTTTTTAACGCGCGACCGAAAGGCGGATGCCGGCGTCGTCGTCAGCGCGTCGCACAATCCGTTTCACGACAACGGAATCAAAATCTTTTCGGCTTCGGGCAAGAAAATTGACGAAAAGACTGAACGGCAAATCGAAGCTGACATTGAGACGCGGAGACGCGGAGACGCGGAGAACAACGAACAACGAACAACGAACAGCGAAGAACGAACAACCGACGAACTGCGAGAAAATTATCTGAATTATTTGGCTTCGGAGTTTCCGCGTTTGTCGCTTACGGGTTTGAAAATGGTCGTTGATTGCGCTAACGGCGCGGCATCAGATTTAGCGCCCAATTTGTTTGAAAGATTCGGCGCGAATGTAACGGCAATTTACAATCAGCCGGACGGCAAAAACATCAATGCGGATTGCGGTTCGCTGCATCTCGAAAAATTACAGGCAAAAGTCGTTGCGGAAAAAGCCGATTTCGGCGTCGCTTACGACGGCGACGCCGACCGCGCCTTATTTGTTGACGAAAAGGGAAACATCGTTGACGGCGACGCGACGCTTTGGGCGATGGCTCTGCATCTAAAATCCGGTGGTTTGCTGGCAAAAAATCTGGTGGTGGCGACCGTGATGAGCAATCTCGGTCTGGAAATCGCTTTGAAAGGCGAAAAAATCGAATTAATTAGAACAGCAGTCGGGGATAAATACGTTTTGGATAAATTGCTCGAAACCGGCGCGGCAATCGGCGGCGAGCAATCCGGTCACATTATTTTTCCCCAGAAAAGTCTAGTCGGCGACGGAATGTTGACGACTCTCGCCTTGCTCGATGCTATGCGGGAAAACCGCGCGACGCTTTCGGAATTAAACGGCGGCTTTGTTCGCTATCCGCAGATTTTAGTAAACGTTCGCGTCCGCGAAAAAATCCCGTTTGAAGATGTGCCGGAAATTCGCGCCGAAGCTGAAAACATTGAAAACGCGCTCGGTGAGCGCGGCAGGCTTTTGCTGCGGTATTCGGGAACGGAGCCGCTTGCGCGCGTAATGATTGAGGGCGAAAAACAAGACGAAATTACCAGACAGGCAAATGATTTGGCGAAAATAATTCGGGAAAAATTAGCGGATTAAAATATTTTGCAATTTTTGGTCTAGCCCGCTTGCATCTCAAAATAAAGATGTGTATATTGACACTCAACCGAGATGGTTGGTGAATCCTCCGTCTCAAGTGGTTGCTGGGGTGAGGACAGTAGCCACGAATTGATGGGCGAGGCGCACTCCCACGCTGCTTCGCCCATTTACTTTTTTCCCGAAAATCCCGCAAACTTTTCTTCGTGGCGGAAATCAATTCTAAAATCATTAATATCGAATTCGAGCGCGTTTCCGATGATTACGAAATTTGCGTCGGTGCAGATTTGCTCAATACTATCGGCGATTTTGCGAAAAATCTTTTGAGCGAAAAAACACGCAAGATTTGTTTGTTTTCCAATCCGAAGGTTTACGCGCTTTACGGCAAGCGCGCGGAGCAAAGTTTGAAAAACGCCGGTTTTGACGTTTCGGCGTTTTTGATGAAAGACGGCGAGCGGCATAAAAATTGGCGTTCGCTCGAAGCGGCGCTCGCGTTTTTTTCGGAACAAAAATTAACGCGAGTTGATGCGGTCGTCGCTTTGGGCGGCGGCGTGGTCGGCGATTTGGCGGGATTTGCCTCGGCGATTTATCTGCGCGGAATTCCTTTTATCCAGGTCCCGACGACTTTGCTCGCGCAGATTGATTCATCGGTCGGCGGCAAAACCGGAATCAATTCGGCGACGGTGAAAAATTCAATCGGCGCGTTTTATCAACCGCGCGGTGTTTTGGTTGACATCGGAACTTTGCAAACTCTCGCGCCGCGCGAGCTTGCCGCCGGTTTTTACGAAGTCGTCAAACACGCCGCGCTTTCAGGCGAAGCGCTTTTCGCGCAAACTCAAAACTTTCTGCGAAAATTTTCGCTCGAACAATTCCCCGAATTATTTGCCCGGAAAAACGCTGATTTTCTGACTGCGTTACAAGATTTGATTGCAGCGAACATCGCTTTTAAAGCCGAAATTGTTGCCGGAGACGAGCGCGAAACTGTCGGTCGAAACGATAATCGCTCAAGAAAAATCTTGAATTTCGGTCACACAATCGGTCACGCTTTGGAGCAGTTGACCGGATATAAACAGCTAAAACACGGCGAAGCGGTAGCTTACGGAATGCTTGCGGCGGCGGATTTGTCAAAAAGACTTGGCAAATTAAATGAAAATGATATAAATTTGTTAAACGAGGTTTTGCTCTCGGTTGGCAAACTTCCCGAACTCAAAAACACGGCGTCGGAACAAGTCATTGCGGCGCTCGCTCACGACAAAAAAGCGGTCGGCGATTCTTTCAAATGGATTTTGCTTGAGAGAATCGGGCGCGCCGCAATTATAGATAACAAAGAAATTCCGTCTGAATTTGTGCGCGATTCATTGCGAGTGATTTTGCGCGATTAAAACCGCCCCAAATTGGAGAATTAAAATGAAAAATTCACCCACGCAGCCTGCCCGCAATAACTCAGAACACGGCGGTGCAGGAGTCAAATTTTTAATTATCGTTCTAGTTTTGTTTTTAATTGGTCACGCCGGCTACATTTACATTCCCTCTGCTTATCAAGCCGAAGATTACAAGCAGCGAATGAACGAGCTGGTCACAAACGCTTTTGCAATGCCGAACTCGCCCGTCAATAGTCCCGAAGCGGTGAAATTGCGCTTGCGCGGTTACGGCAATGATTACGGCGTTCCGGCAAACGCTTTGATAAAAGTTGACAAACTGGATAACGGCGCGCTCAGAGCGCAGGTGAAGTTTTCAAAAGAAATTGATATTTTGCCGTTTCATTTATACAAATATAACTACGAATTCGAACACATTGCGACGCCTAACGGTTTTCTTACCAAACAGTAAGGTTTATCGAGTTGCAAGTAATACTCGATAACCTTTTAAACCGCAAAAGCGGGGCGCTGTGTTCTGATTTTTGTGATTTGAGTTAAAGCTTCGGGCGCATTGGCGAGCCAGGTTGAAGGGCAAACGCCGCAGGTCGTACATTTTTCCACCGCCGGACACGGATGACTCGATTTCGCCGCTTGCGCTTTTTCGTGTTCGGTTTTTAAGAATTCAAACGAAAGCCCCGAATCCACAATTGACCAGGGTAGAAATTCTTCGTAACTGCGGTCGCGCGAAGTATGAAACGCCGCATCAATTCCAGTTTCGCGCAAAGCGGCGTTTAAATCTCCTTTGAGACGCGCGGCAGATTCAATCACAGCGCCGATGCGTCGGTCGCCGGAAGAAAACAAAGCCTGTTCGTGCGCGATTCGCGCCGACATCGCCCGCACTTCGACATTCGGAATCCGCGACAGATTTTTAGAGACAAATTTCAATCGCCGTTTTAATTCTCGCTCGTCGCAAATTGCATCCCATTGCAGCGGTGTATTCGGTTTCGGGACAAAACCGTTCAAAGACGGAATAATTTTTCCGGCGCGACCGTATTTTTTCCCGGCTTGCAGCATTCGGTCTTTGATTCGGGTGACAAGCTCTGTCATCGCTTCCAAATCTTCATCGGTTTCGGTCGGCAGACCGACCATCATATAAAGCTTGACCGTCAGCATTCCGCGGTCGAAAACTGCGCCGCAAATGTCAACAATTTCGTCGTTTGTCAGATTTTTATTAATCACGCGCCGCAGCCTGTCCGAACCTGTTTCCGGCGCGACGGCGATTTGTTGATCGCGCGATTCGACGAGCGCGTCGAGCAATTCTTCGGAAATCTGGTCTAATCTCAAACTCGAAACCGAAATGCGATAATCCATCCGGCGCAATTCGCGCAAAATCGTCGAAATTTCCGGGTGATCGCAAACTGCGGTCGAAACCAAACCGATTTTGTTGGTTTTGCCGCGCCACTCGACGGCTTTCGCCAGAATATCTTTCGCCGGAACAACTCGCGGCGGATAATAATTATAGCCAGCCCAGCAAAAACGACAGCCCTGCGAGCAGCCGCGCGAAATTTCCACTAAAAGGCGGTCGCCCATTTCGGCTTCCGGCGACCAAACGGCGGTTGAAGGACAGAAAACTTCCTGATTCATCAAGAAGTCGGCAAGCTCGGTTTCGCCGCGTTTTAAAGCGCGCCGCAGAGTTCCTTCTTTCGGATTTGTTGCGGCAAGCGCGCGCCCGACTCGGCGCGGAACGCCGGCAGCTTTCGGCAGATAATCTTTGACGGTTTCGTCGGCGTTGTAAACGACTTCGTAAAGCGACGGAACATAAAAACCTCGACCGATTTCGGCGAGATTTAAAAGAATTTCATCTTTGTCGCTGCCTGCAAGAATTGCATCAACAAGCTGATAAGCGAGAATTTCGCCTTCGCCGACTGCGATTACGTCGGTAAAATCGGCAATCGGTTCGGGATTTAAAAATGAAGCCGCGCCACCCATCACGACGAGCGGATGAAAATGATTTCTATCTTTCGACCATACGGGAATGCCGCTCATTTGCAGCATTCGCGCCATATTTAAATAATCGGTTTCAAACGAAATCGAGAAAGCGACGACATCGAAATCTCTGACCGGAGTTTGCGATTCGAGCGAAAGCAACGACGTGCGCGATTTTTCATACTCGCGCATTTCCTGTTCATCCGGCAGAAACACGCGCTCGCACGAAACTTCCGGGATTTGATTGAAAAGCTCGTACATCGTGTGCAAACCGAGATTCGCCATTCCGATTGAATGCGTGTTCGGATAGCACAGAGCAATGCGAAGCCGGGCACCGCGCTTCAAGTGCCAGCCCGTTTCTTTTTCCAGCTTTCTTTTGTAACTTTCGATTATTCGTTTTGACATCAACAATTAAATTATAAACTGCAAAGCCTTTATTCTTGCAATCTTTCTTTGATTTCTTCGGCGAGCGTGTTTTTGTGTTTAATCTCGACTCGCAGACGCCGATACAAACTCATAAATTGGTTCGCCGTCCAAGCAATTGCGAAAAAAGCTAAAACGTAGCCGCGCCAATCGTCAATCAGCAATTTAAATCCCGTAAAAATTAAAAGTCCGATTGTCACCCAATGGCTAAAGCAATACTCGCAAGTGAAGACATAGAAAAACTTGCGCAGAAACAAATTAGGACAAGTTTTGCTTTTTTCGGCGCAATAATCGCGCGGCTCGCGGAAGATTTCTTCCTGTGTCACAGTCCAGGCAATCGAGCCTGCGACAAGCCCTAAAATAAAAATCCAGAAAATTTGTTCCGCAATCGTCATTGAAAGGGTTTTGATGCTTTATTCAAAGAGTTCGTCAACCGTCATTTTCCAGCCGGGCAAAACGGGTTCGGCGTCCGCCGCATAGCCACGCCGAAATATGCGCGGCTCATTCGGTCGGTCGCGGTGATAAGATTTGATAACTTCGTCCGATTGCAAATCAACGTCCCATACAACTTCGGTTCCGGCGTCAAAATAATCGCGGCGTTTGGCGGCGATTTCCTGTTCGGCTTTTTTGCCGTAATCGTTTTCACTGCGAACCTCAACGGCAAAAATTGGCGCCCCTTGCAAAAACTTCATTCCGGCTTTTTCACCGACAAAAAAACAAGCGTCAGGGCTAAACGATTTGCGATTGGGCAACTCCACTAAAAAACCGACGTTATCGCCAAATGCTTTTCCGAGTCCGGTTTGTCTTTGATAAAGCTTCAAACTCATTGCGATATTAAACGCTGCTGTTCCCGGTTCGTCTCCTGTTGCCATAAATTTAACAACCTTTCCGTTGATGATTTCAGCCTTTTCTTCGGTGCGATAAAGCTCTTCAATCAATTCTTCGGTTGTTTTCGGTCGTTTTCGAGGCGCGGCTGTTTCGATTAGCATCGTCATCGGTTTTTCTCCAGACGCAAATTTGCGGCTGAAAACAATTGTAACTTGCTTTCAGCCGCAAACCCAATATTTACAGAGCTAATTTATCGTTGATTGCCTTCGAGAAACGCTTTCAATTTGCGCGAGCGCGAAGGATGCCGCAGCTTTCTGAGCGCTTTGGCTTCGATTTGGCGGATGCGTTCGCGCGTGACCGCGAAATGCTGTCCGACCTCTTCCAAAGTGTGTTCCGAACCGCTGTTTCCAAGTCCGAAACGCATTTTGATGACTTTTTCCTCGCGCGGCGTCAGTGTCGCCAAAACTTCGTCGGTTATTTCCCGCAGATTTGTCGTCACAACCGCATCAGCCGGATTTGCAATCGAGCGGTCTTCGATAAAATCGCCGAGATGCGAATCTTCTTCTTCGCCAATCGGAGTTTCGAGCGAAATCGGCTCTTGCGCGATTTTCAAAACTTTCCGAACTTTTGAAACCGGAATATCCATTTTGCGTCCGATTTCTTCGCTCGTAGGTTCGCGTCCGAGTTCCTGCACAAGCGCGCGCGAGGTGCGAATCAATTTATTGATCGTTTCGATCATATGAACCGGAATACGAATCGTTCTGGCTTGGTCGGCGATGGCGCGCGTGATTGCCTGCCGAATCCACCACGTCGCATAAGTTGAAAACTTGTAACCGCGCCGCCACTCGAATTTATCAACCGCTTTCATCAAACCGATGTTGCCTTCCTGAATCAAATCAAGAAATTGCAGACCGCGATTGGTATATTTTTTGGCAATTGAAACGACAAGACGAAGGTTGGCTTCGACCAGCTCGCGTTTTGCCTGCCCGGTTTCGCGCTCGCCGATTTCGATTGTTTGCAATGCGCGTTTGACCTCTACCGTCGGAATCGCATAGCGCTCTTCCATCGCGTGCAGTTTGTCTTTCGCCGCCGCCTGGCAGGCGCGCAAATCTTTTTCCAAATCGCCTTTGAGCGGGCGCTGTCCGAGACGTTCCTGACAGCGGCGAATTTCGCGTTCCGCGCCTAAAATTTCCTGATTTACTTTGCGAATCGAATTGATCAAACGCGCTTTCGCTCGTTCGGTCATATTAAGGCGACCGATTTCCTGCGCGATTTCGATGCGAAGGCGCGCTATCTGGCGTTTGATTCGCATCATTTTCTTGCTCGTTTTGCCTTTTTGAATTTTGGCTTCGGCGCGCAAATCTTCAAGCCTCTTTTGCGCTTGATCGTAAATCGAGCGGATGTTTTCGATGCCTTCAATCGTCCAGCGCAAATATTCGTCGGCTTTGTCCTCTTCGCCCGTCAATTCGGCTTGTTCGCTAAAAGTCACGATGTCGCGGATGCTCGCTTTTCCGGCTTGAAGCTGTTCGCCGATGCGAAGCAATTCTTCAACGGCAATCGGCGAGCGCGAAATTGCTTTATGCGTTTTGATTTGCCCGCGTTCGATTCGCTTGGCGATGGTGACTTCGCCTTCGCGCGTCAGCAGCGGCACGATGCCCATTTCGCGCAGATAAAGCCGAACCGGATCGTTTGTTTTGTCCAGAGCACCGGCGGAAAGGTCTAAATCCAAATCGTCTTCGTCGTCCAGATCGTCCTCGTCAACCGCCAGCTTCGCCGCTTTTTCCAGCAGCAGCGAATCTGTATCGCCGACGGCAATTCCGCCGCCCTCGATTTTTTGCAATACGTCTTCAAGGTCTTCCGGCGAAACCATGCCTTCCGGCAATTCACGGTTTAAATCGTCGTAAGTTAAAAAATTCTTTTTATCCCTGCCGAGTTCGAGCAGGCGTTCCATCATATCGTCGCGGTCTTTTTCGTCCATAATATTGTATTAAAAGTACAAAACTTTGATTATAAAACAGAGAGGCGCGTTTACCGAAATCGAAAACGCGCTTTACTCTCCAAAATAGTTTACGCGCCTGAGAACATCGTTGTTTCAGCGCCGGAAAAACTGTCTAAATTACGCTATCGCCGTTTTAATGAATCTGAACGGGAAACGGCATAAAAGAAAGGATAAAAACAATCAGCGTCAAAACAGCAATCGCTTTGCGTTTCCGGTCGAGCGGATGATCGAAAATCGGCGGCGGATGTGGAAAACGCAGCAAAATACCAAGCAAAATCGTAAAAATGAGAGTGCCGGGGCTGCCGTACAATTGCCAGCCGAGAGCCGTTAAAATCAACATTCCGACAAACGCGACGCGCCCGACTCCAAAATGCACTCGCTCACCGAAAACCGAAAAAACAGCGTGTCCGCCGTCGAGTTGTCCCGCAGGCAGCAAATTTAAAGCCGTCACCAGCGAACCGACCCAAGCCGCCGCGTAAAAAGGATTAATCACGCCCTGCGTCGGATCAACGCCCATCAGCGCGCCCAAAAATCTGGTCAAGAGCGGATCTGTAAAAATTATACTGCCTTCGGTTGCAGCTACAGGAGGCGCAATCTGCATTGTCGCCAAACCCATAATCGCCACCGGAACCAAAACCGCGAAACCGGCGAGCGGACCGGCA